>CAZEWS010000023.1:0-2383 GCA_964515985.1 uncultured Rikenellaceae bacterium | reverse complement strand
ACCATTTTCTTTCAGATGAGGGTTTCACGGTAAAAGTAGCTGATTCAGGGACAAAAGCTATTAATATAGTGGATTCTTTTAAACCGGATATCATATTAATGGATCAAAATATGCCCGGTTTGAACGGTATAGAAACTATGGAAATGATAAAGTCCAGAGACCCGTTACTAGTGGTTATCATCATAACTGCATATGGGGCTGTGCCATTAGCAGTAAATTCTATTAAAAAGGGTGCTTATGATTATATTGAAAAACCTTTTGATAATGATAAGTTGTTGTTGTTATTGCACAGGGCAATTGACCATAAAAAGCTATCCTCAAAAGTTATGGTATTACAGGATAAACTGGACAAAAAATATTCGTTTGACAATATTATTGCCAATAGCGATGATATGCAGAAGGTACTTGAACAGGTTAAGAGAGTAAGTGAAACAGACGCCACAGTCTTGATCCAGGGGGAAAGCGGAGTAGGAAAAGAACTGATAGCCCAGGCTATCCATTATAACAGTCCAAGGAAAGAAATGCCCCTTATTGCTGTTAACTGCGGGGCGATTCCTGTTCAATTGATGGAAAGTGAATTTTTCGGTCATGAAAAAGGTGCATTTACCGACGCTAAGGAAACCAAAACGGGTAAATTTGAACAAGCCCACCAGGGAACTTTATTTTTAGATGAAATAGGAGAGCTGCCCTTAGAAGCTCAGGTGAAATTATTACGTGTCCTGGAAGACAAAAAAATAAACAAAATTGGAGGCAAAAAAGCCATTCAGGTGGATATACGGATCATTTCTGCAACAAATAAAAACCTTACTCAAAAGGTTCAGGAAGATAAGTTTCGTTTGGATTTATTATACCGTCTGAATATCTTTACTATAACTATTCCGCCATTGCGGGAAAGAAAAGATGATATTCCCTTGTTAATCGATCATTTTATTCAAAAATACAATACCCTGTTAAAATTAAATATAAAAAATATCACCAAACCGGCAATGGATTTATTAATTCAATACAACTGGCCTGGCAATATCCGTGATTTGGAAAATGCAATACAAAGCTCAATGATCCTATGCCAGGACAATATTATAACCGAAGATAATCTTCCAATAAGAGTTTACGGGTATTCGGAAGCAGACAGTGATTTTGAAACGGGTAAAGAAAGTCTGGAAGATAAAATAAACCAGGTAAATTCCAAAGTTGAAAAAGAAATTATTATCAAAGCACTCAGAAAATGTAACAATAATCGCACTAAAACGGCAAATTTTTTAAAAATAAGCAGGAAAACCCTCTTTAACAAAATGAAAATTTACAAGTTGTTTGATGGATATACCCAAAGCATATAACTATTCCGGCCTTAACAGGGAATTAATCCTGTTCCAGGACAGGCGGACTTTTCTGTATTCAAAGTAATCACTGCTAAATTTGCTTGATAATCAATTTTATTAACTAAAATTATTTTCCGTGTTTTTATTTCAAATTGTTCATTGCTTATTAATTATTCACCCTTTGCATGTGTAACGAAGGTTACAAAGTGTAATGACTTACCTGAATAATCCTGTATTCATAAAATCTATTACAAATATTATTCGCTGATACAAAGTAATTTACCAACCGCTACTGCTCATCTTCAGGTTATGGCATTAATTTTGGCATATAGCTGATATTAAAAAAAGTCTAATGATAATTTCGATTGGGATCGATATTGTTGAAATAGAAGAAATAAAAAAGTCAATTGAAAAGAGTAAACGATTTGTCCGGAGAGTATTTACGGAAAACGAAAAGGAGTATTGTGAACATAAGATTGACAAGTACCCGCATTATGCAGCGCGTTATGCTGTGAAAGAAGCTGTGATGAAGGCGCTGGGGACAGGATGGGACAAGGGTGTACAGTGGAAGCAGGTGGAAGTTATTAACGGAAACCGGAGACCGGAAAACCAGAGGAGGGAAACCGGAAATACGGATGAGTGGTAAAGCTTTGAAGCATGCTGAAGATATGGGAGTTAATAATATTTTTGTATCGTTGTCGCATAGCAGGGATTGTGCGGTGGCTGTTGTGATTTTTGAAGGAGGAGGGGAAGAGGAATAGGAGGGACAGAGGGATGGAGAGATAGAGAGATGGAGGGGTGGAGGTACAAAGAGATAGAGGGACAATAAAGAATGTTATGAAATTAATCATTGCTTTATATAAAAAGATCGACATATTAATGGGTAACATAAACATCAAAAATTATCTTGAGGTACGCATTATAATGATGAACCATTTGAAAACATAACAAAAAAAGAAACTATGCTTGAAGCAATAAACCTAAGCAAACGCTACGAAGACGGCAACCTTGCCGTGGATACCCTGAATCTTAAAGTTGAAGAAGGTGAAATTTTTTGTCTTTTA
>CAZEWS010000022.1:909-20809 GCA_964515985.1 uncultured Rikenellaceae bacterium | reverse complement strand
AAGGATATTAATAGTAAGCACAAGAAAAAAAAGAAAAAAATATTGCTCTTTTTTTTAATAAAATTCATAACTTGTAATTCTTTTACATCTGCTTAACATATCAAAAATATAATAATTATTGATAGTTCTAAAACGAAAATCAAGAAAAATTATGGAAAAGGAAAAACACACTATTCTTGTTCCTCATGATTTTACACCGGTTGCGGAGAATGCTCTGGAGCACGCTCTGATCATTGCAAAAATTATGAATAATGATATCTCCCTGATTCACATTGTTAAGGAGAATTCTGAAATTGAAAAGGCCACCGAACAATGTAATGAAATAGCCGAGAAAACATTTAAAGATCATTTTATCAAACCTGATGTAATCGTAAAGACAGGAAGCATTTTTATCACTATCGCAGATGTGGCTAAAGAAATTAATGCCAACCTGGTAATAATGGGGACTCATGGTCTGAAAGGAATGCAAAAATTAACGGGCAGTTGGGCGCTTAAAGTGATTACAGGCTCACCTGTACCCTTTGTGATTGTTCAGGAGAAACCCCGGCACAAAAGATTTGAAAAGGTTGTTTTTCCTATCGATTTCCGGAGAGAAAACAAAGAAAAAAATCACTGGGTAAATTACTTATATAATTACTACAAGGCGAAATTCTATATTATCATACAAGAGGTAAAAGACAAAACCTTTAAAAACAGGGTTAAGGCAAACTTATCCTTTGCCAAGAAATTCTTTGATGGAAAAGGTGTAGATTACGAAGTTTTTACTACGCCAGGTAAAACAAAATTCTGGAAAGAAACGATTGATTATGCTCAGAGCATTGAAGCTGACCTTATACTTATCATGACTACCAGAGATATTAATGTTACCGATTACATTCTTGGTGCCGATGAACAAAAAATCATTGCTAACAGTGCGAAAATACCTGTAATGTGTATAAATCCAAGAGCTGACTTGCATCAATTTGGCGGATTTTCAGCAACGGGTGGTTAAAATTGTGAATATCACTTATTCATAACGCAGCAAAGAGCTACAAACAAAATAAGCCATCGAGTCTGTTTAACATCGAAAAAAGCACCAAAAAACAAGCTCCAAATAATAAATAATTACCAATAATCAATTTCCCAAATTCCAAAAACAGCCTTTTCTGCTAATTATTTAGGTATTTATTTATTTTGTTCATCGTTATTCTGGATTTTCCCGTAGGGATGCCTTTGGCAGTATTTTACTTGCCCCGTGAAATTGTAAAGCAATATTTCACTGGGTAAATCTTTTGTGATTTGTTATCTGGAATTTCATTTTAAACTTTGCTGAAAAAACAAATCCATGCCTAAATTTTGTCATTTAAAATTTTCTTAACTAGAGCCTGTCCATAAAGTCTCTAACCTGATTAATTCATAAACTTTTGGTGATTAATTTATCAATAGCCCCGCCTTTTAAGGCGGGGTTTGAAAAGAAACCAACTCCCCTCCCTAAAGGCTATTGATATTTTTTTAGTCTATAGTTTATGAATAATAGAAGCTAAATTTCTTTAGATTTGAATATCGGACAAGGAACGCTGATTTTAGATTTCTGATCTACAATAACTTCTAAAATCAAAAATCGTTAACTTAGCCCCGATGGCTATCGGGGCGATCTCACCGAAGGTAATCCTTGTTCTAAGATCAAAATGATTTTGTGTATGTAATAAATTAACAGGGTAAAGTATATTCTCAATTTTAGGTATTTCAAATTTTAGTCATTTGTTGATATAACTGTAAATGATAAATAACTTTGCTAAATAAACAAAGTTCTACTGGGTAACAGCATGAAACTAATATTTGCCACATACAATAAAAATAAATTAAAGGAGATTAAGGATGTGCTAGGACCCGATTTTCAATTATTTAGCCTGGATGATATCGGATATCAATCGGAAATCCCTGAAAATCATAAAACATTGGAAGACAATGCGACCGAAAAGGCTCGCTGCATCTACACAAAATATAAAATTGATACATTTGCTGATGATACAGGATTGGAAATTGATGTACTTAATGGTGAACCAGGAGTATTCTCGGCCCGGTATGCCGGAAAAGAAAAAAATTCCAATGCCAATATGGATAAGGTGTTGAAGAAGCTTCATGGTGTTAGAAACCGAAATGCTCAGTTTCGAACAGTCATCTCACTTATATACAGTGGAAAGGAAATCCTTTTCGAAGGTATTGTCAAAGGAAACATCCTCGAAAGAAAACACGGAAATTCGGGGTTTGGATATGATCCAATATTTCAACCCTATGGATTCAAAAAAACATTTGCAGAAATGAGTCTCGAAGAAAAAAACAGAATCTCCCACCGCGCTAAAGCAATAAGAAAGTTAGTTCATTATTTGGTCCAAATTCAACATAAAAGTGTAATGCATAAAAACTAAAAACCCATAATTTGAGTTTTTAAAATGTTAATCATATTCCACCAAAAAGAATTCCAGTATTTTAAGGGAATGAGACAGAAAATAAGTGGTTTTACTATTTATCTGCTTTTTTTAAGCCTTCCGAACCTGCTTCACGCACAAATTGCTCTCACAGAGTGGAGGAGCCATTTACCCTATTCCCATGGAATAAAATTAACTGCCACACCCGATAAAATCTTTTGTGCCACAGAAAGTGCTGTTTTTTCTTACAATAAAAATGATAATAGTATCGAAAAATTTTCAAAGGTTTCAGGATTGTCAGATGTTGGAATAAGTACAATCGAATATTCTCATGAAAATCAGGTTTTATTGATCGCATATACAAACACTAATATCGACCTGATTGAGAATAATACAATTCATAACCTCTCTGATATTAAACGAAAACCGATTTCTGGATTAAAAAAAATAAACGATATAGTATTTATAAATCAGTTCGCCTATCTATCCTGTGGATTTGGGATTGTTGTTATTAATCTTGAAAAGAAAGAAATAAAAGAAACCTATTACATTGGTGAAAACGGAACTCAAATCGAAGTTTATGAATTGGCTTTTGATGGCACATATTTATATGCAGCTACTGAACATGGAATTTATAAAGCCAACATCAACAATCCAAATCTGATCTTTTATTCTTCCTGGATCCTAATGACCGACCTCCCAAATTATAAAAATAATTTTAATGCAATCACAATTTTCAACAGTAAGCTAATTGTAAATCGTTCAGATCAAAATTCTAATACAGATACACTCTTTGTATATGACGGATCAAATTGGTCTGCTTTTGATACCCGCCAAGGAATTCAAAATTACTCTATTAACTCCTTTACAAATAGACTCATCATTACAAGCGACTCCCTCATACGGATATACAATAAAAATCTGGAACAAATAAACAAGATAAATAATTATGGATGGTCAATCCCCCATGCCCGTTGCGCACTTCTGGATCAAACTAATACCCTATGGATAGCTGATTTTGAAGCTGGAATAATCAAAACTTCAGACTATGTTAACTTTGACAGTTTTTTCCCAAACGGACCTTATAATACCGACGTGTTTTCAATCTCTATTGAGGGGGGAAATTTAGTGCTTGCTGGAGGGGGATTAGACGGAGCTTGGAACAACATCTATAAACCCGGTGAACTTTTTACTTTCGAGAATGAACAATGGAATAGTATTATTGATTATTCTATTCGTGATGTTGTCAAGGTTTTGGTTGATCCGACAAATCCAAATGTTTTTTATGCTGCAACTTGGGGATATGGAATTTTACAGTATGAAAATGGTAAGCCTTTAAATCATTTTGATGATTTAAATTCAACTCTCGAGAGCATAATTGCAGGTGAGGATTTTATTAGAGTTGGTGGACTTGCATTTGATTCCAAGCATAATCTTTGGGTAACTAATTCTGGAGTTGGAAGTCCAATATCTGTAAAAAAATATGATGGCTCCTGGGAAAAATTTCCCTATGGAAGTATTGTTAATGCTCCCACAATTAGCGACATCATTGTTACGCGCAACGATCATAAGTGGATCGTTCTTCCAAGAGGATATGGACTCTTTGTTTTTGACAATAATGGCACCTTTGATGATACAACAGACGACCGTATAAATAAATTTTCCATAGTTGACCAGGATGGTAAAACATTTAATAACATATTTTCCATTGCCGAGGATCTTGAAGGGAATATTTGGGTTGGGACTTACGAGGGACCGGTTATATATTACAATCCGGAGAATGTTTTCTCAGGGCAAAATTTCTTTGCGCACCGGATCAAGATCCCAAGGGAAGATGGCAGTGGATTAGCTGATTATATGCTGGGTACCGAAACAATAACTGCCATTGCTGTTGACGGGGCAAACCGCAAATGGATAGGTACCGAAAATGCCGGCGTTTTCCTTCTTTCGCCTGATGGCACCAAACAAATTTATAGCTTCAACGAAAATAATAGTCCTCTCCTTTCAAATAATATAACATCTATTGCAATTGACCATCAATCCGGTGAAGTGTTTTTCGGAACCGATAAAGGTATAATATCTTACAGGAGCACGGCAACACAAGGATCAAATGAATTCAACAAAGTGTTTGTTTTTCCTAACCCCGTTAGAGAAGATTACGATGGACCAATTACCATTACAGGCCTGGTTTCCGATGCAGAAGTAAAGATTACGGATATTAGTGGGAATATTGTTTATGAAACAAGAGCCTTGGGAGGACAAGCGATATGGGATGGACGGAATTTTTCAGGTGCACGGGTACAGACCGGAGTATACTTGATTTTCTGCACCAATGAAGATGGTTCCAAAACCCACGTTACAAAACTCTTGTTCATCCATTAATCAATCTTCTGTAATTAATTCAGATATTCGTTCAATCTGTTTTTGCTTATTTACTTCCCTCAGGCTCCGTGCAGTTTTTGTAAAATACTGATGACCGGAGATAAACTTAACCTGCAACTTGTTCCAGTCATTTAACTTGCCAATTTTGTTTTGCTCCTTCAGTTCTTCGTATAGTGTATTTGACACGGGAATAAAATCACTTCGACCTAAATAATCAAGATCGGAATCACAGATTATTGACTCCAATAAATTTTTCGGTTTTGGCGGCATCTGAGTGGACATAATGATCTCACAAATTCTATCAATTTGCTCCTGGGTATAATTATACTTACGTAACATCTCCCTGGCCAACACAGTTCCATGATACTCATGATTATCATATTCAATGGTATGACCCGCATCATGGAATAGTCCTGCTGTTTTTAATATTAAGATCTCTTCATCAGTACACCCCTCTGCCCAACCAATCAATTCTACTTCTGTAACTATATCAACAGTATGCTTAACGTTATGATAAAACAAATTATCTGGAAGTTCTTTTTCCAACTTATCCAGTATTATTTCCTGAATATCAGTAAATTGTATCAGGCCAAATTTTATTGTAAATGCGCTGTTAGACTTTACCCCTTTCTCGTCAACGGATAATTCCGGTTTAAGGCCTTTTACGACATACATTTCCAGATCACCTTTATATTTGACCGGCATTTTTCCATAATACTCACACACAAAGAACTCCTTAATCAATTCATAGGTCATAACCGATATGATAATATTGCCATCTTCAGCTGCTGATTCTATTCTGGTTGCTGTATTGACAGTATCTCCCTTAATTTCATATGATATTTTTTTCTTTCCTGCAATATTGGCTGTTACCGGTCCGGTATGAATTCCAAGCTTAAGATCCCAGATCTTCTTTTTATTTTTTCGATTATTTTCTTCCAATTCTATCAAAAAATTCTGCATCTCAAGAGCCGCCATCACCATATCAATAGGGTTGGTTATGTTTTTAACCGGAACACCACCCGTACACATATATGTATCCCCTATTGTTTTTATCTTCTCAATTTTGTATTTCTTGACAGTTTCATCAAAATGAAAAAAGATTTTGTCCAGTTCATCCATTAGTGCTTCGGAGTCCATCGTATCAGAGATTTTTGAAAAACCATGGATTTCGGCAAACAAAACCGTTGCCATTTTGAATTTCAGGGATGCTGGCTTTTTTTCAAGTTTGCCTTCCAAAGCAAGTTTATCAGGGGCAAGTTGTTTCATCAATGCTTTGTACTTTTCGTTATCCCGGATAAGCTTCTCACTTTGCTTTTGAAGCTCCTTAAGCTTGAATTCAAGTTCCTGATTTTGTTTGGCCAGTTTGGCAATTCTTTTAACAAGTTCTTTTCCCTGTTGTTGTTTTTCCATGGTTTTTACCTCTTTACCGTAAAAATACAATTTTATATTTTCCTGCTGAAAAAAATGAACAAAACAATTTTTAAAATTTATTCCAAATTCAAAAACTCAAAAATCAGTTTGGATATTGTAATTTTAAAAATTGGTTATTATTTGTCTATTGAAATTTTGCCTGGGGCTGTCTCAAGAGTAATTTATAGACAGACTCAAATTAAATCGTAAATTAGTGATGGAATTTTAACAATTGCAACCGATACATTACAAATAATTTTTGCAATTTCATGTTACACAAAACAAGAGGAATAGTCTTACATCATATAAAATACTCCGAATCAAGTATCATCGCTTATATTTACACTGAAGGATTTGGAAGACAAACCTATTTGGTAAATAGTGTTCGTGGGAAAAAAACAACTTCAAGGGCCAATCTATTCCAGCCCCTCTTTCTCCTTGAACTGGATGTGTATTATAAGCCTCAAAGAGATTTGCAAAGAATAAAAGAATTTAGAAACATTTTACCTTTTAAAACCATTCCGTATGATGTTATAAAAAGCTCAATTGTTTTGTTTTTGGCTGAAATTCTGTACCGGACTCTTCGTGAAGAAGAAAGCAACCCAACATTATTTGATTTTCTGATCAATGCCATTCAACTATTTGACAATTCTACTAAAGGTATTCTGAATTTTCATATCCTTTTCCTGCTTCAGTTTACTAAATTTCTCGGGTTTTTTCCAATTAACAACTTTTCACTAATTAACAGGTATCTTGACCTAAAAAATGGAACATTTGTTACGTCAAAACCATTTCATCCATATTATCTTGAAAAAGATTTAAGCCAAATATTCAGCCAAATGTTAAACAAAGATCTTCATGAGTTTAACTCTGTCATTTCCCCGGCAGGCAAGCGAGGGCTAATATTAGAGAAAATCCTGGAATACTATCAACTCCATGTTGAAGGTCTTGGTACGGTAAAATCATTAAAGGTGCTGAGGGAAGTTTTTCATTAATTTTATTTACGTGATTATTCTTTAACTTTGAGATACGAAACATATCCATACCATGCCATTTATTAACACCATAATTGCCTGGCTGAATGTTAAAAGGATGCATCAGATTGAGCTTTTTAAAAAGTATCCTTTTGAGGTTCAGCAGGAAGCCTTATTTAAACTTGTTCAATATGCTAAAAATACGGAATGGGGAAAGAAATATAATTATGCCGGCATAAATACTGTTGAAGCATTTCAGAATAGAGTTCCTGTTCAAACATACGACCAAATTAAGCATTATGTAAATCGTTTAAGGGAAGGTGAGATAAATCTGTTATGGCCAGGTGAGATAAAATGGTTTGCCAAATCCGCAGGCACCACCAGTGATAGAAGCAAATTTATACCCGTAAGCAAGGAAGCCCTTGAGGATTGCCACTTTAGGGGAGGGAAGGATGTTATAGCGATATATACAGACAATCATCCCGAAACGAAAATCCTTACCGGAAAGGCATTAACACTCGGCGGAAGCCACAAAATCAATAACTTCAGTAACCAATCATACTATGGAGATCTTTCAGCCATCCTGATTGGAAATTTACCCTTCTGGGCTGATTTTCTGAGAACCCCGGACCATAAAATTGCTCTTATTGAGGAATGGGAAGAAAAACTGGAAAAAATAACCAAGGCAACCCTGCACGAAAATGTAACAAACATTGCAGGAGTTCCATCCTGGAACCTGGTTATGATAAGATATATTCTGAAATATACCGGTAAGAAAAACTTGCTGGAAGTATGGCCTAATCTTGAATTATTTATTCATGGCGGAGTAAGCTTTGTACCTTACCGCAAGCAATTTGAAAAAATAATCCCTTCCGACAATATGAATTACATGGAAACGTATAATGCTTCCGAAGGGTTCTTTGGTATTCAAGACGACCTGACAAGAAACGACATGCTGCTTATGCTTGATTATGGTGTATTTTACGAATTTATTCCCCTGGAAAATGTTCATGAAGAAAATCCGAAAGCTTTAATGATTGCCGAAGTTGAAACTGGCAAAAACTATGCAATTGTTATTTCTACCAATGGGGGGCTATGGCGTTATATGATAGGAGATACAGTCATTTTTACATCTACTTTTCCACACCGGTTTAAGATTTCGGGTCGCACAAAACATTTTATTAACGCCTTTGGCGAAGAGGTGATTATTGATAATGCCATAGGTGCATTAAACATTGCCTGCAATAAAACCGGGTCTCAAATTAGCGAATTTACCGCTGCTCCGGTATTTATGGCTGAAAACCGTAAGGGAAGCCATGAATGGTTAATTGAATTCGAAATTCCTCCCCCTGACCTGGATTATTTTACATCTGCTCTTGATCATGCACTTATCTCACTAAATTCCGACTATGAAGCCAAGCGATATAAAAATATAACCCTTGACAAACCAGTCGTTGAAATCATGGAAAAAGGTGTGTTTTATACATGGTTTGAAAAAAGGAGAAAGCTGGGAGGACAAAACAAAATTCCCAGATTATCAAATAACAGGAAATATGTCGAAGAACTGCTGATCATCAATAAAGAGTTAAAAAAATAACCTGATTTGTATTAATTGAAAAGAATTTGCAATCTTCGGAAAAAAAATCCTATTTTTAATTTTTCTCTTATCATTTAATGTAATTAAAAAATGCACATTGCAGTTGCCGGAAATATTGGTTCAGGAAAGACCACTTTAACTCGTCTTCTCGCAAAACATTATGGCTGGGAAGCTCATTATGAGGACGCGGATGACAATCCCTATTTACATGATTTTTATGACGATATGCAGAGATGGTCATTCAACCTCCAGATCTATTTTTTGAATAGCCGTTTTAATCAAATCCTCAATATCCGTAAGTCCGGCAATACTGTCATTCAGGATCGTACCATTTATGAAGATGCATATATTTTCGCACCGAATCTTCACTCAATGGGTTTAATGTCAACCCGCGACTTTGAGAATTATTTTACCCTTTTTAACTTAATGAGTTCACTGATACAGCCACCGGATCTTGTTCTTTATCTCAGGGCTTCCGTACCAACCCTGGTAAACCAGATACAAAACCGGGGCAGAAAATACGAAGACAACATCCGGTTAGACTACTTAAGGAGATTGAATGAACGATATGAAGCCTGGGTCGAAGCATATAACATGGGAAAATTGTTAATTGTTGAAGCCGATGATTATGACTTCCCAAACAATACCGGACATTTAAGGGAAGTTATCGAAAAAATCGATGCCGAATTGCACGGGTTATTCTAATTAACTGTTAACATTTTCATTTTTAACTTCATACACCATTTGTTTCGCTTCTGCCCACTTTTCCACATCCATTTTAGGACCAATCACCTCTATTACTTTCCCGGAAAGGATTGAACCCACCTGACCGCACTTATCCAATGACATTCCTTCAACAAGCGCATATAAGAATCCGGCAGCATACAAATCTCCTGCGCCGGTTGTATCAACGCTAATAGCCCGAATGGGTTCTATTTTATGGAAAGTATCACCACTCTTGATTAACGAGCCTTTGTTTCCTGTTTTCACAACAGCAATCCGGCATTGACGGGAAATCGTCTCTAATGCTTCACTTGGGTCCTTACCTGTATAGGCTCCTGCTTCCTCCTCATTGGCAAAAACAATATCAATATATGGCTCAATGATGCTTTTCAGAAATTTACGGTTTTCAGCAACCACATTAAAACTGGCCAGGTCAAGTAAAACCAGTAATTCATTTTCCTTTGCCAATCGAACCGCCTTCTCAATCAGATCATGATCCTGAACCAGATAACCTTCAATATAGAAATAATCATATCCCTTATAATGATCTGAAGAAAGTTGATCTGATGTTAATTCTATGGATGCACCGAGAAAAGTTGCAAAAGTTCTCTCCGTATCAGGAGTAATAAGGGCAATAGCTTTTCCTGTCTCAGATTCTCCTTTAAAAAGAATCGGATTGATATTTTGCGATAACATATCTTCCCTGAAAAAAATGCCTAACTCATCATCTCCCACACTACCTATAAATCCTGTTTGAATTCCCATGTTAGCTAATCCATGTATTGTATTGGCAGCTGAGCCTCCTGATGCCAGTGTTTTCTCAAATGAATCGGTTTGATTCATGATTTTATCAGACAAATTTTTATCAACCAATTGCATGCTTCCTTTTGGAAACTTAAGCCGGTAAAGGATATCATCACTATCTAAGCGTGTCATGATATCTACCAGGGCATTACCCATTCCAAGTACTTTCATTATAATTTTTTTTGCAAATATAATTGTATAATTTAACAAAAGCGCTTACTTTTACCATGCAAAAAATATTCCTCCTTAGCTCAGTTGGTTAGAGCATCTGACTGTTAATCAGAGGGTCCTTGGTTCGAGTCCAAGAGGGGGAGCAGCAACAAAGCCGGGCAAGCCCGGCTTTGTTAGTTCCGGGTTACTGGTTCTCAGTTTCGGGTTTGTGCTTTACTAACCTAAATTCTCCTCCTTAGACAAGGAGGAGTACCCTGACGGTACCGTCAAGGGGGAGGTGGTTGGATTTCTTTGTTAATCAATCACCCTGTCCTTATTAGTCAGGGTACGAACTGGAGTCCACCCGGTTGGCACAGGTAGGACGGGTCGTAACCTGACTATAAAATACGACCCTGAAAGGGTCGAATAACAATAGACCCGGGCTCGCCCTGTGAAATAGTGGCAGAGCCATTGCTGCGAAGCAGCATTTCACAGGACAAGCATCAGACCCTAAGGGTTTTCCCATAGGGATGCCTATGGCAGAGAAACCCTTAGGGTCTTTTCATCCTTAAAGATTTTCCTGCAAGTTTACCATTATAGTTGCCATTTCCTACTTATTTCATTCTTCTTTAAAAATAATTTCGTAACTATAAGGCATACTATTTCTTATTCTAAAACGAATCTCTTCATCGATCCACTGATTTGAAAAAGGAACGATCTTGACAAATTGCAGGGACTGGTTAATAGAACGTCTGTATTTAAAATGATATGGGAACTCGCCGTTTTCATCAATTTGATTTTCCGGTAAAAGCGGGTTAGGTACCGAGATATAAAATTTACTGTTTTCGTTTTAATCAAATCCAAAAAGGCTGTTCAGGACAAGATAACGATAAAGTTCAATGGCTAAGGATTGAGCAGGATCAATAAGTAAAATATCTTCCGGGATGATTTTGCCGTATTTATTATCCAGATTTTTAAGATACATGAAATGATCGCGTATCTCTTTTTTGAAAAACGGATAATGTGTACAACCAAGAATAACAGGATTTATGTTTCGATCCGGATGTTTCTGTAAAACTTTAATTACCAGATGGGTAACACAATATTTTATATAATTGTTAACTGAATTTAATTGAACCTCAATGATATTTCCATCAGAGTCTTTACTGACTAAAAGATTTCTCCCCGTCTCAAAATTATATTCCTTCCAAAGTGAAATGTCAATGGGATATTGCGGGTTATTTAATCCCGGACCGTGATATAGCTCATGATCCCTAACTTTTGCTACAGCAGGTTCAATGTAATTTATGTCTCCGTCAATAGCTCCTGCCAATCCAATACCAGCTTGTTGCACCACTCGGATTTCATCATGCTGAAATTCATTTTTAAAATGTTTCTGTATTGCTTTTGGATAACCGTTCGAAGCACAAGTACCTTCAGTTGCTAAAACCCCAATTACCCGATCCTTACTGCCAACTGAATTCAATAGATCTACAGCACTTTTTGATCCGGCATCTATAATACCTATTACGATTATATCCAAACCCCATTCTTTAACAGCTTCCTGAACAATCTCAAGCCCAAATGCTGTAGCGGTATTGCAAGCAATCACAATAGCTTTTACCGGGACTTTATCTGTTTTTGCAATAGAATCACTGGGTAATTCATAGTATTTTCGGCCTAACAGAAACCGGACATCCTTAATGACGAGTTCTTTTAAAAAATCCGTGTTCCCCTCCGCATCATATTTCCCGTATGGCATGTTTGCCTCGTCGGCTAAATAAATAAATCTTTCTGAAAAAAAATCTGCAATTCCATCCGCATCATCTTCATGCGATTGGTTATTGAATTTATCGAGTTCTAAAATGAAATTCAACACTGTCAACCCACCTGTTCCGGAATCAAAAATCCCTATTGGGAGAGAATTTCTTGTGCCAGGATAATGCTCTGTATCAATATAAAAGGGGCTACTTTTTTCCTTTTTAATTTCTGAAATAATTTGAAATTTTTCTGTTCCTTGCTCAGAGACTTTATTACAGCTTATAACACAAAAAAAAGTGAATAGTAATAATAATTTGGGAAGCTTAAAATAGATTTTCATGTTGTTTTCTAAGTTTTATAATTTAACATATAATTAGGATTTACTGAAATTTTAAATTGAAAGGCTACCCGCCTGACCAATCGGGCAGGAAGCCCAATATTATGTTTGATTTTTATCCTCCGCCCTAAAGGACGGAGTTAGTCATCCTTTGAATTATCATCCTCTTCTTCCTCCCAATCGTATTCTATTCTTTGCGGACCCTGGTTCCGGTAATAAAAGGATAAAATCAGTCCTGCAATTGCCCCTAACATATGGGACTCCCATGAAATTCCTTTTTTAATCGGAAAGATACCCCATACCATACTACCATACAGAAAAACAACCAATAATGAGATTGCCAGTAATCTTACTTCACCAAGGAGAATACCACTAAAAAAAAGAAAAGAGGCAAAACCATAAATTAAACCACTGGCGCCAATATGATATGCTTCCCTCCCTCCAAACCAAACCCAGATGCCAACCATTATATATGTCAGAAAGAAAACCCTGTATGCAACCTTACTGTAAAAATAAAAAATAGCAACACCTAAAATTAATAATGGTAACGAATTATCCAGAAGATGCCTGAAGTTAGCATGTACCAGTGGAGACAAAATAATTCCTTTTAAACCCTTCAGTTTTAACGGATAAATACCCCATGTTGCAAAATTGAGATCAAGTGAGACTTCAATCAGTTTTATCATCCAAATAATCAGCAGAAAGAAAAGGGGAAACACCAGACTATGGATGAACTTCCTTTTCTCATATTCTATCGGTGCTTCTTCCATAGTTTTATTCACAGGGATTGATTAAATCCAAATTATTTTGATTTCATCAAAAATAATGAAAAAAACCTAAAAATTTTTATTGTTGTAAATGACTGTTTTAAAAAACATTACAGTAATTCAGAAAAAATAATGAAAAAAATTAGTACTATGTATTGCATATTACTATATTATTTTTATATCTTTGCATTGGCAATTACAATGTATAATATAGTATTAAATATTATAAGGTACTTAATAAAGTAAATATCCACCCTCTAAGAAGGTGGATTTCTAATTCAAATTAAACTATCAACAATATGAAAAAAACATTGAGCATAAACTTAAGCGGGATGGTTTTCAATATTGATGATGACGCTTACAGGGAATTACAAGTTTATCTATCACAAATTGAAACCCATTTTGCAGATGTTGATGAGAGCAAGGAAATCCTTGCTGATATCGAGGCAAGAATTGCCGAACTATTTAATGAAAGAGTAAATGATGTCAAACAGGTTATTGTGATGAAAGATGTTAAGGAAGTAATCAAGATCCTTGGCAGACCTGAAGAAATTGGTGGGTCAGGAGATTCATCCGAAGAGAGGAAAAGGGAAAAGTTTGGTCCCTCCGGATACCGGAGAATGTACCGTGATCCAGATAACAGGATCCTTGGTGGTGTTTGTTCTGGCATGGGAGCCTATTTCCAGATTGATCCCATTATTCTTAGGATCATCTTTGTAGTCGCCGTCCTTGGTTTCGCATCCGGATTGATCATTTATCTTATTCTTTGGATTGTGATCCCGGAAGCTAAAACTACTGCCCAAAAGCTCGAAATGAGAGGGGAACCGGTTAACGTTTCGAACATTGGAAAAACAGTAAAAGAAGAATTTAACCGGGCCCGGAAAAACATGAATCTTTAAACCCGCCGTATCTTTCCGGTTTACTACAGTAAAAAATTGATTAAACATCTAATTAAAATAAGAAGAAAATGAATGTAGAAAACACAAAAGCCCAAATGAGAAAAGGAGTTCTGGAATACTGCATCCTTTCCATACTATCCAGAAATTCTTGCTATGCTTCGGATATTATAAATAAATTAAAAGAAGCAAAAGTGATTGTTGTTGAAGGGACATTGTACCCTCTGCTCACACGGCAAAAAAATGCCGGTCTGTTAAGCTATCGCTGGGAGGAATCAACGCAGGGGCCTCCCCGAAAATACTATGAATTGACTGATAAGGGAACAGATTTTCTTAAGGAATTGAACACATCATGGGATGAACTGCTTAAGGCAGTACAATTGATAAAGGTTGAAAAATAAGTTTAACTACAAAACTTGGAAAAAATGAAAAAGACAATAAAAATCAATCTTAGCGGAATAATTTTTCATATAGATGATGACGCATACGAAAAGTTGAAAAATTATCTGAATGCAATTAACAACCAATTTCAACACCTGAAAGATGGGCATGAAATAATCGAAGATATTGAATCAAGAATTGCGGAAATATTTCACACAAAACTTTCCGACCAAAAGCAAGTAATCAATCAGGAGGATGTGGATGAAATGATTGCTACAATGGGAAATCCTGAGGATTATATAAACGGTGATGATTACCATGAGGAAGCAGCCGGGGAAAGAGCCGCGGGTTACCGGGCACAGAAGCGGCTTTACAGAAACCCGGATGACGCAGTACTTGGAGGGGTTTGTGGGGGATTAGGCACTTACTTTAATATTGATCCGGTATGGATTCGAATCATTTTTCTCTTGTTACTCCTTGCCGGTGGCGTCACATTGTTAGTCTATATTATTTTATGGATTGTTATCCCTAAAGCAGAAACACCGTCACAAAAACTGGAAATGCGTGGTGAAAGAATTACGGTGGAAAACATTGAAAAATCAGTAAAAAAAGAATATGAGAAAGTAAAAGATAATCTTAAAAAAGTAAAAGACACAAAAGGATATCGGAAAACCAGGGATACCACAAACGAAGTACTGAGCGCATTAGGCAGTATTTTAACCGTATTCCTTAAAATCATTCTTATGATTATCGGTATTGCTCTTATTATTACCGGATTTACAGCTATTCTCGCTTTTGCGGGTTTCTTCTTTTTTGAACATACGGTCGTTCTACCAAGTCTTTTTGATATGGAAATCTTCTATTTCCCAGACTTTCTTCAAATTTTTACCGATCCCGGAAATGTTAGCTTTATCATGATCACTTTGGTCCTAACCATATGCATCCCTCTGCTGGCATTGATGTACGGTGGTATCAAACTAATCTTTAGATTTAAAGCAAATGATAAGGTAATAGGTCTTACTGCATTTGTATTATGGCTTTTAAGCGTAATAAGTCTTTTTGCACTGACATTTTTCGAAAGTGTGAATTATGCTGATGATGCAAAGGTTACCAACACTCATTTAATGACAAGGTTACCATCCGACACCTTATACATCCAACTCACCAATAATTACCAGAATGTTGAATGGGAAAATGAAATATACCTTAAAATCGATGATATGGAAGTCTTTCTCAACAGGGAAGAAGACAAGCTATATGGCAGACCCAGACTTGACATTGTGAAGAACATGACTGATGAGATCCAGCTTGAAATCGAAAAGCGGTCACAGGGCCGGACGTCGCAACTTGCGGCACAAAATGCCAGGAGTCTCATCTACAAGTGGGAACAAAGAGACTCGTTACTGCTTTTAGATCCTTACTTCAGCTTGCCTGAAGGTGAACGATGGAGAGCCCCGAAAGTTAGGCTTAAAATAAAGCTGCCCGTTGGGAAAGTAGTCGATCTGGATGAAGACATGGTTGAAATCATTTATGACATTGATAATACAACGGACATATATGATTCTGATATGGCAGGGAAAAAGTGGATCATGAAAGAAGAAGGATTAACGCTTTTCATTCCTGAGATTCATTAACGAAATATACTGATAAATCTTGTAACTATTTTAATTCAAAAACGTCAAATCTATAAATAGAAACAAAAATCAGTATCATGATAAAAAATTACCTGTTAACTGCCCTTCGAAATATATTCCGGCATAAAGGATTTTCATTACTCAATATCTTCGGATTATCGCTGAGTATGTCGGTTTGTATGCTGATTATTGTGATTCTAGTAGACCAGTTCTCGTACGATAGCCAACATACAAAAAAGGAGAGAATTTACCGGGTGCAAACTATTGATAACCTGAGTGATTGGTCTCTAAATAAATATGCATCTACCGCATTCCCTCTGGCCGATGAATTAGTAAATAACTATCCGTTTATTGAAGAGGCTGTTTTGATAAGAGCACTTTCAATGGAGATGGAGTATTTAATGATACACGGATCACTGTTAATGGATTGTATACGAACAGCGCTTTTTTCAGGGTCTTTGATTTCAAATTAAAAGGCGGTTCCGGAGAAAACTTCTTCGATGAGCCTTATAAGATTGTATTAAGAGAAGAAATTGCCCGGAAATATTTTGGTGAGGAGGATCCGGTCGGTAAATTTCTTCAGGTAGATAGTATTGGAAGTTTTGAGGTGGTCGGGATAATTGAAGAAACAGGTAATAAATCCCATATTCAGTTTGAAGCACTGGCTTCTGCCAGCACCCTGGAATCACTTGAAAATTCAGGTGAGATCAAAAACTTAACTGGAAACTGGAATAAATTCCACACGAATTATGTTTATCTTTTGTTAAATGAGAAAACAAATTTGCAAGATGTTCAAAACGCTTTGGATAAGATAAGTGTCGAGAAGTATAAAGACGATGAGAAATTTGATCTTTCATTCTATCTTCAGCCCCTGATGAAAATCGTGCCAGGGCCACTAATTGCAAATGAACTGGGATTCTTTTTACCTTCTGTTTTTGTAATTTTTCTGGCAGGATTGGCTTTTGTGATCATTCTTTCAGCGGCATTCAATTATACAAGTTTATCCATCGCCCGTTCACTACTGAGAGGCAAGGAGATTGGGGTACGAAAGACTGTTGGCGCTTTGCGCGGACAAATAATAGTACAATTTCTCCTTGAAGGCATATTAATATCACTTTTTGCTCTCTTCTTTGCATATGTTTTATTACAGTTTCTTCTACCTGCCTTCGCAGGTATGAAGATGATGTCTGCACTTGAAATAAGACCGGAACAAAACCTTACCGTAATTATTTGGTTTCTCATTTTTGCATTATTGACGGGGATTTTTTCCGGATTGCTGCCTGCCGTTTTTATTTCAGCTTTTAACCCGGTAAATGTATTAAAAGGTGTTACAAATATTAAGTTATTCAGCCGGCTCACATTGCGAAAAATACTTTTGATCATCCAGTATGTATTCTCAATAATTTTTATTATCTCAATTATATTGATATTCAGGCAGATGAATTTTATGGTAAACGCCGAAATGGGATTTGACCGTGATGTAGTTTACAATATCCGACTGAAAGGCCAAAACATTACAAGAGTCCATAACCATTATAATCAGATTCCTGAAGTTAGTATATTATCGGCTGCATCACACGTACCAGGTGTAGGTAATATTTGGGACACAGAAATAAGACTGGACCCTGAGGGTGAAAATTCAAAGGCAGATTATTTTGCCGTGGATGCCAATTACATTCAGGCTATGGGACTAGAATTGATCGCGGGACAGGACTTCCCGGCAAATCTAAGTACGGAAAATGAAAAATTTATCATTATTAATGAAAAAGTAGTGAAACAATTCAATCTTGGATCACCGAACGAGGCTTTGGGTACTGTTATGATATTGGATGATTCAATATATGTTGAAATAATTGGTGTTGTGAAAGATTATAAATATGTGGCCCTTTTCATGCCATTAAAACCTTTGGTCTTACGGATCAGACCCAACCAATTCAATATTGCAGTTTTGCGATTAAACTCTTCCAACATGCTATTAACTGTAAATAAAATAAAAAATGAATGGAAGAAAATAGATTCCGTACATGAACTGGAAGGCGATTTCCTGGATGCTGAGATCAGAGAATACTATTCCTTTTTTGAGGATATTTTGTATACTGTAGGGTTTGCCAGTTTTCTGGCAATTGTAATTGCCGGCCTTGGAATGTTTGGCATGGCCACATATAGTACACAAACGCGACTTAAGGAAATTGGTGTCAGAAAGGTTTTTGGAGCGCACGCGCATAGTATCACATTTCTTGTTTCCCGGTCATATATTCGTATGTTATTGGTTGCTGCTATTATTGCTGCGCCACTGGGCTACCTGATCAACAACTTATGGTTACAATATCTGGCTCATCATGTATCTTTTGGAGCAGGAACATTAGTTTTGGGTATTTTCATCGTAATGGTAATTGGTATGTTGACCATAACTTCCCAGACAATGAAAGCTGCCAACACAAATCCTGCTGACATCCTGAAATACGAATAGTAAAATGGCAAAGCAAAGCGATAAGACTGAAGAATAAGAAAGACCGGAAGTTGTAAGAATTAATAAACCCTAACGGGGCTTGTTAAGGTGAAATAATATCAGACGATCTTATTCCGCAATGTTTCAATAGAGTTCAAGATTTCCTCCAGTTGTTTTTCGGTTAATTCTGCCTCAATTTTGTCATAGATCTTATTCAGGTCAATCAGACCACCATGGATTTCTGAAACATCTTCATCCTCTTTTAAAGGTTCCATGATTTCCAGGAGTTTCTTTAAGGATGATTCCTGGTGGGTAATTATATCTAAAAACTTCGTATTATCCCCGGCAGTTATGGCAATTTGTGTGGTGATATATAGTCCTTCAATCCAGCTTCCTGCCATTACCAGAATAGCTAATTTATCTTTTTTATTTATAGTAAGGTAGTCATAGGTATCATAAAATGAATCGGATATGATTGAGATCAGGGAATCTCCGTTTTCAAGGTTATTTTCGATTCTTTCAATAAAGGTCTGGTTAAAGGCTGTGGAAATTTCCATTTCGTCTGTCAGGCGCCTGGAGGCTTCCAGGTATAGCATTGTTTCCTGCTTCATATTATAGGTACTGGCGTAACTTAGGTCAGCACCGTAAACACCAAGATTCAGAGCTTTTTCCTTTTGTAAAAAATAATTGCCAACGTTTTCATTTGTATTGCATATGCTCAGGATATACGGAGCTTTGGCATTATTCAGCATCTTTGTAACTTCGAAGGAAGTGGGCAGAGGATAACCGGATATTTCTTCAATTACTGCTTCTTTATCCAGATCTTTTTCAGTTACCTCGGCAGCAGCTGGTTCCTTTTCTTGTTTGGGCTTACATCCAACGAATATAAAAACAGTAATAAATAAAAAGAGGCAAGCCTTGATGATGGGTTGATAAAAAACTGATGTTTTCATGGTCAATAGGTTTTTAGAATTAGATTATTATGACAAGATAATTTCCCCCTGGAAAAATAAAATTGAAAGCAAACCGGTACGAAACCAATCCTCAACCATTTATTCGATACTTAAAGGTAAACATTTTAAAATGATTACGAAATAATAAAAATGTATTAAATTTATGAATCAATAAAAAATTCTCACTTTAAGAAGGATTTGGCATGAAATTAAAAAATCATTTTGTCAGTGGGGAAATTATCTTGTCATAATAATCTAATTCTAAAAACCT
>CAZEWS010000022.1:0-874 GCA_964515985.1 uncultured Rikenellaceae bacterium | reverse complement strand
AATTCTCACTTTAAGAAGGATTTGGCATGAAATTAAAAAATCATTTTGTCAGTGACATTCCCCGGAGGAAATTTCTGAATCTGACCCTTAAGGGTGGCATTGTCCTGATGGCGACGCCTGCCCTGGTTTCTCAACTATGGTCATGTAAATCCCCGCTTCCGGAAAGCATGGTTTTGGATCTGGATCCCGGGTTATTGCAAAAGATCATTCAAAAAGCACTTGAAAATGGAGGTGATTTTGCAGAGGTCTATGTTGAGAACCGTATCTCCAGAAATCTTTCCATGGAGGAATCGAAATTTAAAAGCGGCGTTTTTGGCATAAGCAAGGGCGCCGGAGTAAGAGTAATAGCCGGTGATAAAACCGGTTATGCCTACACCGATGAATTGTCGGAAGCAAAAATGTTAAGAGCTGCTGAAGTAGCATCTTTTGTAGCCAGAGGAACCAAAACCGTTCCACCGGTTGATATTCAGAAAACCAGCAGGGAATCCTTTATCACGATAAAGGTACCACTTGGAGATCTGGCGGATGATAAGAGGCTTGAAGTGATGCGAAGAGCTAACCAGGCTGCTCTTGAGTACGATCCCAAAATTAAAATGGCCCTGATCAGTTATTATGACGAGACCAGGGGCAGGACTATAGTCAACAGTGAAGGACTTTACCTGAGCGACGAATTACCATTGCTTTTCTTCATAGTACAGGCAATGGGAGTTGGGAATAACACCCGTCATATGGCAAGGGAACGACTCAGCCGTCATTCCGGATTTGAAATGTTTGATGAGGTCAGTCCCGAAGAGGTAGCACGCAGGGCGGCACGGGAAGCAGTCGTGATGCTTAAAGCGGAAGCTGCTTCCCATGGTGCTGGATGTTGTAATGC
>CAZEWS010000021.1:19190-20855 GCA_964515985.1 uncultured Rikenellaceae bacterium | reverse complement strand
CAGCACCCAAAAACTCAATTAATATGATCGCAATAAGCATTCCAAATAATAGAAAAGCTGTATGGATATTGCTCAATCATGCTATTATGGCATTATCTGGTATTCTTGCTTTTGCGGTACAAAACGGTTTTGTTCTGATTCTTTCACTGATTAGCCTGATAATAATTAATTTCATTTTTTCTCTCCTGGTCCCCAAAGATTGCATTGTTCCCAGTAGAAACATTGTCCTCGTTGTTTTTTTTATCGGCATTCTTTATTTGATGTTTTTTATGCTCTATTATCCAACTTTATATGGCGTACCCTATATTGCAGGTGGTTCAGATGATCTATTCTTTGAAAAAGGATCCAAAATGCTTGCATCAATGGGACACTTCGTGACTACAGAAGACATTCGGGCACCTATTGGAACCTCTCATAAAGGTTATCATGTATTTTTGACCAATCTTATTGTGCTTGCTGAAAAGATCGATAGTTACCATACTGTCTTACCCAGATTAATTAACATATTATGCGCCGCTATGATATCAGGGTTCACATATATTTTGGGTATTCATGTTGGCTTGAATAGAAAAATAGCAAGTTTTGCAGCCATTCTGTTTGGTATACACCCAAGCGTACTTTTCTTTTCATCTGTTGTGTTGCGAAGTCTTATTATTGCCTTTCTCGCATCACTTGTTGTTTTGGGTTATATTTTGGCACAGTCAGGAAAAGTGAACAAAGTTTGTTTAGGGTTGTTTTTATTATTTATTTCGGCGCTGGTCCTTTTCTATTTTAGGTCATGGCAAGTTCCTGCCATGGGTGTCTTAATTTTATTGTCATATATACTGACAAAAAGTAAGGTTAAGGGCTTTTATAAGGTATGTATTGTTACTATTGCTGTTGTCTTATTATTGCTGGCCGTTCGTTCCCCAATTGAAAATAGTTTTAGAATAATTGGCGGTTCAATTCTAAGAGATAAACATATGCTTGGGATTCCGCAACTTACTCACGCGGAAAGGCAGAATGCCGGTTTGGCGAGATATATTTTTAATCAACCTTTTCCCTTAAATCTGCCTCTTCAGGTTGCCTATGCACTTGTTTCTCCTATTCCTCAGTTTTCCCGCAACTTAACGACACTTCACTCAAGTTTTTTCTCTCTTTTGTTTACTCTTTGCCTCCCAGCGCTTTTTATTGGCTCTCAAATCGCTTGGAAGGTGCGTAAAATACGTTGGTTGGATATCGTATTCTGGGGTCTTTTTATCGGGATAGCCATGAGCTCTTTTAAGGGAAGACAGTTTATACAAACTTTGCCTTATTGTTTCATATTGATGGGTCTAGGGTGGCAATATGCACCCAAAAAGGTGTTATCGTGGATCCGAATTTGGGGTATTATTGTTTTATTTTTGGGTGTGATTTATTACTCATTAAAGTTGTGCTGACAGAATCAAAATAAAACTTACCTATCCTCAGTGCAGTCATTTATGTGTAAACTTTAGGTATCAAGAGGAGGTACCGTGGAAGATATTAGTTGTATATTTTGTAAGACAAGTCAAAAGGATCGCATTGTCATTGAGGAAAATGGCTTCATGGGAAAGAAGTGTTCCCGCTGTGGACTAATCTATATATCGCCGCGTCCAACCTTGCTGGAAATCGACAGACTGTACTGAGGATAGGTAAGTTTTATTT
>CAZEWS010000021.1:0-19180 GCA_964515985.1 uncultured Rikenellaceae bacterium | reverse complement strand
CAGCAAAAGGTCACGTAGCCAGAAGTTTTTCGCAAGCCCTTCACAGTAAACATAAGCTTTCGATTCTTAAGCAATACGCTAAACAAGGATGTCTTCTGGAAATAGGCCCTGGTGCGGGATATTCTCTATTTGAGGCAAGAAATATGGGTTTTGATGTCTATGGCATTGAACTTAATCAGATTCAGGCTGATTTTATTGATAACGAGATGAATATTCCCTGTGAAACAAAAAGACTACATGAATCATTTAATAAAAAGAGATTTGATATTATCTATCATTGCAATGTAATAAGTCATTTCTATGATCCGATATCTGAGTTTTTTGAGATGAATAAAAGATTAAATACTAATGGAATTATCGTATTTGAGACAGGTAACCTTGGAGATGTTAAAGAGAAATATTTCTATTTATTTACAGGCGGTGCTAAAAAGTTTGGTTATCCGGGTCATTTATTCTTTTTCAGCGAGCAAAGTATTAAAAATTTGTTAGCTCTTACAGGATTTGAAATAATTAAAATAAGGAGATATTCGATTCTGTTGCTATTACGAATAATTCGGATTCTTGAACGAATAAAAACTATAATAAAAATATTGCTTGGGAAAAATCGTAAGCATATTGAGATACCAAGCAGTCAAAAAGTATATGATTTTTCAAAAATATCTAAAACAACAAATACTGGTTTGAAAAAGATGTTCAAGAATGTAAGAAGCATCATTTTTTATAACATGAGGTATAGGATCGGGTATCTATTGCCTAAGAAAGGGAAACCTCAAACTATTATTGTTGTAGCTAAAAAGCTAAAAATTGTCGAATGAAGGGAGGCTTGAAAGACAATATGGTACCTGAAAACTGCAAACGGTGCACAGGTCTTCCCTGTAACCTTTTGATCTGACAAACAAATGTTGTCGGTTTTCAATGTTTATGCTTCACCAATTATTCGGCAAGTTTTCCTCATCAAACAAAAAGAAGCAACAATAGTATCGACAAAGGATTTCAAAGCATAGCAAAGAAATCGATTGCAGTTTTTAGGTGGTAAAAAAAGGGCGCTTAAACAGTCAATTCGAAAAGATGACCAAAGCTTTCTGCAGGCGGGATTGTGTGTTTTTGCGTAGTTAATTACTTGTTTTTATGTGGAGGCTAACATGATAAAAAACAAAGTGAAAAAAGTTTACGTAGGTATGAGTGCCGATCTTATTCATCCCGGGCACATCAACATTATAAAGGAGGCAGCAAAACTTGGGGAAGTTACAGTTGGTTTGCTCACAGACAAGGCCATCGCCTGTTATAAACGTTTGCCATTTCTTACATACGAACAGCGCAAAGCTGTCATCGAACAAATTAAGGGAGTACACACTGTAGTTCCCCAATTTACGTTGGATTATTCATCTAATCTGAGGGAAATTAAACCGGATTATGTTGTGCATGGTGATGATTGGGGCAGCGGTGTGCAGGCAGGTACTCGGCAAAAAGTGATAGAGACGCTGAATGAATGGGGTGGAAAATTAATTGAAGTCCCATATACGCCGGGCATTTCATCAACGCAGCTTCATAATGACCTGAAAGCAATCGGCACAACCCCAAATATTCGATTAAAAACATTGGGCAGGCTTATCGCAGCCAAACCCTTTGTGCGCGTTCTCGAAGTACATAATGGCCTGACTGGATTAATTGTCGAGAACTTAAAGATTGAGCAAGATGGCGCTGTCCGGGAATTCGATTGCATGTGGTCAAGTAGCCTGACTGATTCTACGGCAAAAGGGAAACCTGATATTGAAGCAGTGGATATGACTTCACGTATGGCCACTGTCAATAGTATCTTTGAAGTTACCACAAAGCCTCTGATTTTTGATGCCGATACTGGTGGCAGACCGGAGCACTTTGCTTTTACGGTAAAATCGCTTGAAAGGCTGGGTGTGTCTGCTGTTATTATAGAAGATAAGGTAGGCCTGAAGAAAAACTCGCTTTTCGGTACAGAAGTGCCACAAACACAGGATTCAATTGAAAACTTTTGTAATAAGATTCGAGCAGGTAAAGAAGCACAAATAACTGGCGATTTTATGATAGTTGCCAGAATCGAAAGCCTTATACTGGAGAATGGTCTTGATGATGCGCTTAAAAGGGCGCATGCTTATATAGAAGCCAGCGCAGATTCGATAATGATCCATAGCAAAAAAAAAGAGCCGGAAGAAATTTTTGAATTTTGCAGACGATATAATGAATTCAGCAATCGAGTACCGTTGGTTGTCGTGCCCTCAAGTTATAATAAAGTATATGAAAAGGATCTGGCAGATGCAGGTGCGAATATAATTATATACGCAAACCATATGCTGCGATCCGCCTATCCGGCAATGTTACGAGTCGCGGAATCTATTCTCAGGCATGACAGGTCATTCGATTGCAATGAAAAATGTATGCCTATAAAAGAAATACTGAATCTAATCCCAGGGACAAGATAAGGAATTAAAATGATACAATCTCAAGATTTCATATCAGCATGCACGTCACGCGGATATACTTTTTATACCGGTGTTCCTTGTTCTTTCCTTAAACCGCTAATTAATTGCGTTATTCAAAATCCTGATGTTGATTATGTTACAGCAACCAGTGAAGGCGAAGCAGTCGGTATTGCCGCAGGTGCATATCTGGCAGGCTGCAAGGCAGTAGTCATGTGTCAGAATTCTGGTCTTGGTAATACGATAAATCCTCTTACATCTCTTTGTTTTCCATTTCGTATACCAATCCTCTTAATAGTAACTCTGCGGGGTGAACCTGGTCTTAATGATGAACCTCAGCACGAACTCATGGGGCAGATTACCGGAGAACTTCTGGAAACTTTGCATATTCAATGGGAGTTCTTCCCAGATGAGCTCGAGAAGATTGGTACGGTTTTGGATCAGGCAGAAAGCAAGATGGCAAAAACCGGCCTGCCTTTTGCGCTCATAATGAAAAAGGGGAATGTGCACAAAACTGATTTGAAATCTATCGGCACAGCAATCTTAAAACCTCAGAAGGTTTCCCTCGAAGGGCGATTCAACAATAATCCTGAAAAACGGATGTCCCGTTTTGAATCTATCAAAATTATTCGTGAAGCATTCTGTAACGATGATGCTATCATTGCAACAACGGGGAAAATAGGAAGGGAACTCTTTACACTTGGTGATACTAAAAATCAATTGTACGTTGTGGGCTCAATGGGATGTGCGGCAGGGATAGGATTTGGGATTCAGCATGTAAGACCGAAACAGCGGGTAATTGTATTGGACGGTGATGGCGCCGCTTTAATGAAAATGGGTACTATTGCAACAATCGGCTATTATAAACCTGAACAGTTTATTCATATCATATTGGATAATGAGACTTATGAATCAACAGGGGGACAACAAAGCGTATCTCCATCAGTTGATTTCTGCAAAATAGCTGGGGCTTGTGTGTATCTACAATGCTATCGCACTGATACAAAAAATGATTTGTTAAACGCCATCAGATCAGTAAAAAGGCTTTCCGGTCCATCATTAATACACGTAAAAGTATCCAGTAGTTCTGCTTCTGATTTGGGTCGTCCTACGCTTAAACCGTATCAGGTAAAAGAAAGATTTATGGGGTTTTTAGAAAGGGAAGGCAAAAATGCCTAACTGGCAATATTACAACCCTGTCAAAATTCATTTTGGTCCGGCTATTGTCAGAAACCTTCCGCACATAGTTGGTTCCCAGAGGTCAATATTAATTACCACACCGGGCTTCACAAAGAGAGGAATCACAGATTCTTTGAAAAAACTTTTGGGTAATTCGTTAGTGGCCGTTTTCGATGGTGTTCAGCCCAACCCAAATTTTAGCTCTATAAAAGCAGCATTCCATGAATTGCAACAATACGAATACCAGACCATCATTGCTCTGGGAGGTGGTAGTACCATTGATACGGCCAAGGTGGTAGCGGCAAGTGGGGCATCAGGGAGCGAGCTCTGGATTGACAATCATTTGAAACGTGGTGCTCATTTTCCTGAACCGTTTAATCCCAAACCCGTGATTGCCATTCCTACGACTGCCGGTACAGGAAGCGAAGTGACCATGTGGGCAACAGTATGGGATATGGAAGAAAAGAAGAAATATTCTTTAAGTCATCCTTCCCTATATCCTGCGGAAGCAATCCTTGATCCAGAACTAACACTGACATTACCTGAAGAAGAAACTGTCTATAGTGGCCTTGACGCCCTTTCCCATGCCGTGGAATCCATCTGGAATAAAAATGCAAATCCGGTTTCAGACATCTTTGCATTACAAGTGATTTCGTTGGTGTTTGAGACCCTGCCCAAATTAAAAAGTGATTTGAAAAATGCGAATCTCCGTTCCTCTATGTTGCGTGCAAGTGTTCTTGCCGGATTGGCTTTCAGTAATACGAAAACAGCTATTGCACATTCGATTTCTTATCCCTTAACTGCTCACTTCGGGTTGCCTCATGGACTTGCTTGTTCTTTGCCATTGCCTCATGTTTTGAAAATGTATAGAGATTATTTAGGTTCAAAAGAAGAGGAAGACGGGAGCAAACCAAGATCCAAACAACCTATAGGAGTTACAGAACAAGAATTGGTAAACTTTTTCTATAAGCTTGGAATATCCCTCAACTTAAAGGAGTATGGCATATCTATAGCTGATTTAAAGACAATAATGAATGATTGTTTTACACCGGAAAGAGCAAGCAACTATATCTTCGAGACAAGTTTAGAGGATATTCAAAAAATAATACTCAGCATGTATGGATAACAGGTGATAAGTTGTGTTAAAAATTATCGGTAGCGCTGATCCCAAATATCTGGCAGCAACAGATCTTCTAATAGGAGATATGTCAAACATTAACTATGAATTTTTGTTATACGACCGGCCGGTTGTGTTATTGGCAAATGAGTGGGTAAAAACAAATTTTCCGGATATTGGGGTAAAGACGCAACTTAATGGACTACATTCCGCTATTACACACTCTTTATTGCATCCGCATGAATATCAAATGAGTAGAAAGACATGGTTAAATCGTACTATTTCTCAAACATTAGAGAAAGCCTCAAAAAGAAATATTGATACAATTCTTGAAAAATCAGGAATTCGTAACCCGGAATTCTGTTTTGTTGATGGTGGTAATGCAGTGAGAAAAACGAACCTGCTGCCGCTTATAGAGGAGGTAGATAAACGTGGATTTAGTTGTGTGGTCTTAGAAAAGAAGAAAAAAAGAATAATAAGAGATATGAAAAATCTAATTATTGTGGCGGCACATTTTCAGGACCTATGGGGAGATTGGCCCGGATATAAAGTTCATATTGATCATGATCTAAAAGGAGTTGCTACTGCAAATCTGGAATATGCTGTTTGGGATTATAAAAGGCATGCCTATTTCCCTCATATTGATATGCATATTACTGCTGGAGAAGCCGGTGACAGAAGAACGAAATTGGTTCTTGGTCCTTTTTGCAATAGAACATACATCGCTGGCTATCCAAAAGCAGATCACTTTTTACAACTCAATACAATACAAAACAAAAAATCGATATATGAAGAGTTAGAGTTTCGAGAAAATCTACCCATAGTAACCTATGCGCCTGCCGGTGAAAAAAGCTTTATGAAGCCAGGGGGGTCATTGTCCGATGACGTTATTGATTGTTTAACGGCAATTTCAAAATCTGAAGAATTCCACATATTGATTAAAGTGAAATATGAAAATACATTGAATTTTAAATTGAGACAAGCCCTCAAAAAGATTAATATATTTCAGAATAAAATCTACGATGATGGCTCAAGATGGCGGTCACTTTTTCTTAAATGAGGTCATTTTGTGCGAACGATCTGAGAAGGCATGCCAAGTTTATTCGTTTAAGATACTTGAAATTTATTCGGTTATAGTTTGCTTAATAAACACCCAAAAACCCAGGAAAAGATAAGTTCATTCCGTAAAATTGGAATTTTTCCGAAACGGGCTCGATATTTTTTTAAGTTGAAATTGCGTTATGTGCTTGATAAGTGTTTAAAATCTCCGTTAACCCGACAGTATCGACCCAACTCTTTTGAGCTTAGTCATATTACCGCATGGAAAAATCACCTCGAAACGCTACAACCGGTCTTGGATCTTTTGCGCCTTAATATTAATTCTGATGAGGTAATTAGACGTAGTGAAGATATTTTAAATCATCGGTTTTCACTATTGGGACAAACATATGGCAATTGTGAAAAAAGTAATAAGTCATCGGAATACGTCCCGATCCCATGGCACTGTGATCCTGGATCCGGTCATGTGTGGGCAAAGGATGTTTGGTATCGCCATTCACGAAAAGATGTACCTAATGGGACCGATATCAAGATACCATGGGAACTTTCCACCTGCCAGCATTTCATTCTTTTGGGAGAAGCCTATAATATGACAGAGAATGAAAGATATGCCGTGGAATACTGCAACCAGATCGCTGACTGGATTAAGAATAACCCGGTACGCTATGGCCCAAACTGGGCGGTTACTATGGAGGTAGGAATAAGAATCGCAAATTGGGTTGTAGCATTACTCTATTTCGTGAAAAGCCGTGAATTGAATGATGTGTTTTTCGCAACGCTTTTGAAATCAGCAAGAGAACATGGGCGGCACATCATGGCAAATCTTGAAAACATCAGCCTCATAACAAGTAATCATTATATGGGGAATATAGCGGGACTTTACATGCTCTCAGTCTTATGCCCGGTTTTAAAGGAAAGTAAGGAGTGGAAAGCCTTCGCAAAAAAGGAACTGGAAAAAGAGATTTTCAGGCAGACCTTTGGAGACGGCTGGGATTTCGAATCTTCAACAGCTTACCACAGGTTGGTTACAGAGATGTTTTTGTACCCCTTTTTGCTGGCAGGATATCTGGGAGAACCATTCTCGAATAATTATGCAAAACGTCTTAAAAGAATGATTGAGGTTTTAGGGGAATGCGCCAAACCTGATGGAACGGCGCCTCAAATCGGCGATAACGATAATGGGCGATTCCTTGTATTTAGGGCTGACAGAGATTTTGCATACCTTAGGACTGACTATCTCTTAGAAACTGCAAGCAGCAATTCAAGGATTGCCCTAGAGGTGAATGGCAGCAAGTCTGTTTCTTATGCGCATGCAGGGAGGTATCTTTTTAGAAGCCCACGCATTTACATGATGGTTTCCGCAGGCCCAAAGGGGCAAGCAGGACTTGGAGGCCATGCGCATAATGATGTTTTGAGTTTTGAATTTAACGTTGATGGGGAGGATATCATTGTTGACCCCGGGACGTACTGTTACACTGGCGATCCAGAAAGCCGCAACCGATTTCGCTCGGTGTCAAGTCATAACACTTTATGCTGGGAAGGGTTAGAGCCTTGCTCATTTGACAAAGGCCTATTTATGTTACCTGAGGAAGGTGTTCTAAAAGTGGAAGCATGTAATCTGGGAGCCTCAGAGGACTTCTTTTCGGCTGTATATGAATATAAGGGGCATTTTCAACGCCGCGAGATCCATTTCAAAAAAGCTGAAAACGAAATTGAGATTATAGATTCATGTTCCCATGAAAGTGCTCTGCTTTTTTTTGTATGTGCTCCGGGTATTGAGCCGATAATAGAAAATGGTGGCTTTCGTGCAGGGGAAGCCGGTTTTTCTTTTGATGCTGCAAGGGCGATAGAAATTAAGCCATCGCAATATTCTCCAGCTTATGGGAAGTCGGAATGTAACAAAGTCGTTAGGGCTCATCTTTCAGGCAAGAATTGCGTCTGGAAGATTAAACTGTTGCCTTAATAACACATTGAAATCTGAGAGGTTTTACGAGGTGGCACTATGAACACGCAAGACACAGATAAAACGAGAGTTTGGATACGGGTATTAGACCAATGAAGCAAGTATTTATAAGAAAAGGTAATGCTGTAGTCGAGGAAGTGCCGGCGCCTTGCGTTGAACCAAATATGTTGCTCATAAGGACGTGTTTTTCATGTATCTCCATTGGCACGGAGATGAGCAGTGTGAAAAACACCTCCAAGCCTTTATGGAAAAGAGCCATTGAGAATCCTGAGGAAGTGAAAAAAGCTCTCAAAATGGTGCGTGGGCAGGGGGTAAAAAAGACGCGCCAAGTAGTTGAGGGACGTTTGGGGGCAGGGAATGCTGTTGGATATTCCGCGTCAGGAGTTGTGCTCGAAGTGGGCCATGGTGTGAACGGATTCAAGCCAGGAGATCTGGTGGCGTGTGCAGGTACAGGATACGCCTACCATGCGGAAATTATCAAAGTTCCTACAAACTTAGTGGTAAAGATTTCCAGAAACCTTGAACTTTCGTATGCTTCGACAGTTGCATTAGGTTCTATTGCACTTCAAGGGGTAAGGAGGGCTGTCCCTACGCTTGGCGAAAAGTTCGCTGTCATTGGACTCGGAATTTTAGGACAATTAACTACGCAGCTTCTGATAAGCAACGGCTGTTCTGTAATAGGGATTGATATCGAATCCAAGCGTGGAGAAATCGCATTAGGCTTAGGGATGGATCATTTCATTTCCAGCAGTGAAGAGAATGCTATTGATCAAGTACTTCGATTAACGGACGGCCAGGGGGCCGACGGGGTAATCATTACCGCTTCTAACCCATTAAATAATAGAATTGTATCGCAGGCCTTCAGGATATGCCGAAAAAAGGGGCGTGTTGTTTTGGTCGGAGATGTGGGTTTGTCCCTTCAACGTGGTGATTTTTACAAGAATGAAATTGATTTCTTGATTTCAACGTCATATGGTCCCGGTCGGTACGATGCAAATTATGAAGAAGGCGGGGTTGACTATCCCATCGGTTACGTGCGGTGGACCGAAAAACGCAATATGGAGGCTTATATCCACCTTGTTGCGAATGAGAAGATAAAACTTGCCCCTCTAATCCATACAGTCTTCCCTGTTGATCAGGCAAGCGCAGCCTATGAAATGATTAAAGCTGGCGCAGAAAAACCTCTTATAGTTCTGTTAAGCTATCCTGAACCCAAGGAAGAGAATGGAGCCTCGCTTGTTCGTGTCATCCAAAATTCCACAGTGACAAAAAAAACAGCTAATGTGCGCGTCAGGCTGGCGCTTATCGGAGCGGGCGGATTTGCTAAAGGAATGCACCTTCCTAACATTCAAGCAATGTCCAAGCTATTCAAACTAAAGGCTGTGATCAGTCGTTCAGGGCATAATGCGAAAAATACAGCAGTCCAATATAATGCAGAATATTCCAGCACGGATTATCATGATGTTTTAAAGGATCCAGAGGTAGATGCGGTCCTAATTGCAACCCGTCATAATTTGCACGCTCCATTGGTTTTAGAAGCTCTTGAGGCAGGTAAACATGTGTTTGTCGAAAAACCCCTCGCTTTGAAACAGGAAGATTTAGAGAAGATATCAGACTTTTTTAACCAAAAAAGTGAAAAGGAAACCCCAATCTTGCTCACAGGCTTTAACAGGCGTTTTTCTCCATCTATGAAAGCAGCTGCAGAACAAGTTAGAAATCGCACAAATCCTATGGTCATCAATTACCGTATGAATGCCGGATATATTCCACTTGATCACTGGGTCCATTCAGAAGAAGGGGGAGGAAGAAATCTGGGAGAGGCATGTCATGTTTACGATCTGTTTACCTGTCTGACTGATTCTGAAGTTGTAGAAGTAAAGGCATTTCCAGTAGCGCCTTCAACAGGACATTACTCCGCGCGGGACAACTTTATTGCTATGATTAAGTTCAAAGATGGTTCGGTAGCATCTCTAACCTATACGGCCCTTGGATCGACGAATTATCCAAAAGAACTGATGGAGATATACGTGGATGGGAAAGTTATTTATTTGGGTGATTTCAAAAAAATGGAATTTTATGGAACGAAAAGGAGCCCCATTAAAACCAGATTCTTTGAAAAAGGCCAGAAAGAAGAATTGGTTGCTTTTGGTAATGCAATACTAAATGGTGGCGATTGGCCGATTCCCCTTTGGCAGCAGATTCAAGCGATGGAGATTGCTTTGCGGGTGGAAAGGGATTTAATGTGAAAGAGCGGAGGTCTGTCCATAAATGAGGGTATGTTTTGTGTCCTCGATGCACACACCGTTGGATAAACGTGTTTTTGACAAGGAGGCGCGTTCCCTTGCGGTTGCTGGGTTTGATGTTGTTCATCTTGCACCAGGAAATATTCAAACGAAAGTTAAAGACGGAATTTTGCTGAAGACTTATCCCCCGCCAGACGGCCTCATATGTAGGACTTTGGGCATGTTTAAGCTTTATGCTAGGGCAAATAAAATCGATGCGGATGTATATCATTGTAATGAGGTTGATTCATGGGTGGTGGGGATTTTTTTGAAACTCTTCAAAGGGAAGAAGATTGTTTTTGACGTTCACGAGCATTATCCTACTACTTTCGGTTACGATAGATTCCCTAAATGGGTTCAACCTATATGTGCAGCTATAATCCGCATACTGTTCAGATGTTTGACACCATTTACAGATTATTTGTTTCTTGCCAAGAAATCTGTTAGCTCGGACTTTCCAAGCGCGAGCGGCAAAATGGAGGTTATTTATAATTATACTCCAATTCGTAATAAGCCCATCAGCAGAAAGGATGTGCCTATTAAGATTCAAAGAATTTTTGACGGTAAGTTTACAGCAGTTCACATTGGCCTTTTCAATGCAAATAGAGGGTGGCCCCAGTTATTATCTGCAATGACAAAGATAACCATTCCCAATTTTCAATTTATCTCAATTGGAATGATCAATGATGATACTGAAGAAGAATTTTGGAAAGTTGCTAGTCAGTTCGGTTTAAAACAAAAGATCATTTTAAAACCTTGGCTTCCGTTTGAGGAGGCTTATTGGTATCTATTGTGTTCTCAAGTTGGATTGGTTCTTTTCCAACCGGAGGATTTGAATAATGTGTATGCTTTTCCCCACAAGATGTTTGATTACATGTTGGCGGGCCTACCTGTTATCATTCCTGAGTTTGCCATAGAAATTGTACCTATTGTAAAGCAGAATAATTGTGGCCTTCCTATTGATACTACTAATCCAGATGAAATTGCAAATGCGATAAATATGTTGAGTAATTCAAATAGCAAACGATTATCAATGGGACGAAATGGACGTCGAGCAGTAATTGAGGAATGCAATTGGGAAAGTCAGGCGGAAAAGCTGGTGAATTACTATAGAACACTACAATCAACAACTATTTGGTGATGATTTATTATATAATAATTGCCAGCTATTATAGTACCACACAAGAGAAAAACAGATACAGAAAATGATGGATGTCAGTCAAGGAGTATTGGGGGAGTGATAAAAATAGTAAACGTGGTCGGAGCAAGACCTAACTTCATGAAAATTGTGCCTTTGATGCGTGTCTATAAACAGTATATGGATAAAATCAATCCTGTGCTTGTTCATACAGGCCAGCACTATGACGAAACCATGTCAAAAGCTTTTTTCGAACAACTGGATATCCCAATACCCGATATTAATCTTGGGATTGGATCTGGCAGTCATGCAGAGCAAACAGCTAAAATTATGATGAGCTTTGAAAAATTAATAAAAGATGCAAAGCCGGACATGGTAGTGGTGGTTGGTGATGTAAATTCAACAATAGCCTGTACCATTACAGCGGCCAAGCTCGGCATTAAAACTGTCCATGTAGAAGCCGGCCTGCGGTCTTTTGATATGACAATGCCTGAAGAGATCAATCGTAAAGTTACAGATTCCATCTGTGACTATCTTTTTACAACCGAGGAAAGTGCCAACGTAAATCTTAGGAATGAGGGCGTAAAAGAAGACAAAGTCTTCTTTGTTGGGAATGTCATGATTGATACATTAATTTATCATCTTGGCAAAACAAAGGGTATGCCGCTTCCGATAGATGGAATTATTGAGAGAAATTATGCTACACTAACACTGCACAGACCTTCAAATGTAGATGACCAATCGGTTTTTGAAGGAATTTTTTCCGCGCTTGATAAAATCCAGAAAGATATTCCTATAGTTTTCCCAATGCATCCCAGAACAAGAAAAAATATTGATCAGTTCGGATTATCAGAAAAAGTTTCAGGAATGCGCAACCTGATAATTACAGAACCGATAGGCTATCTTGAATTTCTAAGACTCAATAAAACAGCAAAATTTGTTTTAACTGACAGCGGCGGGCTCCAGGAAGAAACTACATATCTGGGTATTCCCTGTCTCACGATAAGACAAAATACAGAAAGGCCGGTAACAATAGATGAAGGAACAAACGTATTAGTAGGTTCATATCCGGATGTTATTCTCAGAGAGTATGAAAAAGTTATGGATGGAGATTTCAAGAAAGGGCAAATACCATATTTGTGGGATGGTCACGCTGCTGAGAGAATAGTTGAAACATTGGCTCAATTGACATGAATCAAAAGCTGAATTCAGAGGTCTTTGTACTTAAATGAAATTCTTTATACTGAAGATTGGAGGATAAAATGAAAATACTAGTCACAGGTGGTGCGGGGTTTATTGGCACAAATTTATGCAATGAACTGCGAGCAAGGGGCAATAATATTGTTGCTTGTGATCTGTATAACACAGACCGGGATGAGTATATAAGATGTGATGTAAGAAATTATCGGCAAATAGAAAGGGTTTTTGAGGAATATGGGCCGTTTGATTATGTTTATCACCTTGCTGCTGAATATGGTCGATGGAATGGTGAAGCATATTATGAAAACCTCTGGCAAACGAATGTTATCGGAACGAAACATATCTTAAGATTGCAGGAAAAACAAAAATTTCGCATGATATTTTTTTCCTCTGCTGAGGTCTATGGAGATTTTAAAGGCCGAATGACCGAAGCTGTGATGGTGGATAACAAAATAAAAGATACTTATCAAATGAACGATTACGCTATATCAAAATGGGCTGGTGAATTAATGTGTCTCAATTCAGCGCAAATGTTTGGAACCGAAACAGTAAGGGTGCGCCCAGTTAACTGTTATGGCCCACATGAAGAATATACGCCATATAGAGGCTTTATTCCCAAATTTATCTATCATTCTTTATTTGGTAAACCATATGCAGTTTATGAAGGTCACAAACGGATAATAGATTATGTTGAAGATACCTGTAGAACATTTGCAAATATTGTCGCTAATTTTATACCGGGGGAGGTTTATAATGTTGGCGGTAGATCAGAGTGGGAAATGGATATAAAAGAATACTCTGATTTGATTTTAGAAGCTACCGGCGCTGATGAATCGCTTGTGACCTATAAGAAAGCTGAACCGTTTACAACAAAAGTGAAAACAATGGATTCTTCAAAAGCTGTAAGGGATTTAAAACATAATCCTGATGTTGACCCTCAAGAAGGGATAAAAAGAACTGTAGAATGGATGAAATGGTTTTACAGGATTTAAGGGAAAAGGGGCTACGCATGTTACAAGTCGTTGTTTTTGACAGAAAGCAGGATTGCCCGCATGAAAAGTGAGAAAATAAAGTCCTTGTTTGTCTTCGGGACCAGACCTGAAGCTATCAAAATGGCCCCTGTCATTCGAGAGCTGAAAGCTGAAAACTCAAAGTTCAAAGTAGTTGTATGCGTAACTGCGCAGCACCGGGAGATGCTGGATCAGGTACTTGATTTGTTTGATATAAAGCCCCATTATGATCTTGATATAATGACAAAGAGGCAGTCATTGCCGAATCTGACAGCAAGCGTGCTGCTTGGAGTCACCGAGGTTATGGAAAAAGAAAATCCTGATGTTGTTTTTGTTCAGGGGGATACAACCACTACGTTTGCAGCAGCCCAGGCGGCCTATTATTTGAAAATACCAGTAGCCCATATTGAAGCAGGTTTGCGCACAAAGAACAAGTACAGCCCTTTTCCAGAGGAGATAAATCGCCGCCTGACAAGCGTCATGGCTGATTTTCATTTTGCGCCAACTGAAGGCGCAAAGATGCACCTGATCGCGGAAGGTTTTGAAGAATCTTCAATTTATGTCACGGGAAATACAGTAATAGATGCCCTTGAATGGGTGCTGCGCCAACATGATAGAACCGCAACGAATGAAAAATGGAAGCAGTGGTTTTCGTCTAAATATGATATTTCTTTTTCGAATCATATTAGGACAATTTTAGTAACAGGGCACAGACGGGAGAGCTTTGGCGAAGGATTTAAAAGGAGTTGCACTGCTTTAAGCATATTGGCAAGAAATAACCAAAAAATTCAGATTGTGTATTCTGTCCACTTGAATCCCAATGTTCAGGAATCTGTATATACAATTTTAAAAGACATAGATAATATTCATCTGATACCTCCGCTTGATTATGATGCCTTTATCTTTTTGATGAGCCAGAGTTATCTCATCCTTACAGATTCAGGTGGCATTCAGGAAGAAGCTCCGTCCCTGAGAATCCCCGTTCTTGTGATGCGGGATACCTCAGAGAGGCCTGAAGGGATAAAGGCCGGATCTGCAAAATTGGTAGGCACAAATATTGAGACCATCGTGACTGAAACGCAAAAACTTCTAAACAATAATGATGAGTTTAAGAAAGCATCAAATGTTAAAAATCCTTATGGGGACGGGAACGCGAGCAAAAGAATTGTTGGAATAATATCAAAACACTTTGGAGGAATAAATGAGCGACGTTAATGAAATAAGAATTCAATGGGTTAATGAATACTTGCTGAAATTAAACTTGGCAAGTAAATTAACTGAATATTATAGAAACAGAGCTATCTTGGTAACAGGTGGAGCAGGCGCTATTGGCAGCAATCTGATAATTGCTCTGTCAGAGTTGATTGGCCCGCGTGGAAAAGTTATTGTATTGGACAATTTATCTTCTATTAAAGAAAGAAAACCTGTGAACATAGCTCCTTTAGGTAACATTATGTTTGTTGAAGGTGATGTCAGAAGTGACATTGATTTAAAAAGGGTTTTTAAGGAAAATATCTCTATGGTGTTTCATTTAGCCGCCTTTTTTGCTAATCAGAATTCAGTTGATTACCCAGAAATTTCAGCTGAGGTTGATATCATCGGACTGATTAAATTATTGGAATATTCGCGGCTCGCCAATGTGGAAAAGTTTGTTTATGCCTCAAGTGGGTGTGCAATCTATGGCTCCTACCCTAAATTGCCTTTAAAAGAAGATTTTATTTCAATGCATTTAACTACACCTTACCAGATTAATAAAATGACAGGCGAAATGTACTGTAATTTCTATGCATATCATTACGACATGCAGACAGTCAACTGCCGTTTTTTCAACTCCTACGGCCCCGGAGAGGTGCCTGGGCAGTACCGAAATGTAATACCGAATTTTATCTATTGGGCAATGAATGGTCAATCACTCCCAATTACAGGTACAGGTGAAGAAACCAGGGATTTTGCCTATGTGCTGGATTTAATGCAGGGTCTCGTGAAATCCGGTTTTTATAAGAAGGCAGTTGGTGAAAACTTTAATTTAGCGGCAGGTCGAGAGATTAGCATTTTAGAAATGGCCAAGCTTGTAAACGAGTCGACTGGGAACGAGGCAGATTTTATATATAAACCAAAGAGAAAGTGGGACACAAAACCAAGACTACTGGCCTCTATTGAAAAAGCCCAAAAGATGATAAATTATCGTCCGATGGTCGAGTTTAAAGATGGGTTCATGAAAAATATTGAATGGTTCAGAGATAATTGGGAGATTATTGAGAACATGGCTGACTTTCCTCCCGGAATGAGCAGTGCAGTAAGAAATGAAGAAAACTGATAGCTTGCTAATAAATTCAGAGGGTTTTCACCTGGACGGGGAAGGAAAGAGGGAGTTGCGAATACTATTCTTGACTCAATGGTTCACTCCGGAGCCTTTTTTTAAAGGTGTGGAGTATGTTAGGCGACTGAGGAATTTTGGACATGAAGTATATGTACTTACGGGCTTCCCGAATTATCCTGGGGGGAAGCTTTACGAAGGATATAAAATACGGCCTTTTCAGAAAGATCGCATCGAAGGTATCTCCGTTTTGCGTACAGCCCTTTATCCCAGCCACGACAACTCATCTGTAGGCCGAATCGCTAACTATTTCTCTTTTGCCATCTCTTCCTCCCTATTTGGGATTGTTAACCATTCCTGTTGCCTTATACCCTTAAGGCAACAGGAATGGTTAACAATCCCCATATTCTTAAGTTGACAGCGAAATGGTGCAGGTTCATATACCGTTTTGCTGACAAAATTATTGTTATTTCTCCAGGGTTCAAAACGAAGTTAGTTTCAAGAAATCTGGATCCCGATAAGATAGAAGTAATCTATAACTGCTGCGATGAACGGAATATATATCCTCGTGAAAGGGATGAAAGCTTAACCAACAGGCTTGGCTTGTCAGAAAAGTTTAATATAATGTTTACTGGTAATATGGGTCTTGCGCAAGCTTTGGACTCTGTTTTGGATGCAGCTGTACTTCTTATCAAACATTATCCAAAAATCCAATTCGTTTTTATTGGCGGAGGTATCGATACCGACCGTTTGAAGAGGCGCGTAAAAGGTATGCGTCTTACGAATACGCGTTTTTTGGGAGGCGTTTCTCCTTCAGAAATTGGGGAGATCCTTATGCTGGCAGATGTGATGCTTGTACATCTTAAAAACGATCCCCTATTTGAGATTACAATTCCGGGCAAAATCCAAGCATACATGGCAGCAGGCAAGCCTATTATTGTGGCTGTTAAAGGGAATGCTGCTGATTTAGTGCAGAGGGCCAGAGCTGGGATATCCTGTATACCGGAAGACCCCCAGAGTATTGCGGAAGCAGTGAAGAAAATGTATAGCATGCCCCAAGAGATATTAGAGGAATTGGGAAAGAATGGGTTGAAGTTCTATAATGAGAAACTATCCCTTAGGGTCGGTTTAAGTAAGCTGAATGACGTTTTTGAATCAGTCACAGGGAAGACACATTTTAATAGGCATTAACAAAGAGAAAGCATGATATTGGTGTTAGCGATTTGCTTACCGACCAAGGACTTTATGAGGCTATGATTCAAATGCGCAATCCTTATTGGAGTTGAAAGGCGGCGAATGTAATAGTAAACACTCTTGAAGAGGAATTGAGTGTTTTGATATGAAGCGGGTTCTTGACTTTACCTTAGCGATACTGACTCTTATTGTGTTATCTCCAATTTTGATTTTTATTGCAGCTCTAATTCGCTTGGGGATGGGAAAGCCTATATTCTTCAGTCAGGTAAGGCCTGGCTTTCAGGGTAGACCATTCAAGATCTACAAATTCAAGACTATGACTACAGAAAGAGATGGGCAGAGAAATCCGTTGCGGGACGCTGAGCGTCTCACTCCCTTGGGAGTCTTGCTCCGAAGGATGAGCCTTGATGAACTGCCGGAAATCATAAATGTCATTAAAGGCGATATGAGTATTGTGGGTCCAAGGCCGCTTCTTGTGCAGTATCTGGATCGTTACACGCCTGAGCAGGCAAGGCGGCATGAGGTAAAACCGGGGATTACAGGATGGGCGCAGGTGAATGGAAGAAACGCAATCACTTGGGAAGAAAAATTTAAATATGATGTTTGGTATGTAGATAATTTGAATTTATGGTTGGATATTAAAATTATTTTTATGACGATTATTAATGTAATAAAAGGAGAAGGAGTCAATCAACCTGGGCATGCAACTATGGAAGAATTTAAAGGCGGTAACTAATTATTATGAATAATAGATTCAAAGATTGGAAATTTCCCAAAATAGAGGAAGGAAAATTAACAAAATATAATTGGATTGTCCAACATAAAGAAAATTTTAAATTGGGTCATAAAACAGATATTGGAGCATTCACATATATAAATGCGAAATATGGAGTTATTATCGAAGACTATGTCGAGATTGGTTCTCATTGTTCTATATATTCAGTTTCAACCATTGATAAAAAGAATGGCCAAGTAATATTAAAAAAAAATTGTAAATTAGGCAGTCACAGTGTCGTTTTGCCTCGTGTTACTATAGGAGAAAATTCAATTATTGGGTCTTTTAGCTTCGTAAATAAAGATATTCCTGATAATGTTATAGCTATGGGAATTCCCGTGAAAATAATAAAAAAGATTGAATAATATGAAAATTCCTCTATCTAGTCCTGATATCACTGCACTGGAAAAAGAGAAGGTTTTAGAAGTCTTAAATACATCTAATCTTAGCTTAGGACCAAAGTTAGTTGAATTTGAGAAAAGATTTGCAAATTATATTGGGTCAACCTATGCAATTGCAGTAAATAGCGGAACAAGTGGTTTGCACCTTTGCATAAAAGCACTTGATATTAAAGATGGGGAGGAGGTGCTTACCACTCCATTTAGTTTTATTGCTTCTGCTAATTGTATTTTATTTGAGAGAGCTAAGCCTGTATTTGTGGATATTGATGAAAAAACTTTGAATATAAATATAAATAAGCTGAGTGATATAATAAAAAAATCAAAAGTTAAAAGTCAAAAGCTGAAAGCTATTCTCCCGGTTCACATATTCGGAAGACCATGTGAGATTGATGAAATAATGGAATTGGCAAAGGAGCATGAGTTAAAAGTGATTGAGGATCCCTGTGAGGCGGTTGGAGCAGAGTACCTTTGCTCTTATCATAAAGTTTCAAGTAAAAAAAACGAAGGGCAAAGAGAAACCGGTAATTTGCAAATCTTTAATAAGAAATCCGAAGACAAAAAAAAAGATCAAAACAAAATAACCAGAAAAGACAAAATTTGGAAAAAAGTGGGAACTTTTGGAGATTGTGGAGTATTTGCATTCTATCCAAATAAGCAAATAACGACCGGAGAAGGAGGAATAATAGTTAGTGATGATGAAAATATTTATAAACTATGCAAAAGCATGAGAAATCAGGGAAGATCAGAGAATGGTGGATGGCTACAGCACCAACGACTTGGATATAATTACAGGATAAGTGATATTAACTGTGCTCTGGGCATAGCTCAATTAAAAAGAATTGATGAAATATTAGCAAAAAGAGAAAGAGCTGCAAAATTATATAATGAGAGATTAAAAGAAATTGAAGAAATAACCATACCTCAATTTGAAGAAAATAAAAAAATAAGCTGGTTTGTGTACGTAGTCAGATTAATATATAAATATTCAAAGGAAGACAGAGATTTAATTTTAAATAAATTGAAGGAAAAAGGAATAGCGTGCAGTAATTATTTTTCACCAATTCACCTTCAACCATTTTATAGAAAAATGTT
>CAZEWS010000020.1:0-21827 GCA_964515985.1 uncultured Rikenellaceae bacterium | reverse complement strand
TTGGGAACAATCCGTTTAGAAATAACCTGCTGGACCGCTTCACGCCTGATGATAATATTTTGGAATCGTTGGTCGATTCTTCCTGCTTGCGCAGCAATTCGTTTGAAACGAGGACTTGAATAAATGTCTTCCTGCATGGAAGTTACCATCAAAATATCCTGACTCTGGCATTCCTGGGCAACCACACGTAAGAACTGAAAATCCTTATTCAATTCATTTTCCTGCTTAGTGCTCAGGAAATCAGAAACTTCATCAATAATTACAAGCAATCCTGCTGATGGTTCTTTCTCTTTTACAGTATTTACGATATTATCAATATGCTCTTTGAAATCTAAAATATCAGCAGTGAACTCAGGTACTTCAATATCATATTTCTGTTTTAGCTGCTTTTCGATTTCTCTGAAAAAGAAAAGCGAAAGTTCAACGCTAACCGGCTGCAATTCAAACTCAACCGTAACAAAATTTCGATTTACACTTTCACATGCCTTTTGAACATTTTGATTTGATATAAGGGTTCTTAAATCAGGCCGGGTTATACTGCTTACTAAAAATGCAATCAGGTGAGACTTACCACTACCATAATTACCGAGAATTTTAACAGCTTTGTGATTTGGCTTTTTAAGGTTGTCGTAGAAATCAATAATTTGTTCCTCTAATCCTTCCGAAATAATGTAGCTGGAAATAAGCTCTTTTTGTAAATTTTCTTCTTTAAGGTCTGTGTCAATATCAACAACATCTTTAATTTCAGTAAAATCAAATAGATGTCCAATGCCATTAGCAGGGATACTTTCTTTGCTGTATTTTGGAGATATACCTTCATTTACTGTGGAGACAGTATAATCTTCCTTTATGTCTTCAATTTTTGTAATTAAGATGTCGTTTATATCCCTGTCGTAATAATCTTCTGATCCGGCATTACCGTAATATAAGCGATTGCTTATTAATTCTTCATCTTCCAGAAATATTACACAGTTTTTATTTCGTGAATTATACTTGAAGGCTCCAATTGGAGAAATTTTTGTAAATGTTTTGTGATATAATATGCTTGCATTGGTTAGGATTATTTTATTTGGAAGGGAATTGAACCATTCTTTAATACTTAACCCAACATCATGAGAAGGTTCTTCCAGTTGATCAAGTTCTTTGTATAAATCAGATAGTTGAGCCTGAACATCGACAATTTCCCATTTTAATGTTTCGTTTAAGTAGGTAATAATGTTTTGCTTTTTTGTTTCGTTTCTGCCTACAACAGCCCAAAGTTTAAATCTTAAACCATCGGCTAAAGCCAAAAAGCTATCGATGTGTTTTCTACTTTGTGATTCCATATATTTTATTTCAGTTTCTTAATTACGAAATTTAATGCATTAATAGCAGTTTTTTCATCTTTTACAATATCATAAACCCTTTCTGCCAACCACAGTGTAATCAAATCCTGTTTGTTGATTTGATAAACTTCAGCAAACTTTAATATATGTTCCTTACGGATATTCTTTTCCCCTCGTTCCATTTTACTTATATAGGCTGTATCAACCTCCAATTCTGCAGCAACTTGTCTTAGTAGAAGCCCTTTTTCTTCTCTAAGTTCTCTGAGTTTTTTTCCGATCATCATATTTTCAATAATTGACTTGTCGAATATGGTCAAATTTAATAATTTTTTAATTTAGGTTGTGAGCTTCTGCTAAAAAAAGCATGTGTTTGGCAGCAGAGGGATGCCTGCCTGCGCTGCCGCTTCGGCGGAGGCAGGCGAGACCCGTACACAATTGCGGTGTGCCTGTCCCGTAACGTTTACCCCGTAACAAAGTGTACGGGGAAGTGTATTGGGGAGAGGTGCACATGCCGGGGCTACAATCCCGTCAGCTGCTTACTCGATTGGCAGCTGCCCTTTCTTGTCTTTGTTGGAAAAAACTACTTATCATAGTGAAATGCAATTACTTCAAAAAATACTGTTTTACTCTGGTCTTGTGGTAAATGGAAAATGTAACTGTAAGATGTTTCACCACGATTTCCGTTTTCTCTAACATAATATGGATGATTCATAATTTCTGTCTTTATTGTTTGAAGGACATTTGTGAAATCTTTATTTTTCACAAATAAAAGTAATGCGGCTTTAGAATCACGCCAAGTCAAGTATCTATTAAAGAGTTGAAAAATCGCTTTTAAAAATTCAGAGCCACCGTGCCAAAATTTACATTCTGCAACAAAAAGATTGCTTCCGTCTTTTGAGTATTTTAGAATAATGTCTGTTTTTCCGCCACGATTAAAAGTCTCACCAGAAGCTGTAGTGCTATCATATCTGGTTTCAAGTACTAAAAGAAATTGGTCTCGTAAACCTTCTTCATCTTTGTTTTGGTAAGTAGAAGGTTTCTTTTCCATACTTTTTCCCAAGTCATATATCACCTTAAGAATGTCATCATACATTTCTTTAGCCATCATCGGCTCGGAGGAAAACTCTTTGTTTTTTGATACTGTTGGTTGTGGTATTACTTTCTTTTTAATTGTTGGTGCGGTAAAAACAGAAGTTGTGTCTTTGTTTACTTTTACATTGATTGCCGCAAAAAAATCGTTTTCTTGCTGATATTTATTCTTTTGTGTTTGGAAGTATGAGTTTACCGTCCCTTTTAAACCACTATTCCAACTTGACGCAACAACATTTGTATTTTCTAAATTAGCAAATGCGCGACTATAAAAATCATTTTTTGCTCTATTAAATTCTGTTGGATCCTTCTTGTAAAGCTTGAAACTGAAAGATACAGTCATATTTTGCTCATTAACGTAAATTTCAGTTGTTGTCATTGTCCAAGTACTTGGTTTTACTTTAAGTAATACTGCCGAACCTGTAAAATTGTATCTAATAGTAAACGTGTATGCTTCAGCTTGGTATCTTTCTCTGAAAATCCTATCTTCCAACCACTCTTTTGAAACGGTTGGTTCATCAATTGTCTCGCTTTCAAAGTCTATAACTAATGGTTCAAGAGAATATTTGTCAATGAGATAATTTTTAAATTCTTCTTCATCAACACCAAGAATATACTCCTTTCCCTTTCCTTCAATCTCGTTTTTTATTTTTTCGGAAAGTTGTCGAGTGAAGTCGTAACTATCAACTTCGTAAAATGCCTTTATTGTACTCCCGTATCCGTATTTCATTTATTTGTTATTTCTAATTCTCTGCTTATTGTCTTTTTAGGGTTGCTGCAACAACGTTAAGTATGTGAAAAGTAGGCATTTGCGGCGTAATAAGCTATCAAGTTGCACAAAAGATGAAGCAAGCTACAACCCTTGGCATACCTGCTGTCTCGCCTATTTTTTATATAAAATGTGTGTGCCCGGAATGTCCACCGGGGCATATCGTAAAGATATGCAAATAGGCCAAAGGGAGCAACCTGTTGAAGGCAATATTTGTCCACAGGATGCCTGGAAATCCCGAAGCTCCTAGACTATGGGGGGCTTAATCCAAAGGTTCACCCCATGAAATAAGCCTTTGGCTTGCTTCGCATTTCACGGGGCAAGAGGGCGTTGTCCGTGAGTGCATGACTGAACTAACCGTTAATGAACCGCCCCGTATGCCTGCCCCGTAACAAAGTGTACGGGGAAGTGTATCGGGGAGAGGTTTGGGGGTGAGACTCTCCCTTACCTACTCGTCTTAATTTTCAGGTAAATAAATCAAGTTTGTACTCGGAAATTATTTGTCCTATTGGTTTTAATCTTGATTGGTCATTGATTAATCCCATTTCATTTAGCTTGTAAATAACAGTTGTTTTCGAGACATTAAAAAAATAAGACAATCTCTTTACCAATTCGCTAAAGTCTTTTCTATTTTGATATTGGTCGTCAAGATAAATTTTTCCACGAGACTTATTTAATATGTCCTGATACCTATAAACCCTTGCCAAAAAAGGAACTTTTGGTAGGACAAGTGAGGATGCAAAATAATTCGCTTGCCATTCTATCCAATGTTTAGGGTTCGTTAAATCGTATTTATCTGTTCTGAAATTATACTCTGAATCTTCAAAAGCATCGTAAGTTGTTTGACCGATCGACAACTTTTGATGAAGAATAAAATGCCCCAATTCATGCGCTAGAATAAACAACTCTCGATTTGTTCCTTTAATAGTTTTATTCAGTCCTAGGTTACTATTTCGTATGTCACTTGTCCCGAGAAGATTAGATTGAAACTCAATGTCAATTACTCTAATGTTAAGTTCATCTTGCACATAATTTATTAAGGATTTTGAGCTAAGTGATTTCGCCTCTGATAAAATCTTTGGATTTACTTTATTTAATTCTTTGTTAACTATTTGTTCAATGTCTTTTTTTGAGAGTTTATCAATATTGTAACTAACATGTGATTTAGATAAATTTTCATATAGAATTCCAAGTATTTTCTTATCAACTAACTTTTCGATTTGTTCTGATCCAGCATCAATGAGTCCAATGTCTAGCGTTTCATTAATAAACGGTATTTTGTTCGATTTCCGGTTTCTATTCGTTTTATGTAGTACTATTTTGAAGTCATCACTGGATTCTCCTTGGATGACCATCATTCCTACTGATTCAGCAATATTAAAACCGCCCTCTTGGAGTGGTGAGTTTGAAATAAATATTCCTTTAACATTTACACCACTTACTTGTTGAATCTTATGATGAAATTCTTCAATATCATCGACTGGCACTCTTTTATCGTAGTCTTTGCATTCAATAATGTAAATAATTACGTATCGATTTGCACCAGGAGGCCATACTTCAATAGTGAGGTCGAATTTTATATTTTTTTTTCTTAAGTTTGAGTAGTATCTTTTTTTGGAAAATATCTTTAAGTGTTTTGCGAGATGTCCTAATTGTTCTTCTTCAATCACTTTTTTAATTATATTAAGTGATTTTGATTCGAAGTTATCACCAATTTCTGTAGTATTTACCTTAGTAGTCATTTCTTTTAAAATGATACACAACGTATAAGTGTTTTATCCTTCGTTTTTGCAAAACAGCAAACAGGTTGTAAATAAATAAATGTAAGTTACATAAAAAAATCGTAATACTTTATTTAGAATGAAGGATAAAACATAGTTGGACGATGCCGCCGTTCTATGGGTATTCTATTGTTGGATTTTATTTGATTGATGAAGTATGAATGATGATTGATTAAAGTTATAAATGTCTAAATTACCTAAACCGGAAATCCTTATCTTTATTAAATTAAATTATGGAGGAACATTAAAATGGACAAAAATGAAATTTCAAGACGGTATTTTTTAGAGAAAGCTTCAATCGGAACCGCCTCTGTAATGGCAGTTGGAGCCATACCGGCATTTGGATTCTATAGCAAGAAAACAGATAAGCTAGCAATTCAAGACGGCCAACCGGTCAGGACGAAAGGCTGGTCTGAATGGCCAATCTGGAATAAAGATGCTGAAGAGGATATTTTATCCGTCTTACGCAGCGGAAACTGGTACAGGTTTCGAGGTACAAAGGTGGCAGAATTTGAAAAGAAATACGCTGAACTCATGGGAGCCAGGCGCTGTCTTGCCACTGCAAGCGGTACAACTGCCCTGCTGGTAGCCTTACACGTTCTTGGAATAGACGCAGGTGACGAGGTGCTGGTTTCACCATACACCTTTATTGCTACATATAACGTGGTTTTTCTCAGCAAAGCTCTGCCGGTTTTTGTCGATACGGACCAGGAAACATTTAGTATGAATCCTGCTAAAATCGAAGAAAGAATCACCGAGAGAACAAAAGCCATACTTCCTGTTCATATTCTTGGTTTGCCATGCGATATGGATAAAATCAATGCTATTGCTAAAAAGCATAACCTGAAAGTGATCGAAGATGCTTGTCAAGCCTGGCTTGCGGAATATCGGGGTAAAAAATGCGGCACACTCGGAGACCTCGGCTGTTTTAGTTTCCAGAACTCTAAACACCTTCCTGCCGGAGAAGGTGGTGCAGTAATCGGGAATGATGATGAGATAATGGACAGGTGTTTCTCTCACCACAATTGTGGCCGGCCTTATGGAAGTGTAAAGGCTACCAGTAATTATCCGGTACTTGGCAGTAACCGCAGAATGCAGGAATTTCAGGCTGTCATTTTGATGTCCCAGATGAAACGGCTGAAAAAAGATGCCGACACACGCCTGGAAAACGCACAGTATTTGACATTAAAAATCAAAGATATCCCCGGAATTTTTCCTTACAAACTATGTGAAGGAGCGACAAGGTCTGCGTATCATCTTTATCCATTCAGATATAAAAAAGAGTACTTTAACAATGTTCCCAGGGAAAAATTCCTCGATGCCCTGAGAGCGGAAGGCATTCCTTGTTCCGGAGGATATGGCCCGCAAAATAAAGACGGCTTAATTGAAGCAGCTTTAAATTCAAAAGGTTACAAACGGCTCTTTTCAGAGGACAGATTGAAAAAATACCGTGAAGAAAATCACCTTCCCAACAATGACCAACTTTGTAGAGAAGCAGTGTGGTTTACACAAAACATGCTTCTCGGGACCAAAAGTGATATGGATGATATTGAGGATGCGATAGTGAAAGTTTATGAGAACAGAGACAAGTTGATATAACACCCCCAATTGGAATACCTTTCGCAGGGTATAGCATCAGAAAAGGTAAGGCTACCGGGATTCATGATCCATTGCACGCTGTGGTTGTTGTTTTTAGTGATGGAGAAAAAAAAGCTGCAATCATCTCTTTGGATCTAATTCAGGTATCACAACTTGCAGGAGATGCAGGTTATATACCGGTTGAGCACATGTTTAAAGAAGGTGGCTATGAAGCACAAGGTTTTCCCCCTACCTACTTATGAAAAAGTCATTCTCAATGGAGTAAGTAAGTTAGTAAAGGAAGTACTTGAGAAAAGTAAATATTAAAGTCTAAAAAATTTATATAATAAGAATAGAGAAATTATGTTTTTAGTGAAATTTAATAAACAGAATCGTTCATTTGGTTTATTCAATTATTCAGCAACCGGTGTGCTTCTTTTTTTGTTGATGTTTTTGGGATGTACATCAGGGGAAAAGCAGTCAGAATTGGATTTGCCTGTTGAGACCAAAGAATGCCGGCCGTGGACATACTGGTGGTGGATGGGCAACGCAGTGGACAAACAGAATTTATCCCGTCTTCTGGAAACGTACGACAAAGCTGGAATTGGTGGTGTGCACATTATTCCTATATATGGGGTTAAGGGATATGAAGACAAATTTATTGATTATTTAAGTACTGAATGGCTGGAAATGCTGGAGTTTACCGTGGCTGAAGCAGAAAGGCTGGGTATGGGAGTTGATATGTCAACCGGTACCGGCTGGCCGTTTGGAGGTCCAATGGTCAGCCTTGAAGATGCAGACTCAAAGGTAACTATTGATACCTTCATGCTTATGAGTGACGTTCGTCTTGAGAAGAAACTTGATAAAGAGTTACTCCAGGCCTTAATGGCGTATTCTGATGAAGGCGAGATAGTTGATCTTACCGGGAAAGTAGACAAGGACAGTGTTCCGGATTGGATTCCTCCAGGTGGAAATTGGAAGCTATATGCTGTATCCCAGCGCTTTTCCGGACGAGATGTAAAACGCGCTGCACCTGGCGGAGAGGGATACGCAGTGAATCCTTATTCCAAACGAGCGTTATCAAATTATCTTTCGGTGTTTGATGAAGCTTTTGCTGTTTATCATGGCGGTAAGGTGCGGGCTAATTATCATGACTCATTCGAATATGGAGGTAATTGGACAGACGACCTGTTTGATGAATTCCAATCACGCAGAGGTTATGATTTACGAAAGCACTTGTCCGCTCTTCTGGGCAAGGGAGATGACGATATGGTTGCCCGTATTAAATCTGATTATCGCGAGACTATATCCGACCTGTTGCTTGAAAATTTCATCGTGCCCTGGGTAAATTGGGTTCATGAAAAGGGTAGCATTACCCGAAACCAGGCGCATGGTTCTCCGGGTAATATACTCGATCTTTACGCTGCTGCCGACATCCCGGAAACAGAAATTTTCGGACCGAGCGGTTTTAAGATTCCGGGCTTACGCATGGATCCCGATTTCGACACGGAACCGCCGGATCTACTCATGCTAAAATTTTCTTCATCTGCCGCTCACGTGGCAGGGAAAAAACTTGTTTCCTCTGAGAGCTGCACCTGGCTTGGTGAACACTTTAAAGTTTCTCTTTCCCAGGTAAAACCCGAAATAGACCAACTGTTGATTGCCGGTGTCAATCATGTATTCTATCATGGTATGGCTTATTCACCTGCCGGGGAAACATGGCCCGGCTGGTTGTTTTATGCCTCCACTAATTTTGCTCCTTCCAATAGTTTCTGGAGGCATTTCCCTGAACATAATGCCTATATCACAAGGTGTCAATCAGTTCTGCAATCCGGAAAACCTGCCAATGATATTTTACTTTATTTTCCTGTTTATGACGTCTGGCACAATACTGAAGGAATGGAGTCGAGGCTTCAGGTTCATAATATCAGCAAATGGCTCTATAGTACACCATTCTATAATGTCGCCAAAACAATGTGGGACAGGGGATTTACTTTTGATTACATCTCAGATCGCCTGATTTCGAATGTAAAAGTTGCAAAAAATAACCTGTTAACGGGTGATAATGAATATCGTACCGTGATTGTTCCTGATTGCAATTTAATGCCTGTTAAAACGCTGGAAAATTTAATGAACCTGGCTAAAGCAGGAGCCACAATTATAGTACAGGGAAATCTTCCGCGTGATGTCCCGGGTTTTGGTGATCTGGAAAACCGGCGCGAACAATTCAGGAAGATGATGGCGGAATTGAAACCGGTTGATTCTGATTTTTCCGGTATCAGTCAGGCAGATTTTGGTAAGGGCCATTTCTTAATAGGGGGGAATATTGAAGAATTGCTTGCTGTGGCTAATGTATCCCGCGAACCGGTTGCTGATGCCGGAATCAGCTTTATACGTCGTACTCATGAGAGAGGATATTATTACTTTATGGCTAATCTGGGCAAACAGATACTCGACGGTTGGGTTACTCTCGGGGTAAAGGCAAAATCAGCTCAACTATTTGATCCGCGATCTTCCCGCCGTGGAATAGCTGACTTGCAGGAGGGTGAAGCAGGTGCGGCCCAGGTCTGGCTCCAGTTGCAACCTGGTGAATCGTGTATCCTGCAGACGTTTTCAACTAAAAAGATTAACGGACCCAAATGGAAATACATGCATGTAAGCGGAGAACCTTATGAAATAAAAGGTGAATGGAGCGTTGATTTTATCGAAGGTCATCCGGAGTTGCCGCCTGGTGTTAAAACAGAACATTTGACGTCCTGGACCGTGTTCGGCCATTCGGCAACAAAGAATTTTTCAGGGACAGCAAAATATTCAATTACTTTCGACAAACCTGAACAGCAGGCTGACGATTGGCTGCTTGACCTTGGCAGGGTTTGCGAGAGCGCATCTGTAAAAGTTAACGGACAGCTAATAGGCGTTTTATGGAGTTTCCCGTTTCGGATTGATATTGGAGATGCTCTTCGTGATGGAAAGAATACGCTCGAAATAGAAGTAACAAATCTTTCGGCGAACCGAATAGCTGATGTGGACCGCAGAAGGGTGCCATGGAAAAAATTTTATAACATAAACTTTGTTGATATAAAATACCGCCCCTTTGATGCCTCTGGTTGGAAGCCGATGGATTCAGGATTAATGGGTCCGGTAAACCTGATTCCGTGCAATTAAAAAAAACCTTAGCCTTAGCTAAAATAAGATTCATCCGGGAAATGCGTAGTTTTGGTTTTTCAGTAAATAGATACTAAAAAGAAAAATACCGCGTAGCGGTTATACTATTGTAGCCTAATGTAGCCACACAGAATATTTTCGTTGTAGACGATTGATAAATTATCGATTTGTGAACATAGTTTAATTTAGCCAATTTTGTTTATCAATCTTAAATTTAAAATAGATTATGATGAGCGGTTTCTATTTGATTTTTTTGATTGATTTAAAAACAAATTTTTATATTAATCCCCTACAGGGAATACATAAAACTATAATCTATTCTTCTACAAAAATGAATGCCCTACGGGCAATTCAGGTACATAAATCAGCTTGGTGTAAGCTTCATAGTTGAATTTGACTCATAGAGGTATTCATAATATTATAATATCACAAACCTATGCATTATCCGGATGAGCCTAAAATAATATGTTAAAGGGAACAATACAACTTGCTGTATATTAACAGACAATTTAAGAATTCCGGTACATACTTAATATTTTACATTGTGCAAATTGAAATTTTTGAAACAAAAGAAGAGTTGGGCGCTAAAGCCGGAGTTGATGGTGGTGAGGAAATATTAAAAGCTATAGATGAAAAAGGATTCGCCCATATTATTCTGGCAACGGGAGCAAGCCAATTCGAGACGTTGACCCACCTTATTCATGTCAGGAATATTGATTGGTCGAAAGTAGTAATGTTTCATTTGGATGAATATGTTGGACTACCCGATACCCATAATGCAAGTTTCAGGAAATACCTGAAAGAACGATTTGTAAATAAGGTTGGGATATTGAAAGATGTTTTTTTTATCGACGGCGATAAGCCTGATCCTTATTTAGAATGCCGCCGCTTAAACGAAATTATCTCAAACTATCCGATCGATATTGCTTTTGTTGGGATTGGTGAAAATGGTCATCTGGCATTTAACGATCCCCCTGCGGACTTTGAAGTTGAAGACCCCTACCTGGTTGTTGATCTGGATGAAAAATGCAGAAAACAACAATTGGGAGAAGGATGGTTTAGCTCTCCTGAAGAGGTTCCTGCCAGGGCCATCAGCATGTCAATAAAACAAATTATGAAATCAAAACGGATCATCTGTACGGTGCCGGATCAAAGGAAGGCTGAAGCGGTGAAAAATTGCCTGGAAAATGAAGTTACCAATTTATTTCCCGCATCTATACTTCAGAAACATCCGAATTGCACGATTTATCTTGACCGGGAATCTTCCTCGTTGCTTTCGGCTACTGAGGATTAATGGCACAGCCATTGCTGCGAAGCAGTATTTCAAAGGGCTGGCGGATCATAAAAGTTCAGTCTCATTAATTTTAGGCATTCAAAATTATTCATTAATATTTAAATCCCAATACATCCAATTATGGTTATTCCCGGCTATGTCGATCTGCAGGTAAACGGTTATAAAGGGATTGATTTTTCAGGACCTGATCTTACAAGAGATAAGATCATTTCCGCCACAAGGGAATTAAGGAAGCAAAAAACCCTCGCCTTCCTGCCTACCATAGTTACCTGTCCTATGGATGTTTATGAAAAGAATCTTCCCTTAATAGCTAAAGTCATGGAGGAGGAGGATTTAAAAAATGCGATTTTGGGAATTCATCTTGAAGGTCCTTTTCTTTCCGACGGTGAAGCAAGGGGAGTGCATAACCCTGATTGGATGATACTTCCGGACAAAGATCATTTTGACAGACTTTATAATCTGGCCGAAGGGGAAATAAAAATGATCACCATTTCAGCCGAACTTCCCGGTGCAGAATCCTTTTGTAAATATGTATCAGGACTTGGAATTACCGTCTCCCTGGGGCATCAAATGGCTAAAGAATCTAAAATTAACAATTTGGCAAAAGCAGGCGCCACCTCACTTACTCATCTGGGGAACGGCCTTCCGCATTTAATCGGAAGACACCATAATCCGCTTATTGCAGGAATGGCAAATGACGATCTGACAGCCATGATCATTACCGATGGGTTCCATCTTCCACCTTCGCTTATCAAAGCCATGATCCGTACAAAAGGTCCCGAACGCATTGTAGTGGTTAGTGATGCATCGCCGGTAGCCGGTTTATCCCCTGGAAATTATCACCTGTTTGGAATTGAAACCGTTTTGGAAAAATCAGGTTTATTGTACAATCCCGATACAGGTTACCTTGCAGGATCTTCATACAATATGAAAAAATGTATAGAATATCTTAAGACCTTAAATCTGTTGTCTGATCAGGAATTGCAGGAAGTTGGATTTTTTAATCCCCTGCGGTTGATCCATGTAGATCCTGAGATAAAGAAATGCCTAAAAAGAAATGCCTGAAATGCCTAAAATTATAAATGCCTAAAATGGTTAGAAAAAAGAAATGCCTAACCAGCCTTCACTACGTTTCGGCAGGCAAAGAATGAACTAAAATGAAAAGAAATGACCAGAAAAGAAACAATGACTGCAAGAGAACGTGTTCTGAAAGCTATTAATCATGAAATTCCTGATCGTGTCCCCATAGATCTTGGTGGTTTTCAAACGGGGATACACAAAAATGCGTACGATGAATTACTTATTCATCTGGGCATAAACGACGAAATAACAATACTCGATCCTGTACAACAGCTTGCTAAACCATGCGAAGAAGTTTTGCAACGATTCAAAGTTGACACTCGCTATATTTGTACGCATGCGCCTGATAGTTTCAAAGGCGGTATTGAACAAAATACCCGCGATGGTAGACTATGGCATGATCTTAAGGATGAATTTGGTGTCGTATGGTCCATGCCTGATGATCAAAAGCTTTTCATGGACATTTCATATCATCCTCTTGCAGACGCTTCAATTGAAGATCTTTATGATTATCCCTGGCCTAAAGGTAACGACCCGACACGGTTTAAAGGAGTTCGTGATGAGGCTCTTGAATTACGGAAGAATACACCGTATGCTATATCAACTGGTATAACCGGAGTCGTTTACGAAATCTGTTGGTATATGCGAGGCCTGGAACGATGGTTTATGGATATGATTGAAAATCCATCTTTTTGCGAAGCTCTGCTTGATCAGATATTGAAGTTCTGGATGGATTACTTTAATGAGTTTTTACCTGAAGTAGAGGATCTTATTGACGTAATAATGATTGGCGATGACCTCGGCGGTCAATTGGGACCACTTTTTTCACCAATATTTTACCGCAAAATAGTAAAGCCAAGACAAAAAAAACTGGTACAACATATCAAATCACTAACCTCAACGAAAATTTGGTATCACACTTGTGGATCAGTCGCAGAATATATCCCCGACCTTCTTGATAATGGTATCGACATACTTAATCCTGTTCAAATCAGTGCAAATAACATGAATCCAAAAGAACTTAAGGAAAAGTATGGCAAAAAGCTGGTTTTCTGGGGTGGTGGTATTGACGCCCAGCATGTTTTGCCTTTTGCTAAACCGGACGAAATTATTGAACAGGTGAAAAGAAACCTTGAAATTTTTAAACCGTACGGTGGCTACGTCTTTAATAACGTTCATAATATACAATCTGGTGTTCCTCCGGAAAATATTGTGGCTTTATTTGATGCTGGTTATGAATTTGGATTTTATGATTAAACGATTTGTTTCAACTGATTAGTAATGTTAATTTTTATTTCTTGAGTCGAGATAAGTTTTAAGATATTCCTGTGATAATTCATCAGAATCCCCGTATTTCTCTCTGAGTTCTTTTAATTTCAGGTGTAACTTATCTTTGACCTCGGCATATTCAGGATCGTTATAAACGTTATTCATTTCGTCCGGATCTTTATCCAGGTCATATAATTCCCATTCATCAATATCATAATAAAAATGGATAAGCTTATACCTGTCGGTCCGTACACCATAATGCCTCTTAACCATATGCACAGATGGGTATTCATAATAGTGGTAATAAATAGCATCACGCCAGTTTTTGTTTTTACCGTTAACTATATCCCGGAAAGAAACTCCTTGTATTTCATCTGGTATTTCAACTCCGGCGTAGTCGAGGAAAGCAGGTGCGAAATCAAGATTCAAAACCATTTCATCGATAACGGTACCCGGTTTTATTTCTCCAGGATAACGTATCAGTAAAGGCATTCGTAACGATTGTTCGTACATGAACCGTTTGTCGAACCAGCCGTGTTCACCGAGGTAAAATCCCTGATCGGAAGTATAAATTATTATGGTATTTTTTGTCAATCCATTCTGATCCAGATAATCAAGAATTTCTCCAACACCGTCGTCAACCGATTTGATACAGCGCAGATAATCTTTAATATACCTGTTGAATTTCCATTTGGCAAGTTCTTCACCTTTTAGATGGGCATCTTTAAGCGCCTGGTTTTTGGGATCGTATGCTGCATGCCATAGTTCAAGCTGATCTTCTTCGAATCTTTTTAATTCATTATTGAACCGGGTTTGATTGCCTTCAGGATCAATTAAAAACTTAAAATCATGGCCCCAACTCATATGTCCGGCTATCTCCATTTCCTGTTCTTTTGCTGCCCGTCCCATGTTTAAATAATCATCGAAAAAGTTTGACGGAACATCAAATTCTTTATCGTCGTATAAGGTAAGGTAATCAGGGCCGGGTTTCCAGTTTCTGTGAGGCGCTTTGTGGTGGTATAACAGGCAGAAAGGTTTTGATTTATCCCGTTTTGTATCTAACCAGTCGAGAGCGAATTTTGTGATCAACCCGGTTACATAACCTTTAACCCTCTTTTTTTCTCCGTTTTCAATGATATCCGGATTATAATAGGCGCCTTGTCCGGGTAGTACATTCCAATAGTCAAATCCCTGGGGTTCGCTTCTCAGATGCCACTTACCGACTATAGCCGTTTGATACCCGGCTTTTTGCAACAGTTTTGGAAATGTCATCTGATCGCCGTCGAATACATTGACGTTGTCAACTTTCCCGTTAATATGGCTGTATTTGCCGGTAAGTAACACTGCCCGGCTGGGAGCACAAATGGAATTGGTGACAAAACTCTGGTTAAAAATGGCGCCTTCCGAAGCAATCCGGTCGATATTTGGTGTTTTATTCAGGCCATAACCATACGCGCTTATTGCCTGGTACGCATGATCATCACTCATAATAAAGATAATGTTTGGCCTGGATTGCTCAGAATTGTTCGATGTACAGGATACTAATCCTGCAAAGGCAAACAGAAGGCCGGGGAAAAAGATAATTTTTGTTCTCATAACGGATGATTTAAGGTTGATTATGTTTACTTGTCACTTCAGTTATCTCAGTGCTTAAGTAAAAATATGAAAAAATTAATCTTAGAAACTTATGTTTTCAGAGCTCGTTTTACACGTGCCGCAAAATCATCGATTTCATCCGGCCGTTCAAATCCTACTGCCATTGTATCTACTGCACTTAAATCTAAAACATACCGGATCGATTTGTCAATTTTCTCCGGTTCATTCCGGAATGCACCATTGCCAATAAGTTTCATCCCTACAATTCCTTTTCCTTCATCATGAAGTTTCTTAATAACCTCAGCCACATTTGCAGGGTTTTTATCATCCATCGCTATACCATAGGCATTAATCCTTACATGAACTGAATCTACCCAGGGATTGTTCAGGCATGCCTTCATGGCATCCAATGAATGAACCGAAACACCATGCGCACGGACTACACCTTTTTCCTTGAGTTTTGTCAGGATCTCCATTTGTTTTTCAAATTTCTTTGGCCAATCCGAACTTGTAAGGCAGTGGATTATGATTAGGTCAATATAATCCATATTGAGTTCTTTCAGGAAACGATTGACCACCTCATCCGCATCGGGTCGTTCTTTATCAGGAATGCCACCTGTATGGAACCAGATTTTGGAGCTTAGCACATACTTTTCCCGTGGAACAGACCTAAAAGCATTGGCAACAAATGGATGGGTTCCATATGTGTCAGCACAATCGAAAAAACGGACCCCTCTTTCGATTGCATATTTTAGTAAGGCCTCGAATTTTTCTTTTCCTAACTGTGTCATATTAGATTGTCGATTTCCTCCATTCGCGCCTGTACCGGCACTAATAAGTGAAACCTTAATACCTGTATTTCCCAGTGGAACAAGATCAAATGGATCTGAAGCAGTGAAATTAACAAGTTTGTTTGCCAGAAGAGACCGGCTTAAAGTCAATCCGGTTGCCCCTGCAATGGTTTTGTTAATGAATTTGCGCCGGGTAATTTTCATATTAGCCGATTCCATGCTTATCTCTCCATTTTTTTAAAAGTTCCAATAAATTTTCAATTTGGTCTTTTGTGTGTATTGCAGATACAGTAAGCCTTACAAGAAATTTATCCATTTTCACGGGATATTTTATATAAGGAACAATAATGTTATTTTCTTTTAAATATTCAGATAGCCTTATGGCGTTTTCCTGAGAATTGAAAAAAACCGGAATAATTGGAGTATTATCAGGAGTAGTAAGAAAATTCATCTTTTTGATTTCCTTCCGAATGTAACTTGCGTTTTCAAATAACCTTGAACGGAGCTCCGGGTGCTGTTTTAAAATATTAATTGATGAACACCCGGCTGATACAATAGGTGGAGGTAAGGAAGTTGATCCGATATAAACAGATGATTTTTCTCTTATTTTTTTAATAATTTCTTTTGTTGCTGAAATAAACCCGCCATAAGCACCCAGGGCTTTACTCATTGTTTCGGATTGATAAATATTTTCTGCTCCATCGAGTTGGAAATGTTCGGGTGTACCTCTCCCATTTTTACCAAGAATACCTGTTGCATGCGCATCATCTACTATTAGAATTGCACTGTATTTTTTTGCTACAGGATGAATTTTATCAAGAGGTGCTATTTCACCTGTTAATGCAAAAACTCCATCTGTGATGATTAATGGCCTCTGTTTATTGTGTTTCTTTAATAAAATTACTAGATGTTCAGTATTAAAATGATCATAAAAATATACATTTGGGATATCTGATGGAATTCCATCCGGAATACTGGGGTGTGCTGATTCATCTATGAATACAGCAGAATACTGATCTCGTAGTGTGTGGAGTAATATTCTATTTCCCATATAACCGGAAGCAAAAACAACTGAGCCGGATTTATTTTTAAACTCCGACAGAAGTTTTTCCAGTTCCAGATGGAGTTCAGATGTGCCGGTTGTCCCTCTCGAAGCAGAAAAACCAATACCATATTTTTTGATGGAAGATATTGCTTCATTTTTCAATGCCGGGTGATTGGCAAGCCCGAGGTAATTATTGCCGGCAAAGTATGAATACTTTTTATTATTTAAACGGATATAATTTCCTATACTGCTTTTTAATATAAACATTATTAGTTACCCATTATATGTTTGCTTAATTTCTTGCCTTGCTCCCTTTTCAGTCAAATTATCAACACCATAGCGACTGATAGGGTTTTATTATCTCAATAAATCTATTTTGCCAGCACATTTTGTCTTGTCCTGATATTTGGCTACAGGTAAAACATAAAATTAAAAATTCAAAATTCACAATCCGAAATTACTCGTTCCCATAATCTAATACACATACCACTCCCCAAAAAACGGGACAGGCGTGAGGTTTTGCTGCGCAAAACGTTCGAAGTTCATCAACTCCAGTTTGCCCTTTCTAATCCATTCTATAAATTTATTTGCACCTTCTTCAACTTTTCTGTTGTCCTCAGAATCCTCCATTTCTTTTTGAACAAGGTTTTCAACTTCCTGCTTGGTTTCGGCGTGAGAGAAATCAATTTATTGATGTTTGGGTTTTTGAATAGTTTCCAGTAATTCGAAAATTTGTCTGCCTGTGCTGATTCCAATAAGAATTCTTATTTTTTCTGTATTTTCCAGTGCCTGGCAAATAGCATGAAACCCGCTGGAATAGAAATAACCCACCAAGCAGTCAAAGAATGAAGTATCTTTTATAAGGACTTCAAACCGCGTTAAGACTTTGATTTTCTTTGTTCGTAATAAATGCCAGATCAGGGTTCATAAATATTCTTTATCACCATCTTTGAACAACATGCATGGCTATTTTCAAGGTAGTCGCATAATTTATCATTTTCACGGTATATTATTAAGCAGCAAATTTCCATATAACACTCAACATCTTGCAGGTTATACAGACAAAATTAGTATCATATTTATTTGCAGTTTATGCTAATAGAAATAAAAAATATCTTTATTCCTTTATTTCATATCAACAAGAAAAATGAAAGGAACAAAAAAGCCAGAGCAAAGATGAAGGGACCTTGAATTTTTTTTATGATATTCATCGTGTGACTTTTTCTTTAGGTAAATCACTTTTCTCTGCAAGAGAAACGGCTTTCAGGTTTAAAGTTCGCGTATTTTAATGTTTTTGAACCATACATCGGAGCCGTGGTCCTGTATGCAAATATGCCCCTCGGAAGCCATATTCAGAAACTCGGGATAGTCATTAAACTTACTGTTTTTGACCATGTCTTCCCAACCTGAGGTCCATAACTGGTAGCTTGCTACCATCTCACCGTTTTGCCAGTGTTCTACCTTACCGTCTTTCACTACAATTTTTATCTGGTTCCACTCACCGAATGGTTTTACATTCTGCGGATCGGCAGCTACCAAATCGTAGAGCGAGCCTGAAAGCTGATTGGGTTTCAATTCTGCAGGAAAGTTTTTGCCATCAAGTATTTGCATTTCGGGGGCGCCGTGCCAGGCAGGTTGGCCAGGCAACTCGGTTACAAGATACATAATTCCGCTATTTCCGGCCTTTGCAATTTTCCATTCCAGTTTAAATTCAAAGTTTTTGAATTTCTTTTCGATAATTATATCACCTCCGCTACCCGCTTCTCCTCTGCCCGAAGCAAGGCACCGGAGTGTACCGTTTTCAACTGTCCACCCCTGTTCGGGAAAGGACTTTTGATTGTATCCTCTCCAGCCATTGGTTGTAGTTCCATCAAAAAGGAGTTGCCATCCTTCTTTTATTTCTTTTTTTGTCAGGGTATTGGGAGACGTTTCCTGTTGACCGCAAGAAACGTACACAAAGCAAATTATTGCAGCCAGAACAAACATTGTAAGATAATTAAGTTGTCTTTTCATGATTTTTGTTTTTTAATTAATAATGTAAATGCCTTTTTTTCCGCCATAGGCGGACATCTGAATAAAATTATAGGTATAGGCGTTTAGGTCGCATATTTAATTATTTGATATTCGAAATTTGAAATTTATTTCTGAAAATTATTTTCTTACCACAACTATCAATCCGTCAGCTGACGGAAACTATAAAACAATCACACCAATTTACAAAGTTAGATTTAATTATTGAATTTGTGCGCTCTAAACGCCTATACCTATAACCTTTTTCCTTAGCCTCAGCACACTGTCGCTGAAGCTTTAGCGTAGGCGCCCTTAGCCTTAGCCTATTTTTCCGGATAAATTATAGCTATGTTCAAATATTAAAGCGACCAGCCTTCACGGTAAGTATGCTTAATCCATTCTTCAGAAGATGACTTAGCCGGTATTTCAATTCTTTGCGTATCAAAATGCGGATGTCCGTCAATTACAGTAAACTTATCAGATGTTACCACCCTTACTTTATCACGGTCTGATATATTTGTAATCCGCATGTTTTGGCCATCCCAAAGTAATTTCTTTTTCAAATCCTGCAGACGAATAGCCAAATTTCCCATAACAACACTTTCAGTCAAAGGGCCGGAATATTCAAAATTCGAGCTTGCCGGGACCCTGTTTTCAGGGCTTTCTTTGCAGGCTCGTACCCAGTCCATCCAATGGCCGTCAACGCCATTTTTAATCCGTAGCAAACTTTGGGGTGGATTTTGATAATTTTCTTTTAGGCTTTTTGGAAAAAGAATAGGATTATCTCCAAATAAACCTGCTACCAGTTTTCCTTTTGTTCCGATAAAGAGGGTTCCACCGTTCCAGTCGCCCATCATGATTCCCTCCTCCAGATCATCAGGCCTGTCCGGCATTAAACCGCCATCGTACCAGTACATGGTTACCTCTGGAAATGCTACTTTAGGCAGGTTTTCACGAGCCGGAAATTCATATTTTATACGGGATGCAATTGGTGCACTTTCAGTATTCACCTGGGTTGAACTGCCCTGTACACTAATCGGATATTTCAATTTAAGTGCCTTGAATATTGGATCGATTATATGACATCCCATGTCGCCCATTGGTCTATTTGTCCAGGCGTGTACTTCACGAATCTCACCTATGACGCCATTCCATATCCATTCACATATTTGCCTGATGGATTCTCCGGAATTTCCCTGGTTTCCCATCTGAGATGCTACTTTGTACTTCCTGGCTGTTTCGGTTATCAACCGGGTTTCGTAAACAGAATGGCACAGGGGTTTTTGCACAAATACATGTTTGCCAAGTTTCATAGCAGCCATAGCAACAATAGCATGTGTATGATCGGGTGTTGCTACCAATACCGCATCAATATCCTTTTGTTTTTCAAGCATCACGCGATAATCTTTGTAGAGCTTTGCATCAGGATAATCCTTAAAGGTTTTTGCCGCATAATCCCAATCTACATCGCACAGGGCAACAATATTTTGCCCTGTAATTTTACTCAGGTCTCTTCGTCCGATTCCGCCTACACCCACCCCGGCAATGTTTAACTTATCGCTGGGAGGAGTGTGTCCCAAACCACTTACAGCAAAACCGGGAACAATGCTGAATGCAGCCGTACCGGAAGCAATCATTCCCAGGAATCTACGACGTGGCAAAACATTTTGCCTTTTTTCGTTACTCTTTTTTGTTTCTTTCATCTTTTATCTTTTGTCTTTTATCTTTTGTCTTAATATTTCACCTGCTTCCTGATGTTAAAAGTAGCATTACTTTGCGCATTTGTAATTTTACGTTTTGCTGCAGAGATCAATCTTCACAAATAAATATTTAAAACTATGAAATTCATAAGTAATTTAAAAATTTTGTTTTTTCATTTTTCAAGTGATGTTGCAGTCTTAATTTATTTCTGATTAATACGCCACATAAATTTTTTTCTGTAAAATCAGCAAATCCTTGAGTAGGTCAATTTCTGCCTGCCAGGTACCCGGACTATATGGGTCACTTTCAAGAGATTTTTCATGTCTGTTATATTAGAGATTATTTGTCTTAACATTATGCCGTATTTTATAGTAAAAAAAGTATTTTTATGTCCTTGTTATGTGCAACCCATATACACTATTGAAAGAGTATGTTATAATAAAACCAATAACAATAAAGAGTTAATACTAATGAAAAAAAATACCAGTATTTCACTAACTCCTGAGGGACGCCTGTTGTCACTTGATTTTTTCCGTGGTTTTACAATGTTTTTGCTGATAGGCGAATTTACCGGTCTCTTTACACATTTAGTGGATCCTTCATTAAAAGGGGGAGTTTTTTATTTTATTGGCACACAATTGCACCATCATCCCTGGGACGGATTGCGTTTCTGGGATCTGGTCCAGCCGTTTTTCATGTTCATTGTGGGCGTTGCCATGCCTTTTTCATTTGCAAAGCGTACCGAACGCGGAGATAATTACCGGAAACTGCTCCGCCATGCTATTCAACGTGCTTTCCTGTTACTTCTGTTAGGCTGGGCTCTATACTGTATCGGCCCCGGCAGAATTACCTTCCGGTTTCAAAATGTATTGGCACAGCTTTCAGTAACCTATATCATCGCCTTCTTATTAATAAGAAAATCAATTCGAACTCAGCTTATTTTCTCTTTTGCTTTGCTGGGAATTACGGAGCTCATTTACCGTTTTTTTCCTGTAATGGGTTTCGATCAGCCATTTGTGCCCGATCACAACTTTGGCGCTTATTTTGATCTGCTTATTTCGGGTGAACTTTCTTCTGGTCATTGGGTTTCCTTTAACGCATTACCCACCACCGCACATACTATTTGGGGCGTACTTGCCGGCATGTTGCTTAAAAGTAACCGTACTTCAATACAAAAGATAAAAATACTGGTAATTGCGGGTTTAATTGGTGTTATTGCCGGTTATGCTTTAGACCCTATTGTACCAATCATCAAACGCATATCTACCAGCTCCTTTGTGATTGTTACAGGTGGGTGGTCAGTGCTGACGCTTGCTTTTTCTTACTGGTTGATC
>CAZEWS010000019.1:15916-22336 GCA_964515985.1 uncultured Rikenellaceae bacterium | reverse complement strand
GAAGCCTTGATTTTTTCGTTCTTTTTTATCAAGAAAAAAGGACAAGAAAAACAGATAGATAGAACAGCCAGCAATTAACAGCGTGTGTAAATAATAGCGGATGAGGCGATTAACTTGAAAGTGAGTATTCTTACAAAAAGTATGTGACAACCTGAAAGGTAAAATCTCTTGATTTCCGCTACTTTTCATACACCAAACCATTAAAAACAATAATCCTATGCAAAAAGTAATTTTTCTCGACCGGGATGGGGTAATCAATTACGACATTGATGACTTTTATGTCTATACGGTCTCCGAATTCAAAATAAATCCCGGAGTAGTGGAAACCCTTAAACGGTTTATTAGCATGAGATATATGTTAATTATAATTTCAAACCAGGGGGGAATTGCCAAAGGGATTTACACACACAAAAATGTAGAAGAAGTACACCTGTATCTGCTCAATGAGTTAAAAAAACGAGGAATCGATATAACAGAAATATATTATTGCCCTCATCATTCCAGCATTGAAAAGTGTTTATGCCGAAAACCGGACACTTTGTTAATTGAAAAGGCAATGTCCCGATTCCAGATTGATCCGGAAAAGTCCTGGTTTATTGGAAATAGTGAAAGTGATATACAAGCCGCTTCAATGGCAGGACTAAATGCCATTAAAATTCAGACAAACGAAGATCTTTCAGTTCATCCCCGGATTTTCAGGGAAATTTGTCCATAATTTATATTTTCTGCCTAATTTTTTTAGCGTTTCCTTCCAGATATCTTCGCCCCGGTTTTCCATTATAACGGATGGGTCCATTTCAGTGATCACCCACGAATTTTCCTTTATTTCATTTTCCAATTGTTTGGGCCGCCAACCGGAATAACCCACAAAAAACCGTATTTGGTTTTTATTTATTCCTCCTGATTTTATAAGATCTTTTATTACGTTAAAATCCCCACCCCAATAAATTTCTTTATAAACGTTTACACTATTTGGAATAATCTTGCCAAGGGTATGAATATAATGTACCGTATTTGTTCCGACCGGACCGCCTATCGAGACTTCAGTTTTAATATCAGGAAAGTCATCCAGAATTTCAGTAACAGGTATATTCACGGGTTTATTCAACACAAAGCCAACTGTCCCATCTTCATTATGCTCAGTCAAAAAAACGATTGAACGTTTAAAATAAGAATCCCCCAGGAAGGGTTCAGAAATCAAAACCCGTCCTTGTTTGGGTTCCCGGTCGCCGGGTTCAATAGAAAAAAAATCAAAATCCACACCCATATTCTTTGTTCTGTTTAAAAGGCAAATTAATCATAAATAAATAAAAAATGAAATTTTATATGAATTTAGCCTGAATTCCGGTATAATAATTTTCTTGCTCCAATTATAAAATATAGTTAAGTTTGTAGGCTTTAATAAAATATATCCTAATCCTGATGATTAAAAATATTATAAAGGCTTTCCTGCTGATATATCTCGTTTCTTCCTGTACAAGCCAGAAACAATTGGTTTACTTACAAGATGTTGATTCGCTTACTACTGAAAATGTTTATTTCAGACAGCAGGTCGATTACAAAATTCAAAATCAGGACATATTATATATTCGAATTCTAAGCATCGATGATAGAACAAACGATCTGATCAATGTTGCCTCTACACGATACCAGCAAAATCTGTTCCAAAACGAAACCAGCCTTTTCATCAACGGGTATTCTGTAGATAACTCGGGAAATGTTGAACTACCCATAATAGGAAAAGTATTTGTATTAAATAAAACAGTCGAGGAAGCAAAGGATGCCATCAGGGAAAAAACGGATCAATATCTCAGAAATGCTTCTGTGATCGTTAAGCTGATCAGTTTTAAATTTACGGTACTTGGTGAAGTTAACCGCCCGGGCGTTTATAAAAATTTTAATAATCAGCTTACAGTATTGGAGGCCATTGGAATGGCAGGCGATATTTCCGACTACGGAAACCGTACAAGAATACTGGTTATTCGTCCCACAAAAAACGAAACCAGAACATATAGAATCGATCTCACTAAAAAAGATGTCCTTTCCTCCGAAGGATTCTTTTTATTGCCTAATGATATCGTATATGTCGAGCCCATCAAAAGCAAAACGTTTAGAATAAATATTCCAACATTGTCGTTGTTTTTATCAACCTTAACTACTTTAATCTTAGTTTTGAATTTCATAAAATAAGGGGACATGATGGATTACAAATCGGATAGCTTTTATCAGGAAGAAAATATTGATATAAAAAAGTTTCTTTTTAAAATCTTGTCAAACTGGTATTGGTTTGCCTTGTCATTGTTTATAGCACTTACTGCCGCATATTTGGTTAACCGTTACTCAGAACCCATTTTCAGTGTCAGTTCAACATTAATTGTAAGGGATGATCAAAAAGGCAAAGGGCTTACAGGCGCCGAACAGGTGATCGAGGGAATGGAAATTTTCCGGAGCACAAAAAACGTTCAGAATGAAATCGGCATTTTACAGTCTTACTTCCTTGCAAACAAAGCCATTCTGGAATTAAAGGAATTTGAAGTAACCTATATTTTAGTCGGCCGAAGAGGAATAAAGGAAGCAAAACTATATACACGTTCTCCTTTTAAAGTAAATATTGATACTTCTCATTACCAGTTAAGGGGATATCCGATTTATGTTAAATTTCTATCCGGGTCAGAATATAAACTGGAACTTGATGAAGAATACAATATAAATGAAATCTTGAAATTTGGTGAAGAATTTGAGAATGATAATCTGAAATTCAATATAACCATGAGAGATGCCGAAAATTTCAATCTTGACCAGTGGACTTCGAATAAATTCTATTTTATTATTAATAACCTGAATGCATTAACCAATCAGTACAGAGGCAAACTGAGCGTCACTGTCAACGATAAGAAAGGATCCATTCTTACACTTTCCACCCAGGGTTATGTTGCTCAGCAGGAAGTAGATTACCTGAATAAACTTAGCGAAGTTTATATCCGGTCCGGTCTGGAAGAAAAAAACAAAACCGCTGAAAACACCTTAACATTCATTGACGAGCAACTAAAAGAAATCGTCGATTCGTTAACAACCGCCGAGATCAATCTTCAAAATTTTCGATTGAACAACCAGATCATTGATATCAGTAAAGAAGGATCTGCCATATTTGAAAAACTTGAAAAATTTCAATCCGAAAAAACATTAATTGCTATCCGGCTTAAATATTACGACTATTTGATGAAGTATATTGAAGAAAAGAATGATTTCCTGGATGTAATTTCTCCTTCTATTATGGGGATTAATGATCCTTTGCTTATTTCGTTAATATCCAAACTTGCGGAACTGTATGCTGAGAAGGGAGAACTTTTATACAGCACCAGGGAAAACAGTCCGCTTCTGAATCTTTCAAATGTCAAAATACAAAACGCGAGAGCGTCGCTTTTGGAAAATGTAAATAATATCATCAATACAACCAATATCTCGTTGAAGGATGTGAATCAAAGAATTGCCGAAGTTAAGGCTGAAGTTCAAAAATTACCGGTAACTGAAAGGGAGTTAATAGGAATTCAACGAATGTTCAATTTAAATGACGATCTTTATACGTACCTTTTAGAGAAAAGAGCAGAAGCCGGTATTGCCAGGGCTTCAAATATTTCCGATAATAAGATCCTCGATATTGCAAGGGGGGAAAATGCCGGTAAAGTTACTCCTAAGAATTCATTAAACTATATGATTGCTCTTATTTTAGGAGTTGTCATTCCAATCCTTATCATCCTTTTAATCGATTTCTTTAATAACCGAATCATTGATAAAAAGGATATCGAAGATCTTACTAATGTTGCCATTATCGGATCGATCGGTCATAATAGTACGGATTCTGATATTCCTGTTGCCGAAAATTCAAAATCAGCTATTGCCGAATCATTCCGGTCCCTCAGAACGAATATTCAATATTTGCTTACCGAACCCGGTAAAAAAATCATTTCCGTTTCCTCCACCATCACTGGTGAAGGAAAAACGTTTGTAGCAACAAACCTGGCCTCCATCATTGCCATGTCGAATAAAAAAACCTTATTATTGGGATTGGACATGAGAAAGCCAAAGATCTATAAGGATTTTAGCATCGATAACGAAACAGGGATGAGCACGTATTTAATTAATAAAAGCTCTTACGAAGAAATAATTCATCCGACAGAATCTGATAATTTATGGGTTACAACTTCCGGCCCTTCCCCACCCAATCCTGCTGAACTCCTTGAAACAGAAAGGTTGCAACAATTTTTCGAAAAAGCCAAAAAGGATTTTGATTACATAGTAATCGACACTCCACCGGTAGCCATAGTTACCGATGCCATTTTGCTTACCAAATACTCCGACACCAACATATTTGTTGTCAGGCAAAACTTTTCAAACAAAAATGTTGTTCTGTTTATTGACGAATTATACAACAAAAAAGGCCTGAAGAACATAACACTGCTCGTTAATGATATTAAAATACCAAGCTATTATGGCTATGGATACGGCTATGATTATGGATACGGCTATGGATACGGATATGGCTATGGTTACGGAGAAGGATACTATGGGGAAGAAGAAGCGCCGGGGGGAATCCTCCAACAAATCCGCAGAAAAGTATTTAACCGCTAACATGAACTACAAAATAAGGAAGCCTACTTTATTTCAGGCTTTTATCCCCATCATCTTTCTGATTATATTCCTGGCCCTCAACGTAAAGTTTTTTGGCGATGATACCTTATCAGGCGCCAACCAAATGGCCTTAATTTTTGCGGCAACAATTGCCGGATTGATTGCTTACCGGCTTGGATTAAAATGGAAATCCGTCAGGGACGGTATCGTTAAAAGCATAGGATCAGCCATGCCCTCCATTCTGATCTTATTTCTAATAGGTTCCTTAGCCGGAACCTGGATGATAAGCGGGGTAGTTCCTGTTATGATATATTACGGACTGAAGATCCTGAATCCGGGTATATTTTTGTTTGCTTCCGTCATCATTTGTGCTATTGTTTCACTGGCAACAGGTAGTTCATGGTCAACCGTAGCTACCATTGGAATCGCTCTTCTCGGCATAGGAAATGCCATGGGTATCAACGAAGGGATTGTTGCCGGAGCGATAATTTCCGGCGCTTATTTCGGAGATAAAATGTCCCCGATGTCTGATACAACAAACCTTGCACCGGCAATGGCAGGAACCGATCTTTTTACTCATATCAGATATATGGTATACACTACCGGTCCTTCCATTCTTATTACCCTGATCATCTTTCTGATTTTAGGATTTACCTATGATTTCGAAGCAAACCAAACGAATGTAGATAGCGTGTTAACAGCTATCGATGAATCATTTACTATTACGCCCATATTATTCATAGTACCGGCATTCTTAATTTATATTATTGTCAAAAAAGTCCCGCCATTGCCGTCGTTATTGGCAGGTACCTTATTGGCCGCTTTATTTGCAATTATCCTTCAGCCTGATGTAGTTAATCAAATCTCGGGTGTTCATGATAATTATCTCAAGTCCTCCTACATTGGTGTAATGAGATCCATGTTTGGTCATGTTGACATTGTAACTCAAAATGTAGCAGTAAATGAGTTATTAGCAACCAATGGTATGGCAGGCATGCTTAATACCATATGGTTAATTGTTACCGCAATGGTTTTTGGTGGCGTAATGGAATCAGCCGGGCTTTTGGTAAGGATAACCCAAAGTGTAATAAAATTTGTTAAATCGACAGGTGCCCTGGTTGCCTCAACGGTTGGCACTTGTCTGTTTTTCAACATTACTGCTTCAGACCAATACATTGCCATCGTTGTACCCGGCAGAATGTATGCAGAAACATATAAAGATCACGGTTTAAAACCTGAGGTTTTGAGCAGAGCTCTCGAAGATTCCGGAACGGTTACATCAGTATTAATCCCATGGAATACCTGTGGAGCAACCCAATCCGGTGTACTTGGGGTTCCAACACTCACATATCTCCCATTTGCGTTCTTCAATATTATCAGTCCGCTTATGAGCATTTTTATGGCAGTGTTTAATATTAAGATCAGAAGAATTAAGGAAAAATCAAGTAGCCAGTCCGCAGTAGGCAGTATGGAGTAAGTAGTAAGGAGTATGTAGAAGGTATTAAGGAAGGACTTTGGCGAAGGGGCGAAAGAGCGAGGGGGCGAAGAGGTGAGAGGGTGACTGGGTGACTAAGGGACTGAGAGAAAAAGAGACTGTAAGACTGGGAGAGACCTGCCAGGGTTTTCCCGAAGGGATGCCTGTGGCAGGAGAACCTGGCAGAGTCTGTGAAGGAGACGGGGAGAAAGGGAGAAGAATTTCGGATTTCTGATCGTGAATTTTATGTTTAACCTGTAGACAAATATCATGACAAGAGATGATACTGGTTGCTGGATACTTGATTATAATTTAAC
>CAZEWS010000019.1:0-15906 GCA_964515985.1 uncultured Rikenellaceae bacterium | reverse complement strand
AAGGGATGCCTGTGGCAGGAGAACCTGGCAGAGTCTGTGAAAGGGAGAAGGAAGTAAGAAGTATGTAGTAGGTAGTAAAGAGAAGAAAGAAATTCAAGATAAAAGACAAGAGTTTCCCCCGGTGAAACAGCAACTTCGTTGCTCTTGCTGCGCAAGGTTTCACGGGGCGAAAAGTAGGACGAAGCTCCGGTTCGTCATTTTATTTCAGATTGTAGAGCCGAATTGTATTCGGCTGGGGAGAGAGACCTGCCAGGGTCCGAAGGACCTGGCAGAGTCTGTGAAAAAAGAATATCGGTCCAACTGCCATCGTTCAACAAAAAGAAACTACCACAAGAACATCTCGTCAGACGACTTCAGTTCGTCCGACGAGTTGAAAAATGTTCCAATTTATCCGTTGGACCGGCTCAAGCCTGCCGGAAAGAATTACCGTCCCTGCCCGACTTCGTCATTCAGGCGGGCGACCGGAGGTTATTCGGGCGGGAAAGGCAAAAGATAAAAGTATACCTACCTAATTACACGAAGCGAGTGAATGACGCGAGGAGCGCAGCGACGAGCCAATGACGCTGAGCGCCAGCGAAGCAAATGACGCGAACGAAGTGAGCAAATGACACGAGCGAAGCGAGTGAATAACTATCGAATGACGCGAATCCGCCAGCTGGCGGATGAGCAAATGACACGGGAACCAATAACCCGCAACTTGAATTATTTAATTAAATTTGCACGGTAATTATTCTGGTAATGCAAATCTAACATGTTCATCAAATTAATTCTTCTATCAACTGGTATTATTGTTCTTTCCCTTTTAGGACTCTCCCTTAATATGCTTCTGAAAAAAGATGGGAAGTTCCCTGTTACCTCTATCGGGAAAAACAAGGAAATGAGGAAACGAGGTATCACCTGTGTAAAACATGACGAACTGCAATGCCACCACCACCTAATAACCAATCAAGAAAAAATTAAAAATTAAAAATTAAAAAGTCAAAAATAAAACAACCTAATAACTACTTAATTACGCGAAGGCGCAGCCGATGTAAATAACCTACTCGTCTGACCACTAAAATACATTAACTTTCTACATAAACCATAACATAATTGCAATGTTCTAAATCTAAACTAATCTCCCGGCAGCATTAGTGGTCTGACGAGTATCATAATGACGGCGAAGCCGAATGACGCGAAGGCGCAGCCTGAGCAAATTACGCGAGCGTCAGCGAAGCAAATGACGCGAGGAGCGCAGCGACGAGCCAATGACGGCGAAGCCGAATGACGCGAAGGCGCAGCCTGAGCAAATGACACGAGCGCCAGCGAGTGAATGACGCGAGGAGCGCAGCGACGAGCTAATGACTGCTAATCAAAAACCACAAGCCATAAAAAAACTGCCATAAGCCAATTTTGAAGACAAACGTGGAAATAAACAACTACAACTCCTCCTCGATTAGTCGATCAAATCCTAATGTGTGATATGTCTGAAACTCTCCCTTCTCATCCAAGTAAATAAAATAAACTTCCAAACCTTTTTCGGTTAAAACTATTTTCCTGCTTTCTTCCAGACCCATTACCATAAAAGCAGTAGCATATGCATCGGCTGTCATACAATCTTCTGCCACAACGGTGACACTTAACAAATTATGTCTGACAGGATAGCCGGTTTTTGGATTAATGGAATGTGAATATTTAATACCGTCCTCTTCAAAAAATTTCCTGTAGTTACCTGAAGTGGCAAGAGAACGGTTACTTAATGAAAGGATTACCTGTAAATCCCTGCCCGGGATAAAATTATAATCATAAGGTTTATCAACTCCAATCTTCCAGGATTCGCCCTTAGCTTTGGTGCCCCGGGTCCTCACTTCACCGCCTATTTCAACCAGATAATTAAATATTTCTTTATTCTCGAAGAATCCGGAAATTACATCAACGGTATAACCCTGGGCAATCGCGTTTAAATCCAATTTTATACCAGGTTTCTGTTTTATAACCTTATCGCCCTCTAACTCTACTTTATCCATCCCAATGAATTGTAAAAGACTGTCGATCAATGCACTATCAACATCCGCTTTCCTCTCTGGCCCAAATCCCCATGCATTCACAACCGGGCCAACCGTAATATCAAAAAAACCATTTGTTTTTTCTGATATCTCTTTTGCTCTTCGGAAAACCTTTTTAAAATGATCATCCGTCCTGACTGTTGTATCATTTCGGTTAATTCCTGAAATGATTGAACCAGGTTGATAAATTGAAAGGGACCGGTCAAGTTCAGCTAATAAAGCATCAATTTCACTTTTATAATAGTACTTGTTCTTATTAATAAGGTTAAACGGGGAGAATTTATTTTTATAAATAATGTGGTAGGTTGTTCCCTGGGTAAAACCGTCAAGAACAATATAGGCGTTCCTTTTATAGCTTAAAAATACAAAACCGAAGGCTACAATTAAAATAAAACTCCAGACAAACAGTCTTTTTCTCACGACAGAATAATTAACCAAAATCGTCAAAATCGATCATTTCGTCAGGAACACCAAGATCATCGAGCATTTTTAGTACAGCATCATTCATCAATGGTGGTCCGCACATATAGTATTCTATCTCTTCAGGCTCTTCGTGTTTACTCAGATACTGGTCATAAACAACCTGGTGGATAAATCCGGTCAAACCATCCCAGTTATCCTCAGGCAAAGGTTCAGAAAGTGCAATATGGAATGTGAAATTAGGGTATTTCTTTTCAATTTCCCTGAAATGTTCTTTGTAGAATATTTCTCTTTTCGACCGTGCACCATACCAATATGAGACCTTACGGTTAGTTTGTAAAGTATGGAAAAGGTGGAATAAATGCGACCGTAGCGGAGCCATCCCGGCACCACCACCGATATAGATCATTTCGCTATCTGTTTCCTTAATAAAGAACTCACCATACGGACCTGAAATAGTTACCTTATCTCCGGATTTAAGGGAGAAAATATAGGAGGAACATACACCCGGGTTAACCTTCATAAATCCACATTTGGTCCGATCCCATGGTGGAGTGGCTATCCTTATATTTAACATAACAATGTTACCTTCTACGGGATGATTAGCCATTGAGTACGCCCTGAAGGTTTCTTCCGTATTTTTCATCTTCAGATCCCACATTTTGAACTTATCCCATTCATCCCGGTACTCTTCCTCCACGTATATGTCATTACTATAATCGACTTCAATTTTTGGAACATCAATCTGGACATACCCTCCTGATTGAAAGGCAAGTATTTCTCCTTCAGGAAGTTTAACTACAAACTCTTTAATAAATGTCGCAACATTTTTATTGGAAATCACCTCACACTCCCACTTTTTAATTCCCATAACCGCTTTAGGAACCTTTACACCCATATCCTGCCGTATTTTTACCTGGCAGCCAAGTCTCCAGTAATTCATTTGTTCCTTTCTGGTAAAGAATCCTGTCTCAGTTAGTAAGATCGATCCTCCGCCATCGAGTACCTGGCACTTACACAAACCACATGTTCCGGCACCACCACAGGCTGATGGCAGGAAAATATCATGATTGGACAGGGTTGTCAATAAGGTCGATCCCGGATCTACCGTAAACTCCTTGTCATTAACCTTTAAGTTTACTTCACCTTGTGGTGTTAATTTCTTTCTTGCATACAACAAAATTGCTACAAGAAACAGGATCACAAGAAGAAATACAACGATACTGGAAAGGATAACGGTTATTTGTGTGCTTAATAAGATCATATTTATGTTTTTTAACTAAAGGCTGATCCCCATGAAACTCATGAATGCAATTCCCATCAGACCGGTGATTATAAAGGTAATTCCCAGACCCCTCAGGGGAGCAGGAACGTTGGAATACCGGATTTTCTCCCTGATAGCAGCAATCCCGATAATAGCCAGTAACCACCCGATACCGGAACCCAGACCATACGTAACAGCCTCTGTGATATTAAGAAATTCTTTTTGCTGCATAAATAATGAACCTCCGAGAATTGCACAGTTTACGGCAATTAACGGCAGAAAAATTCCCAACGAATTATACAGGGCAGGAGAAAACTTTTCAATGACCATTTCCACCAACTGAACCATGGAAGCAATCACTGCAATAAACATGATAAAAGAAAGAAAACTCAGGTTTACATCGGCAAATCCTTCACCCAACCAGATCAGGGCACCTTCTTTTAACAGATAATTCTCAATGAGGTAATCAACGGGAACTGTAATTACCAAAACAAAAATGACGGCAATACCCAGCCCAAAAGATGTCTTTACTGTTTTGGAAACAGCCAGATAGGAACACATGCCCAGAAAATAGGCAAATATCATGTTGTCAATAAAGATTGACTTAACAAATATATTAATTAGATTTTCCATCGTCTAAAAGGATTTTCAATTAACTTTCTTCAATTAGTTCCCTGTTTTTGCTTCTCTGAACCCAAATAATGATTCCAACGGTGATAAGAGCCATTGGTGAAAGAATCATTAATCCGTTATCTTCATAACCAATATTATATATCCCAATCTTTTCCAGAACCGGATACCCCCATAACTCACCCGCACCAAGTAACTCCCTGAAAAATCCAACAATAACCAGAATAATACCATATCCGGCGGAGTTCCCTATCCCATCCAGCAGTGATGGCCACGGCTTGTTTCCAAGAGCAAATGCTTCCAGCCTGCCCATAATGATACAGTTCGTAATAATCAATCCCACAAATATCGATAACTGTTTGCTGACTTCATAAGCAAAAGCCTTTAATATCTGATCGACCAAAATAACCAACGTGGCAATGACGGTCAATTGAACAATAATCCGGATGCGGGGCGGAACCATATTTCGAATAAGCGAAATAACCACATTGGAAACAGCAAGAACAAACACCACAGAAATAGCCATTACCACGGCAGGTTCGAGCTTGGTGGTAACAGCTAGGGCTGAACATATCCCAAGAACCTGAACTGTGATCGGGTTCTCATTACTAAGCGGGGTTGTAAGTAATTTCAGATTCTTTGGAGAAAACAGAGGTTCTTTATCGGTCATTTTTGTAATTCTTTTTGATTTTTAAAATACGTTTCATAATTAAGCAGGCAATCATACAGCATAGCTTCCAACCCTTTGCTGGTAAGTGTCCCTCCTGAAATGGCATCCACCTCATTCAGGCTCTCAGGATCGGCAATTCCTTTCACCAGTATAATGGAAATGAAATTTCCATCTTCATCGAATATCTTTTTCCCAATGAATTGGTCCTGGAACTCATCTGTATTTATCTCAGCGCCCAACCCCGGGGTTTCTCCATCATGGTCGAAAATGGTTCCGGAAATGCTTGTTAAGTCTTGCATGAATGAGATATAACCATAAATGGGACCCCAAAGACCTTTGCCTTCTACCGGAACAACAAATCGTTTTTCACCATTATCAAGAATTCCTATGAATACAGGCAAGGCACGTTCCTCACGGGGCTTTCTGACTTCTTTCTTCAAATTAACTTCAAAGGCAACCAGATCATCCAGATACTCCCCGCCGGCATTTACAACATAGGTTTCGGCAATATACTTTTCATACATCTGTTCCACACTGGCACCCGAACTTTCTATTCCAATGGACGCCAGAATATTTTTCTTTTTTTCAATCTCAAAGTTCCGCTGCTGTATGGGTTGTAATAACATGGCTGCCGACGATAAAAGAGCAGCAACCAAAATCACCATGATGGATGAAAAAAGAAAAATATACTTGTTACTAAATCTTTTCATATTTTTTTGACTTTCATTCTTTTTAACCTTCGTTTAATGTTAGCCTCAACCACGTAATGATCAATCAATGGAGAAAATACATTCATTAGCAGTATAGCCAGCATTACCCCCTCGGGATAGGCTGGATTTAAAACCCTTATCAATATAGCCAGTATGCCAATCAGGAAACCATAGATCCATTTCCCTTTTTCTGTCTGAGCGGCCGTCACCGGATCGGTAGCCATAAATACAGCTCCAAAAGCAAAGCCACCCATAATCAGATGTTGCCATGCAGGAATTTCCATAAATGAATTTGCAGCAAACAGATTTAAAATAAGACCCATTACCAAACCGCCGGTAAAAACGGAAAACATGATCTTCCAGCTTCCAATACCCGTGTACCAAAGAATAACAGCCCCGATTAGAATTGCCACAGTAGAGGTCTCACCAATCGACCCTGGTATGATCCCTAAAAACATATCCAGGGCGTCCGGAATATTTTCCAAATTCCCTGCTGCCGCCTCCGCTAATGGTGTTGCTCCGGAAAAGCTGTCAATTATTCCTTCACCCCCACCCCCGGTCATTCCGGATACCCAGATTGTATCACCTGACATCCAGGCCGGATAAGCAAAAAACAAAAATGCCCTGGCGGTTAAGGCAGGATTCAGAAGGTTCATGCCTGTGCCTCCGAATACTTCCTTGCCAATGATTACGGCAAAGGCAGTAGCCACAGCAACCATCCAAAGAGGCACATCCACAGGAACCACCAATGGTATAAGCATCCCCGATACAAGAAAACCCTCATTCACTTCATGCCCGCGGATCTGAGCAAAAATAAACTCAATACCCAATCCCGTTACATACGATACAACAATAATTGGAAGTACTTTCAATACTCCATGACCAACCATCTGCCAAAAATCAGCATCCTGTCCTATGGAGAGAAAATGTAAATAACCCACATTCCATATACCAAACAAAAGAGCAGGTAACAAGGCTATAACCACTGTCGACATCGTTCGTTTCATATCAATGCTGTCCCTGATATGAGAACCACGGGTAGTTACTTTGTTTGGGACAAAAAGGAATGACTCAAAAGCTTCAAATGTTGAATGAAGATACCCGAACCTGCCGCCCTTCTCAAAATTTGGCTTTATTTTATCAATAAATCTCCTTGGCGATTTCATTATAAGTCGTTTACTAAATACTTTAGCTGTAGTTTAAAAAAGGATTTTATAAATAATTAACTGCGTCTCAGATTAATAATGGTCATTAGTTCGCTATGTTGGATATTGGATATTCATTTTTATCTTTAACCCAATTCCTTTATCATAAGATCAATACCCTGTCTTATAATAGATTGAACATCTGTTTTAGAAGTACAAACAAATTCGCATAAGGCAAAATCCTCTTCTGCAACTTCATATATCCCGAGATTCTCCATTAAATCGATGTCTTCAACCAGAATAGCCTTTAATAGCTGCACCGGATAAATATCCATAGGAAATACATTTTCATATTCACCGGTCATTACAAATGCTCTTCTTCCACCTTTCAGGTTTGTATCAATACGGTATTCCTTTTTAGGAACTAACCAGGAAAAGAACGATCTGGAAACACTGTATTTTTTAAAGCCAGGCAAACCCCAACCCAAAAACTCGTAATAATCCCCTTCCGGAATCGCTGTAATTTGAGAATCGTAAAACCCGATATATCCATCTTTTGGAATCTTCAAGCCGGTTAAAACATTGCCACTTATGTACCGTAGTTTACCCGTTTCAACATTTCCTTCAACTAAATTTGTAATGGATGCACCGATTTTGGTTTTATAGTACCTCGGTGATTTTATTTCTGACCCTGAGAGGGCAACAATCCTGAAAGCATCATAAATACCTTTCTCAAATAATCTGCCTATGGATACAACATCCTGAGGATTGACAAACCAGACTATATCTCCCTTATTGACAGGGTCAATGTGATGGACCTGAACCCCGACATTGCCTGCCGGATGCTGTCCCCTGAAATAATGCAGTTCAACATTCCTGGCTTCAGCAAATACCTTTGAAGGTGGATAAGCACCATTTAAACTCAGATGAACCTTACCGGAAGTTAATTGGGAAAGTGCGTTAATTCCCGTCTGGAAAGGTTGTGCATCATTCTTCAGAGCGAAATCATAATCAGGTGCAAGGGGTGCTGTATCAAATGCAGAAATAAAAACAGCCTTTGGCTCATCCTCCGGGTTGGCAATAATATGGTAAGGACGCTGACGTATAAACGGCCATAACCCGCTTTCTAACAGGTTTTTTATGATTCGTTCCCTGCTTAAATCCAAAGGATTAGCTTTAGCAAACGATTCATAGCGGATCTCTTTATCAGCCCGGATCACTACCTCCAGTATCCTTCTTCGCTCTCCCCTGTTTATGGCAACAACCTTCCCACTAACAGGAGAAGTGAAAATTACTTCGGGCTTGTACTTGTTAAAAAACAAGGGTGAACCGGCTTTTACGTCATGATCAACTTTAACGGTTAACTTGGGGAATATTCCTGTGAAATCAATGGGTTTTACTGCAAAAGTTTCGGCAGGATCTGATTGGATAAATATCTTTTCGGCTTTACCTTTTAAATTAATGTTGAAACCTTTTTTAATCTTTATAACTTCCGACATATGAAACTTTTAATTTAATTTAAGTAACAAAAATAGATAAATTTTGTTCTTTTTCAATGTAAAAAATTACATTCTGTGATATCACTACGTTTAGTTCAACTGAATTTTTCAGGGAGTTATTAAGTTATTCGTTAATAGTTAGTTGGGAACTTCTCTCTGCGTTTAAACAAACGTTGAATTTTCAAAAACAATCGTAGTAAACTGTTTTAAACAATTATCTGTTAACTATTTAACGATCATCTTTCAAAATATTGAATCATAGATAATCAAATTATGGTTCATCCGGGAAATGCGTAGTTAAAAAAGCAAATGCATTATAATTGGAAGATGAGAATAATTAATTGATAAATAGCATAACTTTAATTACTTGAAAAAGAACACCATCGGTGTTCGATTATTGTAGAAGAAAACCAATTAATAGAGATCCCGGTAACTCCATCGGAGTTAGATTATTATTAAAAAATTCTAAGACAATTGTTATGAAATCAGGAACATACATACAGTTTTAAAGTGGATTATAATCCTGATTCCCTTTTTGATTTCTTTGAATAGGAATGTGAAATAATATTAATAATCAAACTCCGATGGAGTTTTAAATTTATTTATATTGCGGTCTTACTACAATAATCCAAGACCGATGGTCTTGTCTTTGGATAGCAACTTGAATGTTGAAATAAACTAATATTTACCTAAACATTATCCGGATGAACCATAAATTTATACCTGTTTTGAACTCACGTCTGCTAAATATCTGTTATTGTACATTATTTGTTGCATTTGCTAATCTGTGTGATTTTACTCTTACCGCCGGCAATTTGCCGGAAACAGATTCCATTATTCATACAAACCATATCTTCAAAAAAAATATTAAAACCGTTCTTCTCCACAAAGAAGGCTGGGTTTTTTCATATCCTGTTATTGAATTAAACACAGATGACAACCTGCTGTTAAGTTTTGACGAACTCAGCACCGAAACCAAAGATTACTATTATACTTTTATTCATTGTGATTACGATTGGGTTCCCTCTTCCCTTTTTCCTTCCGATTTTCTTGACGGCTTTACTGAAAATCGAATATCTGATTATATTTTTTCTTTCAACACTACAGTCGATTACGTTCATTACAAGCTTACCTTCCCAAATGAGAATGTGCAATTCAGGATTTCCGGCAATTATATTTTAAAAATTTATCAGGATTACGATCAGGAGAATTTGGTGCTAACCCGCCGGTTTGCTGTAACAGAAAACCATGTGAACATTATTGTAAATTCCAAACGCCCGATGCTGGAACATTTCAGAGAGAATGGCCAGGAAATTGATTTCACTGTGAACTATGAAGGATATCCAATCCGGGATCCTTATAGTGAAATTAAAGTGGTGATATGTCAGAACAATCGCTGGGATAATCTGATAAAAGGACTTAAGCCCGGTTTCCTGCGGCAATCTCAACTGATCTTTGATTATTCATCAGAAAATGTTTTCCCCGGGGGATGCGAATACCGGTATTTTGATATAAAAAGCCTTCGGTATCAATCGGAATTTATTGAACATATTGATTTTATTGCTTCGAATTACCATGTTGGACTTCACCCCGGTAAGCCAAAACCATACCAGGTCTATTTCTACCATAATGATTTAAACGGCAGATTTTACATAGATGTTCAGGAAGGCCGGAACAGTGAGACCGACGCTGATTATGTTTATGTATACTTTACACTGCCGTATGAATTTCCACTAACCAAGGGAGAAGTATATGTTTTTGGCGGTTTATCGGATTGGAACTGCACTGAAACAAACCGGATGAAGTATAATCCTGAATCAGGATCATATGAATTAAGGATGCTGTTAAAGCAGGGTTTTTATAATTACGAGTATGCTTTTGTCCACCATGGTTTATCAGTTGCCGATAACACAATCATTGAGGGAAGTCATTACGAAACTGAAAACGATTATATCGTGTATGTGTACCACAGGGAAGGAATGTCGAGATACGACAAACTGATCGGGGTTGAGATTGCTAATACCCTTCGGAAATAATTCTTTTAACCTATTCGTCTGACCACTAAAATGCATTAACTTCTTACATAAACCACAACATAATTGCAGTGTTCCAAATCTAAACTAATCGCCCGGCAGCAATAGTGGTCTGACGAGTACATATTCCTTAACATATTTTCAGCAAACGAAATTTTGTATCTTCGTGCTGCCCTTGAATTAATTAATCAATCCAAAAAAAATTATATAATCATGTCACAACAAATCTTTCAAGTTCCGGAAGCGGTTAATGAACCGATAAGATCATATGCTCCCGGTACACCCGAGCGGGAAGCTTTAAAAAGAGCCATCGAAGAAGCCCGGTCAGAAGAAATTGAAATCCCCATGTTTATTGGCGGAAAAGAGATTAAATCCGGAAACCTGGTTGCTATTCGTCCGCCTCACGATTTTCAGCACGTATTAGGACACTACCACCAGGGAGATGGCAGTCATGTAAAAATGGCCATTAAAGCGGCCCTTGAAGCAAAGGAGAAATGGGCTGATATGTCATGGCAAACCAGGGCTTCCATATTTCTAAAGGCTGCAAGCTTATTAGCCGGTCCTTATCGCGATAAGATAAATGCAGCAACGATGCTGGGTCAGTCAAAAAATGTATACCAGGCTGAAATCGACTCAGCATGTGAATCCATTGATTTTTTCAGATTTAATGTACAGTACATGGCCGAGATCTATTCGCTTCAGCCCAAATCGGACGCGAATATATGGAACCGGCTGGAGCAAAGGCCATTAGAAGGATTTATCTTTGCTTTAACACCTTTCAATTTTACTTCCATTGCTGCCAACCTGCCAACAGCACCAGCCATTATGGGAAACACGGTGGTATGGAAACCCTCTAAAACCCAGGTTTTCGCGGCTCATGTTCTTATGGATGTTTACCGTGAAGCAGGATTACCTGACGGTGTGATCAACCTGGTTTTTGTCTCAGGTCCCGTTGCCGGAAAAGAAATACTCACTCATCCGGATTTTGCCGGTTTCCATTTCACAGGATCAACCGAAGTATTTTACAGCATTTGGAAACAAATTGGTGATAATATTCAAAATTATAAAACCTACCCCAGGATTGTAGGCGAAACCGGTGGTAAGGATTTCATTATGGTTCACGGTTCAGCCAAACCCGAACAGGTGGTTACTGCCATTATCAGGGGAGGATTTGAATACCAGGGACAAAAATGTTCCGCAGTTTCCAGGGTTTATATTCCGGATAATCTATGGCCAAAAATTAAAGAATTAATGGCAAACGATTTAAAATCGCTTAAGATGGGTGGGGTGGAAGATTTTTCAAATTTCATGAATGCTATTATTGATGAAGTATCCTACGACAATCTGGTTGAATACATTGAAAACGCCAGGAAAGATCCTGACGCCGAAATTATCTTTGGTGGGAATTACGACAAATCGAAAGGGTATTTTATCGAACCTACGGTTATCCTAACTAAGTATCCACAATACGTCACCATGGTTGAGGAATTGTTTGGTCCTGTCGTTACTGTTTATGTTTACGAATCGGGAAAATATGAAGAAACCCTTGATCTGCTCGACAAAACTTCAATATACGCATTAACGGGAGCTATTTTTGCCAAAGACAAAGAGGCAATTGAAACAGCTACAAAGAAACTGGTAAACGCGGCAGGAAATTTTCACATCAACGACAAACCAACCGGGGCGGTAGTGGGACAACAACCCTTTGGGGGTTCAAGGGCCTCGGGAACCAACGATAAAGCAGGCTCTATGATCAACCTGTTGCGCTGGGTTTCGCCAAGAACCATCAAGGAAAACTTTGTCCCCCCGGAAGATTACAGATATCCCTTTATGAATGAAAAGTAAATTCCCCCTTATCAAAGGGAGTTAGGGGGATGTTGATAAAACGTGGGAAAGTTCTTTAAAAACGCTTTCCCATTTTTATTTTTCTTTATAATTTTAACGCGAGTTTGAAAAGTAAATGTTGTAGGCAATGCCAGATTTAACTTTAGTCACTTTAAACTTTAGTCACTTTAGTCACTTTATTATGAAATATAGAAATACCGTTCTAATAATTATAAAAAATAAATATTTTCTAACCCTGCTTATTTTCACTGTTTGGCTTTTCCTGTTCGACAGCAACAATCTGATTGACCGGTTCCATGATCAAAAACGACTTCGCCAGTTGGAAAGGGACAAAGAATATTACCAGGAAAGGATTCAGGAGGATTCGAAAAAACTGAATGAATTAAAAACCAATAAGGAAAATCTCGAAAAATTCGCTCGGGAACAATATTTAATGAAAAAAGAAGATGAGGAGATTTTTGTAATTGTAGAAAACGATAAAAAGAAATAAGTTGCCAGGAACCCCGACAGGGTTTAGAACCCTGTCGGGGTTTATTTGGTTGATTTCAATTGTATATGAAATAGTTATCATTCCATAGCCCAACCATTTATGGTTGGGATTAAATAACAATGCGTGATTAAGGACGTTTACGTCCTTATTTCTTATTAAGGGCGTAAACGCCCTGTAAGTTAATAAATTATTTCCATAACCCAGACGTAAACGTCTGGGCTATTTTATCCTTAATTTATTCAAATCCAGACGTCAACGTCCGGGCTATTTTCCCTTTCAATTTTTCTGAAAATCTTCAATAACTCATCTGCCTTTCCCGGTATCTTGCCTTTCCAATTTATTACCTTCAACAAATCCCCTGCTGCCATACTTACCGGTATCTTATGGAAAAACTTCTCATGCACGCTGTTCATGAACTTCAGAACCACAAATGCATTAAACCATTGAAAAAATCTCTTTTTAAATGCCTTGAATGTTGCGGTATTCCTGTTTATTTCATCCATTCGGGCAACAAACCCAACATTATTTAGAAATTCCTGTAAAGAGTCAGGGAAAGAGAAAAGAATATTGACAATATCCTTTTCTTTTGTTTTGTAAAATCGACCGGTTTGAAAAATAAAGCTCCGCAACAATTCAAATGCTCTGAAATTGTAAGTCATGTATTCAATGGTTGGATCCTCTAAAAACTTATGAATAAAAGGACCCGTGCCAAAAGGCACACGGTTAGAAGGCCGTGGAGAAGGAACCACCATTGTTGTGTTGATTTCACGAATATTTCCCAGGGGAAATAATTTCTGAAGAAAATAAAAGTCCTCCCCTGCTTTCTTCCTGTTCATCCCTCCTGCCTTAACATAACCTGTGGCCTTGACAGCAAAACATGAACCCACTGTATGAAAAACAAAAGGTAATCCTGCATGTTTCAACCCTTGAAAATAATACCTCAGGTATAACTCATATTGAGTGATCCCGCGATATACATCCTGAGGAAATTGGTTACCCTGAATCGGATGTTCAAAATAAATGGTACATCCGTTTACTTTGGGAAAGCGATGAAACGTTTTCTCAATTTCGACAAGGTAGTTTGGTTCACAAGTTGCATCGGCATCAAAAGAGATTATTACTCCCTGGGGGTTATCGTGGAGATTATACCTGTAAACGGCTTCATCCATACCTGTTTTGCGTGCCAATCCTGCTCCGGCGTATTTCGCTGGTAAACAATCCCTGAAAACAGCATAATACCGGAATGTTTCACTCCTGTGCGTTTTTTCCCATTTCTCCAATTGCTTTAAAGTGAAAAGATTTTGATCTTTAACTTCTTTGGGATCGGTAACGGAAGAATTTATAACAACAATAACCTCTACAGCAGATATTGGCCGGGTGCAATTCCAAACGGAATCAAGACTTCGAACCAGATCCGGTTCATTATAACAGGGTATAACAACAATAAGATTAAGGCCTTTATCCGGCTCTTCTTTTATTGATGGGGTAAAGTTTTTTTGCTTCTTAAGATAGGTATCGGCAAAGCCCATTATGGCTGGAAGGACAAATTATTTTTCCTTTTCCCGGTTATATTTCTCATTTAAACCTTCAGCTACCTCCCTGGTTATGTCAAGGCTGTCATGCGCCAATAAAAGAGGCCCTCCAAAACGGTAACTGATTACGTACTGGTAATTATGCTGCTTATTGTATTCTTTTAAATATTCCATAATGTTGTTCACGATCTGCCGGTTCATCACCTGTTCCTCTTCCATAAGTTGAAGAGACAGATTATCCCTGAGTTGCAGTATATTTTGCTGCTCCCGGAGAAGTTGTTGTTCCAGTTGCTGGGCTGTCGACCGGGTTACCAGACCCTTCTGTATCTTTTCCTGGAAATCAGCCGCCTCTTTTTCATAAGCTCTGGATCTTGAATTTAGCTCAGCCTCGGAGGTTTTCCGTTTTTCTTCCAAATCATCCTGCAAATCATAGTAAAAATTATACTTAAACAACAGTGTGTCAAAATCTACAAAAGCAATAGATGGAAATTCCGTTTTAATACGGTCCAAACCGGCAACTTCGCTTTTCTCATTTGTTACCTTTCCGGAACTTGTAAAATGCAAAACATAAAGTACAATTATGGCAACGCCCATGACAATATTGATCACTAAAGAAAGCTTTTTCATAGTCTTTTCAGCTTAATGATTTAACGAATTGATAAATTTTGCGAGACAAAGATAATTTAACGGATCGGAAATTCAAAATTGTTTATTGATTTACAATAAGTTATGTGTATATAATAAAACTTATCTTATAAAAGGCTAAGGCTGAGGCTAAGGCTAAGGTTTCTTAGCCTCAGCCTTATTCCACAATCATTCAAATTTAGTAGTTTCATTTGAATAGTATTAACCTTTTTAATTACTTTGCGAAGCTATGTTCTATTAAGGGCGTAAACGCCCTGTAAGTTAACTAATTATTTCCATAACCCCAGACGTAAACGTCTGGGCTATTGAAATTTATTTTACTTAAACCTTACATGATGTCAGGTGTTTCCACCTGACATTCTGGGTTTATTTGGTTGATTTCAATTGTATATGAAGCAGTTATTATTCATTAGTCCAACCATTTATGGTTGGGATTAAATATTGAACAATGCCTGATTAAGGACGTTTACGTCCTTATTTATTAATTTGAATTCCATATGCAACCATAAATTTTTCAACTTCTTCCTGATAGGTCATTTTTCGATGATGTTCTTCCTGATTCTTAATATAATCCCTGACTTTTTGCACCTGAGATGGAGAAACAGATAAAACCCCATAACCTCCTTGCCATGCAAATTTTGGTTTTATGAAATCATTATTGTTTATCCAATTTGAAGATTCCCCTTTTATCAGATTAGCAACATAAGAGGCTGTCTGTGTTGGAAGAACTCCGGATAATAAATGAATATGATTTGAGGTGCCATTAACCGTATCAACATAAATATTGTTTTCTTTTCCATACTCCTTAATATGCCAGATTAATTTTGTTTTTAAATCCTTTGTAATCAATGGAGTATGATTTTTTGTGGACCAAATAAAATGAAGCCAGATTTTATGAAAAGTTTGTGACATAATATAGTTTTTTAAGGGCGTAAACGCCCTGTAAGTTAATAAATTATTTCCATAACCCCAGACGTA
>CAZEWS010000018.1:13803-22486 GCA_964515985.1 uncultured Rikenellaceae bacterium | reverse complement strand
CTGCCTTGAACATACTGGGACAACAATGTTTCATTCATACCAATCCTTTGAGCCAGGAACTTTGAATTAATGACACGGTAATATTGAAAAAATTGTTTTAGATCTACCTGGAATTCAATGTTCTCAGCTTTTACTTGTGCATTTTGATCCTCAAGATAGAGGTTTGTTGCCTCAACAATATTCTCTAACAACTCTGTAAAAGTTTTCCCAGTAGTATAAACAGGATAATCATTACAAAAAGCAGAAAATCCTGTATCGGTTTTTTCAACATTTACCTTTATTTTTTTTCTTAAAGTTTTCATTTTATTCCGGTATCTTTTAAGATTTTCTTTTCTAAGCCTTTTCCAATTTCCTGACTTCCATGATTCGGAAATATGATGATCTTCTTCTTAGTAGGATGCATTAATTTTAAGTGCGATCCTTTTTGGGAGACTGGATACCACCCATCCCGTTTTAAAATTCTAAGTAATTCAGAACATTTCATTCAGGAATAAAATTTTAGCACAATACAAAGGTAAAGAAAAATTTACTTTTGTTGAAATTTCTTGACAGGGAAATGAAAACTTTTTATATGAGCGGCAACGTTTCGCAGCTATGAGCCGTGCGGGGTTTATTTTATTTCGTTTTCTATGCTTACCGAAATTAGTGAAATTTCCTGATGTTTCGGTTTGGTTTTCCTCCAAGCATGGCATATGACCGGCTTGTTAGGTTTTAGTTGGGCTTTCTTTCTATACCACAGATAATTCACTGTCCCTGTCAAACTCAATCGTAAATTTAACTTTCGCTTTTAATGCTTCGAAGACTTTCATTATTGTTGAAAACCTTACGTCTTTTGTATTATTCTCTATCTTTGAAATCTGAGCCTTCTGAACACCAACTAATTTCCCAAGTTGTTCCTGAGTTAAATTCATCCCTTTGCGAGTTTCTCTGATCATTTCTCCAATCAAATCCATTTTTAATTCGAATTCAAATTTATCCCGCTCAGATGTTCCTTTTTTGCCAATGAATTCATCAGTGATCTCATCAAGAGAATACGTTTTATACTTTGTATTTTTCATGGTCCTTGTTTTACATTTAAGAATTCATTCATAATCCTGGTTGCTTTTTCAATTTCCTTTCTTGGTACTTTCTGAGTTTTCTTAATAAAACCGTGTGTACATATTACCAGGGTGTTTTTATTGTCTCTCTTATCCCAAAAAGCTAGCAATCTGATTTGTTTCTTCTGATATTTTGTTCTGAACTCCCAAATTTGATCACTTAACTTTTTAAACAGTTCAGGATCAAGGGACCTTTTCACCTTCCAGAGATTGAAAAGAATCTTTTCCCGAGTTTTTTTATCGAGTGAGTGAAGGAAGTTCTTTACTTCTGCCAGTAAAACAATGTTAAATTTCTCCACGTATCTATTTTTGTTTACGAGCAAAGATAATTAAAAGTTTCCTTATTGGGAAATATTTTATAGGAATATTTAAGAAAGCCCAATTAAACCTAACGTTCCGGCAGTGTGGGTAGTGCCGCCTTTCAGTTTGCTGGTTTCCAATATTTAAAGGTACAAATTTTCCTATTAAAATCTCAGCTAACTATAAAAAAGCGGTATTACCTATGACCGCCTGGCCTTTTTTTAATCATCAATATAAGTTATATAATCTTTCATTTGGTCGAAACCGGATATGGCCATATTTGTGCCGTCCATGAAAAAGGCAAACATCTGTTTCAGGAACTGTCGCAACTGCAAACCCTTATTACTTGTTGTAAGCAATGAAAGTACAGTGCCTGAAATCAGCCCGTATAACTGTATCCTGTCGATATAGCGAAGAAATAAAGGGAGGCCCCCACGTGCAGAAATTTTGTCGTTTGTAATATCTATTTTTGTTATTCTTTTACTTTTTTTTCAACTAATCGCTCAATTTTAGGTTTAAATGTAAAATCAGCTAATGTTTTATTCATTTAAATCTGTTATATTTATGATCTTAAATAAATAAAATGGAGGAATGTGATATAATAAAGCAACTCAAGGTAGGGGATGAAGTTGCCTTTGAATACATTTTCAGAAATCATTTCACAGGACTTTGTCTTTTTGCTGAACATTTTCTTAAAGATCCGTGTGTTGCTGAAGAAATTGTAGAAGAGTTTTTTTTTAATCTGTGGGATAAGTATGAAAGCATTGAGATCAATAATTCATTACGAGGGTATCTGTACCGGAGTGTTTATAATCGATGTTTAAAATATATCCGTCATAAAAAAGTAGAAAAAAAATATATATCAGAACAAGAGTATTATTTTTTCGATAAAGAAATATTAGGAACAGCAACAAACAATTATCCCTTGCTAAACCTTATTTCCAAAGAATTAGAAGATAAAATTTCTGTAATAATAGAGTCTCTCCCAAACCAATGTAAACAAGTTTTCTGTTTGAACCGGTTCAATAACCTTTCATATAAAGAAATATCGGAAAACATGGGGATCTCTGTCAATACTGTTAAAACCCAGATGACAAGGGCATTGCAAAAATTGCGAAAAGAGTTAAACGATTATCTTGTAATGCTTGCTGCTTTAATAGTTATTTTAAACGGATTTATTTTTTTTTCCTTGTTGTCACCCTTACAGGTTACTTAGGGGTCATTAATATGATTTGAATAATATATGGAAGAAAAAAAAATAACTATCAACGATGAATTATTGGTGAAATATCTAACAGGAATGGCAGATATCGATGAACACGAAATGATATTGCAATGGATTCATCAAAGTGAAGAAAACCGAAAATATTATGATCAACTGCGTGACATATATTTAGGTAGTAAAACCTCGCAAGGAAAACATACCTATAAATCCGATCTTTCATGGGAAAGAGTAAAATCAAGATACTATAAAAAACAAACTCGTACACTTCAAAAGGAGTTAAAAAACAATCAGCGTCGTACAATTCGAGAAGTTTTTAAATATGCTGCCGTTATTTCTATTTTTTTATCCTTGGGTTTACTAGGTTATCGCTATTTTTTTAATCCATCTGTAAATGATACAAAACAGGTTTGGCATAGTATTGAAGCCCCATTCGGATCACGATCTTTGGTAAACCTGGCAGACGGAACCAGGGTTTGGTTAAATGCAGGAAGTAAACTTAAATATTCATCCGATTTTGGAAGAGTTAGCCGGGAAGTTTACCTTGATGGTGAAGCCTATTTTGATGTTACCCAAAATGATAATATGTATTTTGAGGTAAAAACATCACACATTAGTATAAAGGTTCTGGGAACGGAATTTAATGTTAAAGCCTACCATGATGAAGATATCATCCAAACTACACTTGTTAAGGGATCGATAACAATTGACATAATAACCAGCGATGGACAGCAAGAAATACAACTTAAACCAAATCAGACCTCAACATACTTTAAAGGACAGAATATAATCAAAAGGAATGATAAAAATAATATAAATAGGAAGAATTCGCCAACATCTGAAGGGAGAGTAAATAAAAGAAATATTACTATACTGCCAAAAATTAATCCGATAGTATACACTTCATGGAAAGACGCACGATGGGTAATCAGTGGAGAACCTTTATCGAGTTTGACTATAAAATTAGAACGCAGATATAATGTAAAATTTGTTTTTATTACAGAATCACTTCAAAATTATAAATTTTCAGGGACTCTTAAAGATGAAACGCTGGAGCAAGTATTAAACATTATATGTATCTCGGCACCAATCAAATATTCCATTAAAAATAACTATGTATATCTCGATGAAAATCGATCCTTTAGAAATTCATACGATGAATTATTAATTAATAAAGAATAATTCTAATCAAGCAGGAATTATTACAGAATATAATTATAACTATCGTAATGTTTAACCCAATATCTACTGCCTATGAAAAAAACGCAGAATGCTGTAACATTCTGCGATCTTTAGTTTTAAAGTTTTGTCCTGTAGGTTATTAGCCAATTCAAAAAACCGTACAGGATATTATTAACATAAAACCTAAAATTATTAACCTAACAAATTTATGAAAAAAATCAGCTACATTAAACGCAATTCTAACTACTTATGGCGAATTAAAAAAATCCTACTAGTTATGAAACTAACACTAATCGCATTTTTCTTGTGTACACTGCAGGTGAGTGCAAGCCTGTATTCACAAACTAAACATTTTGATTTATTAATGAAAGATGTTAGTGTAAAAGAAGTTCTTAAAACGATTGAATCGCAAAGTGATTTTCGTTTTTTCTATAACGATGAACTGAGTGATTTAAACCGTTTGGTATCCCTGGATATTAGAAAAAATAATGTCGAGGATATCCTGATAGATCTTTTTGATCACACGGATGTATCTTATAAAGTTTTGGACAACAATTTGATTGTGATTACTCCAACAACATTGATTGCCCAACAACTGAAAGTAAGCGGTACCATTACCGATGGCACTAACAATGAACCCTTAATCGGGGTAAATATAACCATTGAAGGAACCACAGAAGGTACCGTAACCGATATAAATGGAAACTACTCGATCGAAGTCCCCAGCAAGGACGCGGTTCTTGTATTTTCTTATATTGGATTTATGTCTGAAAAAATTGTCGTGGGGGAGCAGACAATTATTAATGTAGTTTTAATACCAGATATTACAGACCTTGAAGAAGTTATTGTAATTGGTTATGGTGTTGAAAAGAAGAAATTAAGTACAGGTGCAACCATCCAGGTGAAAGGCGAGAACATCACGAAACAAAGTACAGTGTCTGCGATAACTGCACTGCAAAGTTTAACACCCGGGGTTTCAATTATTAAAGAAAATGGTGAACCGGGTGCCGGTTTTAAAGTGTACATTCGTGGTGCAGGTACCATTGGTAATTCACAGCCTCTATATGTAGTTGACGGTGTTCCCGGTGGAAACATCGACTATTTAAATCCATCTGACATTGAAACGATTGATATTTTAAAAGATGCGGCATCTGCTGCTATATATGGTTCCCGTGCTGCTAATGGTGTAGTCCTTGTGACTACCAAACGTGGCGAATCAGCCAGTTCAAAGGCAAATATCAGTTATGATGGTTACTATGGGTGGCAAAATTTATATAAAAAACTACCAATGGCCAATGCCAAGGAATACGCGGCATTGCTTAGCGAAGCCCGTGTAAACAGTGGTCAGCCACCACTTGATTTTGCAACCCTGGTACCTAATTGGGATTTAATTGAGAATGGAGAATGGGAAGGAACAGACTGGCTTGATAATTTAACAGTAAAAAATGCTTCTACTCAAAATCATTCAGTGAACATTTTTGGTAATACCGAAGTCTCAAACTATTCGGTAGGGTTTTCTTATACAAATCAGGATGGTATTATCGGGGACCCGGTAGCTTCACATTACGAACGATATAGTATACGGTTGAATTCTGATTACAGAGTAATCAGGCATTCTTCAAATACATTTGATATTTTGAAAGTTGGTGAATCGTTAAGATATTCCTTCACCGACAGGGGAGGTATTGGTACTGGAAACCAATATTGGAATGATATTTTCAGCGCCACTGTTGCCAGTCCTTTTTTACCTATGTATGCCGATGATACTGACGATCCGGCTTATCCCTACTATTATTCGATTCCCTGGAACATGCAGGAAGCTAACCCCATTGCTTCGATGGTGTATAACCGTGGGATGAATAAAAACAAAAATCATAACCTGAATGGTAATTTATATGTTGAATTACAGCCCATAAATAACCTAAAATTCAGAAGTTCGTTTGGTTATAGTATGTCTGGGAGTTCTTACCGGCGATACGTTCCGGTTTATGATCTTAGTGCTACCTCATTTAATTTGGAAAATGATGTTACTCAAAATATGAATGTAGGAATGAACTGGACTTTTGAAAATACCCTTTCCTATAATTTTAATATTAACGATGTTCATGCTTTTACTCTCCTCGCCGGAACGTCAGCAGAAAGATGGGGCCTTGGTGAATACATGGGAGGTACAAATAAAAATTCATTGTTTGACGACTTAGAACACGCCTACCTGGATAATACCCGGGTTATTTATGCGGATGGAACAACAACTATGGGGGGTAATCCCTGGGGTATAGGCGGTATATACTCCTATTTTGGTCGTGCATCATACAATTATAAAGAAAAGTACATGGCTACAGCCATCATCCGTGCCGATGCTTCTTCAAATTTTGCTCCGGATAAACGCATGGGTTATTTCCCTTCAGTTTCAGCAGGTTGGGTTCTTACAGAAGAAAACTTTTTGAAAGATAAAATAGGTATTTTGAACTTTCTGAAGTTACGGGCCAGTTGGGGACAAAATGGTAACCAGGCAATTGATCCATTCCAATATTTAGCAACTATTTCATTCGAGAATGTTAATTACTTCTTTGGCGGTGATAAATCAGTGGTGTATACTGGCGGTTATCCTAATATATTGCCAAATCCTGATGTTACATGGGAAACTTCAGACCAGTTAAACATAGGGTTTGATTCCCGGTTGTTTGGTGGCCGTATGAACCTTGCTTTTGATTGGTACAACAAAAAAACTGACGATTGGTTAGTTCGAGCTGATGCTTTAGCCATCTTCGGTACCGGAGCACCGTATATCAATGGAGGTGATGTTTCGAATAAAGGAATTGAATTAGCTTTGGGCTGGAATGATCGTATTGGTGATTTTACTTATAACGTGGGTGTTAATTTATCACACAATAAAAATGAAATCACGAGTATTGCTAATACAGAAGGTATAATCTATGGTCCTGGTAATGTATTAGGGCAGGGTACTGAAGAATTATATCGTGCACAAGTAGGGTATCCGATTGGTTATTTCCGGGGATATGAAACAGCCGGTGTATTCCAGAATGAGGCTGAAGTACTTAATTACCAAAATTCCGAAGGCATTGTTATTATGCCTGGAGCAGTTCCTGGCGACCTGATATTTGTTGATTCCAATAATGACGGTGTGATCTCAAATGATGATAAAGTTATGATCGGTGATCCGAATCCGGATTATACGGCTGGTTTGAATTTTACCCTGGGTTATAAAGGATTTGATTTTACTATGGCGGGTTATGGTATGTTCGGACATCAGATTGCCCGTAGCTGGAGACGTTGGGCTGATAGTCCGCAAAACAACTATACCACCGATATTTTTGATCGTTGGCATGGTGAAGGTTCTTCCAATACACTGCCCCGTTTAACTTATGGATCTCATATAAACTGGCAATATGTATCGGATATCTTCATAGAAGATGCTGATTTCTTCAGAATAAGTAACGTAACATTGGGTTATGACTTCAAAAAATTATTTGAAGATATGCCATTAACCCAGGCTAGAATTTATGTTACAGCTCAGAATCTATTTACATTTACGAAATATTCGGGAATGGACCCTGAAATTGGAACAAGTTCAACCAATGATAATTGGGCAAAAGGGGTTGATATTGGTTTCTATCCTTCTCCGAGAACGGTGATAGTAGGTGTAAATTTAAAATTTTAAAAATATAACATTATGAAAAAGATAATATTCTTATTACTTATAGTAATAGCTTTTGCTGGCTGTCAGGAGAGTTTTCTGGATACAAACCCCTTGACAGAGAAGACGAATACAGACTTTTATGGAACTGTGGAAGATATGGAAATGGGGTTGACCGCAGCATATGTTACCCTAGTTACCGTTCCCGGTGGTTCAGGTATTTTAGGGTCTTATCCAATAATTATTTCAGATTTAATGTCAGATGACCGTTTTGGCGGTGGTGGAGATAATGACCGCGATCCCCGTGCCATTTGTGACTTTAAAATTGTTGGTCCCAATATGTACCAGGGAGCCTGGGAGAGATACTACCAGGGTATTTTCCGTTGCAATATGTTGTTGGAAAATATTGATAAACCGGTTTGGGACTCTGAAGAACAAAAAGGAAATATTGAAGGACAAGCCTGTTTCTTAAGGGCAATGTTCTATTTCCACCTGGCCCGGTTATTTGGTGAAGTTCCCCTGGTATTGGAAACTGCTCCACAAAACTTACCGAAAGCTCCTGCAAGTGAGATATATGCTCAAATTGCTACAGATTTGAAATCAGCCATTGAAGCTTTCCCTGCAACTACATACGGTGAAGCTGTTTATGACGAATTAGGTCGCGGCAACAAATGGACATCCCAAGCGCTGATGGCCCGCGTGTTTTTATTTTACACTGGCTATTATGGCGAAACAGCACTGCCTCTTGCTGATGGCGGTACGGTTTCTAAAAGTGAGGTTATTACCTGGCTGGATGACTGTATCAGTTACAGCGGTTATGACCTTATGCCTGAATTCAGGAATCTCTGGCCTTACTCAATTGCTAACTTAACCCATTCTGAAACACCTTATCAATATGCAGAAGATAATAATCTGGAATGGTATGGTGAAGAAGGTGCTAACAATGAAACGATGTTCGCCATAAAATTCTCCACTTTTGCTGACTGGGGAACAAGTATTTATTATAGTAACCAAATGAACCTTTACTATGGATGGAGGGCCTACAGCTACAAAGGTGTATTTGGAGAAGGCTGGGGTATGGGTACCGTAAACAGAAACCTCTGGAATGAATGGCCGGATACTGATATACGTAAAAGAGGTTCCATTATTGATGTAGAAGATCCTAATGAAGGTGTTGCCAGCTATGACTATGGAGTTGATTTTCATGATAAACAGATGGACGAA
>CAZEWS010000018.1:0-13793 GCA_964515985.1 uncultured Rikenellaceae bacterium | reverse complement strand
GGACGAAACCGGATTATGGCAAAAGAAATACAGGGCAATTAACCTTCAAACTGGCGGTGAATGGAGTAATTACAGCGTTACCTTGTATAGTGCAGCCAGAAACTTTCAGTTGGACAATATGCAGGACATTGTTTTGATTCGTTTTGCAGATGTTCGTTTAATGCACTCTGAGCTTACTGAAACTGTTAACGGTATCAACCTGGTTCGTGAGCGTGTTGGATTAACCGCTATAGGTTCTTATACATTAGATGCTCTAAAAGCTGAACGCCGCTATGAGCTGGCCTTTGAAGGGCTCCGTTATTATGATCTTCTCCGCTGGGCTGGCAAGGACAATCTTAATGAAGTAAAAACAATCCTTGAAAGCCAGAATGGTGTGTCAATAATAAATAATGGTGTGGCCTCCGTAAAAAGTGGCGTACTGTTCAGACCTGAAACCGGCGGATTTTTACAAATTCCAAATAGCCAGGTTTTACTTTCTGATGGAGTTTTGGAACAAAACCCAGGTTGGGGATCTGATGCCCCGAATTACTAGTATGTAATTTTATAATTTTAATTAATAAAATTTAGATATGAAAAAAACGTTATTATATCTTATAGTTGGATTAATGCTGACTTTTGTGGCTTGCGATCCAATAGAGAACAGGGATGAACTGGGAGACATAGTTCCTGCATCTGAATTCCAATTTACAATCACTCAAGATCCTCAACATGACTATATTGTTTATTTAAGCAATACAACACCTTATGTATTATTTTCATGGGATTATGCCTGGGGACAAACCTTGAGACAACAAGACACGGTTAGAATGTTAGTTCCGGGAACGTATACCGTTAAAATTACAGCAACAACTGCAGGTGGTATTGTTACTACGGAGGAGAATGTAACGGTTACCCATAGTGATCCTGATGCATTTCAGGAACCTGAATGGGCTATGCTGACCAATATGGCTGCTGGTAAAACATGGGTATGGGACACAGATTTGCCTGGTGCATGGGGAAATGGTGGTTATAAAGGATGTTTTGCACCCTGCTGGTGGGTTGTTGACGCAGCCGGACTTGCTGGCCAGAAAGTGTTAAACGATGAAATGACCTTTGACCTGAATGCCGGAAGAAACCTTACCCTTACTGCAGAATTATCCCCTGAACCCGGGATTACCAAAGGTGCTTTCGACATTGATATGACCTCTGTAATTGAGGGATGGAGTGTGGGAACATTAACAACCAAAAATGTAACAATCATCCATGGTGTTGATGTGAATCATGATAATTCAAAATATTATGATTACAATATTTTGAAACTTACAGAAAGTGAATTACAGGTTGCAGCAGCACAGCCAGGTACAGGTAATTGGGGCGAAGCATGGTTTTGGATGTTTAAACCCAAAGAATAATCATTTATGATCTGAAAAAAGCCATCCTCGGATGGCTTTTTTCTTCTTCACTTTTTTATAAAAATTAAAGGAATCCCCATAATTGGGAAAGTTATGGGGATTATAAATTCTTTAAGATTGATTTAAGGTGGAATTGCTTAATGAAAAGATATTTTCTGTTAATTTTTACACTGTTTTTTGTTCTTTTGATAGCATGCAAAAAACAAACCTATCGCATAAACGGGACAGTTGAAAACGAAATTTTTTGGGGCGAAAAAGTATACCTTGTGGCTTTAGATGCGCCCATTACAAAAAATGTTGATTCTACAGTTATTAAAAACGGTTCCTTTCATTTCCGGGGTGAGGCTGATTCAATGGAAGTAAGAATATTGCGTTTTGCTCCAAAATTCCCTGATTTTGTGGAAGATTTAGTCGTGGTATTGGAACCCGGAACAATAAATGCCCAACTTGGGGTAATAAGCTCTGGTCATGGGACCCGACTAAACTATAAGCTCCATGAATGGAAAATTAATAAAGCCCGATATGATTCAATTCAATGGAATATCAGTCGACTTAAAAAATCAGGTAATATTACTCAGGGGAAAAAAGACAGCCTGACAAACCATGCCAAGGAACTTAGTGATATATTTTTATCTGAAAATCTTTACACAATTAATAAAAATATTCATAATGGCATTGGTTTACTTTTGTTTAAATTATATTATCATGCGATTCCGGCAGAGGAAAGAAATAAAATTTTAGATAAAGTCGGCAATATCTATTTTGAACGTGATGCCCAATTAAGGCAACAAGTGCAGCAATAAATATTCAAATTTTAAATGAACAAGCATAAACAACTTTCATTAATTACGTTTTTTACATTCTTAATGGGGGCCGCCTCTTTTATGTTTTGGGGTGTTTTTTATGAACAGCACCTTTTACAAAAAGAACAGATGCAATTGTTTTTGCTAAGTTTTGATTTTTTAATTCAACATTTAACTGTTCAGGGTGGTTTTTCCATTTATTTGGATGAATTTTTCACACAGTTCTTTGGACTTCCCTTTATCGGATCAGTCGTCATTACTATATCTCTGGTTGTGCTGCAACAACTAACACTAAAACTATTTTCTTATTATTCCTCCAACAGTACTTATCTTCTTTTGTCATTTCTTCCTGCCCTTGCTTATTGGGCTTTGCTTTGTAACGACTTTTATTACTTATCTGGAATTTTTGGTGTTATTATTGCTTTATCTTTTGCTTTAGTTTACCTGTCAATTTCGAAAATAACATACCGGCAAATTTCCGGCTTTTTCTTGCTACCGCTGGTTTATTGGCTCACTGGCGGTGCCTTTCTTATCTTTTCGGCCATTATTTTTATTGCAGCGTTCATTCAGTTTTTGCAGAAAAAAGACAAAATAAAAAATCTTTATTTTTTTATTAGTTTTCTTTATTTGGTGGAATCAGTGCTTATCCCACTCTTGGCCAGAAAATATTTTTTATTTGACACCCTTCTGCAATCATACTTTTCAGGTGCTTATTATAAAATCAGCATATTTTTCCCATTACCGCTTCAATTAATTTTTGCCGGTATTCCCGTTTTGTTTGCACTTTCGTACTTCATCCCGGAAAATATTTCAAATCGAAGTTCAATTTATAGCCAATTGCTATTAAATATTTTAATTATTACTGCTTCGGTGATTGCCATTGGTAAAATGGCCAACTTTAGAGAAGAGTTAAATATGACCTACGACAATTTGGTCAAGATGGAAAGGTGGGACCAAATTATTCTACTGGCTGAAAAAGAAAATCCTACCACTCCGGTGTCGGTTTTAGCGACTAATCTGGCCCTTGCCAAAACTGGACAATTATCTTCAAAAATGATGATGATAAACCAGGAAAATGCAGAGGGACTTTATTATCCTTATGAACGCATTGGTTTGAACCCGATTATTCGTAATGAACCATATTACCATTTGGGATTGATCAACTTTTCTCAAATGTATGCCATGGAAACAATAGAATCCACACCCGATGCCATGTACCCGGTCAGGGCACTGAAGCGGGTGGCCGAAACATTCATCATCAACGGACAGTATAAGGTTGCCCGCAAATACCTCGGCTATTTAAGCCAGACTTTGTTTTATGGCCGTTGGGCAAAAAATGCAATAAATAGTTTAAATGATGAGCAAAAAATTACCGCAAACCCGGAATGGGCTGAGAAACGCAATTTGCAACCCAAACTGGACTTTTTCCATAACAATGAGCAATTTGACCTGGCCATGTTGTTTCTGCTGGAAGCCAATCCACAAAATCGTCTGGCATTTGAATACCTGATGGCCTATTACTTGTTGAAAAAAGATTTTGACGGTTTTCTTTTAAACCTGTATCGCTTAAAAGAATTGAATTATGAAGAGATGCCACTGGTTTTTCAGCAAGCAATAGCTTATTTAATGACTCTTTCAGCAGATTTACCTGATGTGGTAAATGAACTTCCGATCTCGGAAAGTGTTATTCTACAAATTCAGCAATATGCCCGTATTTATGCACTTGGAAAGCAGCAAAATGAACAAAAATTGGAACATGAATTTGGTAAAACATACTGGTATTATTTACATTTTAAGTAGAATGAAGTGGAAACTCTTATATTTTCATTTACTTGCTGCTGTTATTTTAACATCCTGCCGGCAGCCGCAAGTTCACGACGCCATTAAACTCAATAGGCTACCAGATATATTCCCTGATTATACCGAAGTGACCATTCCCTATAATATTGCTCCTCTTAATTTCAGGTTAAATGATTCATGTGCGACTATAGCAGTAGTGGTGGAGGGACGCGATGAAAAACTGGAAAGCTCAAATGATGGCAATAAAATTTATTTCGATTTGAAAAAGTGGGCCGAATTACTGGAACATCACAAAGGCCAACAATTGCAACTTACTGTTTTTGCTCAAAACAATGGGCAATGGCACCAATACAAACCTTTCGTTATTACGGTTTCCAATGAACCTGTTGACGGTTATTTGGTATATCGCCTAATTTTACCGGGTTTTCAGAGTTGGAACGAAATGGGCATTTATCAGCGCTCATTGAGTACTTTTAGCCAGGAACCCATATTAAACAGCAAACTTATGCCGGGTACATGCATGAATTGTCATTCTTTTGCACAAAATGATCCTGATAATATGGTACTTCATTTACGTGAATTTAATGGTGGGACCATTTTAATTCAGGATGGTGAGATAGATCGCCTGCATACCAAAACCGAAGAAATGTTTGCCAGCGCTGCCTTTCCGTATTGGCACCCTTCACGAAAATACATTGCCTTTTCCATTGATAAGGTACGTCAGATTTTTCATTCTATAGGACCTCACCGGGCCCATGTTATCGATCTGAAATCAGACATGGTAGTATACGACATAGTGAAAAATGAAATGATTACATCTTCTTTGTTGTTTTCGGAAAATGCCTTTGAAACTTTTCCCTGCTTTTCTCCTGATGGTAAAACGCTTTTTTTTTGCAGCTCAAAACCCGGCAAATTACCGGTTGATTACGCAAAAATGAAGTATAGCCTCTGTTCCATTTCTTTTGACCCTGAAACAGGAACCTTTGGCGACCGTGTGGATACCCTGATTTCGGCTGCAAAAATAAATAAAAGTATTTCCATTCCCCGGGTTTCTCCTGACGGGCGTTTTATAATGTTTAACCTGTTTAATTACGGTAACTTTCCGAGTTACAACCCGGAGTCGGATTTGTATTTATATGATTTATTGGGGGAAAAATACCGGCCATTAACCAGGTTAAACAGCAATAATGTGGAAAGTTACCATTCGTGGTCGTCCAATGGACGATGGACAGTATTTAGCACACGCAGGGTAGACGGGCTATATTCTACTCCGTTTATCGCATATATGGATGAGGATGGTAACCCAGGTAAACCTTTTTTGTTACCGCAAGAAGACCCCGATTTTTATCAGAATTTTTTATATTCGTTCAACCTCCCTGAGTTTGTAATTGATAAGGTAAAAGTGGATCCATATAAGTTGGAAGATATGGCGAAAAATTCACCCGGAAAACAAGTACTGTTTAGAGGGATTCAGCAGGTAAAAAATGAATAAATGATGATAACTGACAGGAAATACCAACGAATTGAAATAACAGCAGGTCTAATAATTTTATTGTTTGGCTTACTGTTTTATGCTGTTTGGTATTCGTATCATTTGTTTTTTACAGAGCAAATGCAGTTATTTTTGCTTACCCCAGAATACTTCCTGACCTATCTGGCTAAACCGGGCGTAATTGCACAATATTTGGGTGATTTTCTGACCGGGTTTTATTATCTGCGCGGTGGCGGCGCCATTGTAATTACCGGTAATGTTTTTGTGCTTTGGCTGTTCGTACGGTTATTGTCAAAACTATTTTCGCCTGAAAAACCAGTTTTAATTTTGTCACTGGCCCCGGTTATTGCTGTGCTGGCTTTGCATGGAAATATATTTTACAGCTTGTCTTCAACCCTTGCCATCATTCTCGCGATGGCTTCCTTGCTTTTATTATTTATGGTCCGCCGTATAATTGTTCGACGGTTACTCGGCATTGTTTTGCTTCCATTGGTATATTGGGCAATTGGCGGCACGATTATTTTATACGCAGTACTATTTGTTTTACATGAAATACTAGTTTCTTCTCAACGGAAGCTTTCAACATGGATTTGGGCCAGCTTGATTCTGCTGACTGGTTTGCTGGTCCCAATGCTTCTTAAAAGAATATTTTTATTGACAATGGAACAGGCATACTTGTTTCCGTCTGCCCGATTGGCTGAAACTCAGGGTTGGTTGATTGTTCCGTCTGCTGTAATTATTCTTGTTGTTTTAGGACAGTACTTTATTAGGCATAGGTCTGCATTTTTTTTACCATTTTCCGAATTGGTACTTTTGTTGGCTTTTGGAACATTTGCATTTTATAAAAATACGGACTTCAATCTTGAAAAAGTGCTTTCGATTGATAGCGAACTGTATTTTAATCACCTTGATAAAGCACAACAACTTGCAAAAAAACATCAACTGAAAAGCAGTGTAGGAGCGTACTTCTATAACCTAATTAACTCTAAAATGGACTGTATGCCTGAACGTCTCATGGATGGATTTCAAACCGGGACCAGAGGATTATTTTTGCCGGTGGACTTTCAGCAAAATTATATCACCATAACTTTTAGCAATGAGGTTTATTATCATTTGGGTGATGTGAATGCTTCACAACACACGGCTTTACTGGGAATGATTTTTTCACCCAACAGTAAAAGCTCAAGGTTAATGCGTCGACTGGTTCAAATCAATATTATCAACGGCGAATATGCTGTGGCAGGTAAATATATAAAAATGTTAAAAAAATCGATGTTTCATCGAAAATGGGCACAATCGATGGAGTCCTATTTAATCAATGAGGAACGTTGTACCCAAACTCCATGGATTATGGTAAAGCGTAAATTGAGACCGATTTCCGAAGATTTAAAAACTACCAATGATCACGAGAAAACTTTACAATTACTGCTCGAAACCAATCCCAAAAATAAACATGCTTTTGATTATTTAAATTGTTATTACCTGTTTCAAAAAGATATTGAAAAGTTTGCAAAACTGTGTATGGGCCAAAACGAAGTACAATTGAGACAATTACCAGAGATTTACCAGGAGGCTATGCTCATTTATTATATGCAAAACCCAGCCGAAGAAATACGGCAAAACTTGTATATTAAGCCTTCGGTGGTTAATAATTTCAAAGCATATATAGACGCTTTTGAACAATATAAGGGTGATGGCAAAGTATTGCAAAATAAGTTTGGGAAAACCTACTGGTTTTATTATCATTATGCGATCCTCAATAACTATTGATATGAAGTGGAGTTGGACTTTAGCAACTGTGTTAATTGGACTTTTATGGGGTGCTTGTTCCGGTAAAAAAGAAGTACAGTTCATTGATAAGTATCCCGAGATTTATCCGGATTATACAGATGTTGCTATTCCATTCAATATCGCACCGTTAAATTTCATGATAACTGATTCGGGCGAACGGCTGGAGGTGAAAATTAAAGGAAAATATGAGGAACTAACCGAAAAAGGGGCTTATAAAATATCATTTCCTGTGGTCCGTTTTCATAATCTTCTTAATAAACACAAAGGAGATTCGTTACAGATTCAGGTATTTGCAAAAAAAGCTGGTGGTTGGAAACAATACAAATTGTTTTATTGGTATGTTACACCGGAAAAAATTGATCCGTTTTTAACGTATCGGCTTATTGAGCCTGGTTACGAAGTGTATAACAACTTGTCTATCAGGCAGCGTAATATAACCAACTTTGACGAAAAAGTACTGGCAGACAATAATCTGACGGACAAGGGTTGCATGAATTGCCACATAACCAATAAGCACCAGCCGGAGCAGTCCTTTTTTCACATTCGTCACAAAAAAGGCGGGACCATTATTGCCCAGGGTGAAAAGCTTAGAAAACTGAACACAAGCACCGATCAAACTTTATCTGCCGGGGTATATGGTAACTGGCATCCCTCTGGTAGGTTCATTGCTTTTTCAACCAATGTTATTATTCCTGAATTTTATTCTATGATGGACAAACGTATGGAAGTATACGACACTGTTTCTGATTTAATGGTGCTGGACATTAATAAGAACCAGGTATTTTCGGCACCAGAGATCGCCCGTCCGGATAAATTGGAAAGCTTTCCTGAATTTTCTGCAGACGGGAAAAAGCTATTCTTTTGCGTGGCTGATACGGTTACCCTTCCTGAGAATTACAAACAACTAAAATATAGTTTATGTAGTGTTGGCTTTAATGCCGACACCAGAACCTTTGACAACAATGTAGATACCCTGTTTTCTTCCCAAATCGAAAATAAAACGGTAAGTTTGCCCAAAGCATCACCCGATGGAAGGTATCTGATGTTTTCGGTTTTTGATTATGGCACATTCCCTATTTGGCATAGCGAAGCAGTACTTTACAATTTAGACCTTTCAACAGGTGAACTGAATAAACTACCCATTGTGAATGAAAAAAAATATTCCAATTCTTATCACAGTTGGTCTTCAAACAACCGCTGGTTTGTATTTGCCAGCAAGCGGGACAATGGCATGTATGGCAAACCCTATTTTTCATATATTAATGAAAATGGGGAGGAAAGCAAACCTATTGTCCTTCCACAGAAAGATCCGGAAATTTATGATTATTTTTATAAGTCGTTTAATATTCCTGAATTACTGGAGCATGAAACGGGTTTCAATGCGATAGATGTTGAACGGGTTTTTGAAAAAGAGGAAGCTGAAAAGGTAAAATTTATTGATACCCGGCAACACAATTGATTTTTAGGTAACAATGAAACAAAAGATACATACACAAACCTGGCCGAATAAAATAAACCTGCAACAGATTATTACCTTGTTGATTTTTCTGTCTATATGGGTTTTTTGGAGCTTTTTTTATAAATACAACCTTTATTTTCAGGAACAATTGCAGCTCTTTCTGGTTACTATAGATTATTTTAAACAAAGTGTCAATACACCCGGCGGTTTCATCGGGTACCTGGGCGAATTTTTTACCCAGTTTTATCATCTGCCCCTGGCCGGAGCCACCATCATAACATTGCTTTTATTTGGATTACAACAACTCATTAAAAAGGTATTATTTGCCATTCAGCCTAACCATAATTTTTTTCTGTTGAGTTTTCTTCCATCAGTTTGGTATTGTATGATCCTAACCAATGAATTTTATTTACTTTCTGGTTTGATTGGAGTTGTTATGGCCTTGCTTTTCACAAGGATTTACATGTCGGTTTCATCATCTGTAATTCGTGGTATATGCGGACTGCTTTTTATTCCTTTAGTTTATTTTCTTACTGGTGGCGGTTATTTGCTTTTTTTATTTATTGTGCTGGCCTACGAGATATTAAAAGCTGAACGAAAAACTGCTAAAAAACAAAAGAGCCTTCATTTTCTCTGGCTGATTACTTTTGTTGCTTTGGCTTTTACTTTTCCTTTGCTGATCAAAAAGTATTATTTTGCTACTCCTCACCTGCAAGCATTTGTAAGCAATCATTATTATAAAATTTCAACCACCATTCCATTTCCTGTTATTCTCATTTGGTTTTGTATACCAGTTCTGATGCTGGTATTCAGATTTTTCCGCAATCCGAAAAAATCATCGCCTGGTTGGATGGGCTTTTCAATTCAGTTGCTGTTGATATTGTTTGTAGGATATTATGGCTTTGGTCTTTTTGCCAACATGAGTTCGGAACATATTAAAGGATTTGATTATCAGGTGAGGAGAGGAGAGTGGGGAAAAATTATAGAAATGGCAGACCGGGATATGCCTAAAAATACCTTTGCCGTAAACTATCTGAACCTGGCTCTGGCAAAAACCGGACAACTTGGGGAAAAGATGTTTGCTTATTGGCAGGCGGGTAAAGAAGGTTTATTTATGCCATATAATCGCGAGCACTTGTCTGCTATGCTTGGTAATGAAGTTTTTTATCAACTGGGGCTGGTGAATGTATCCCAACAGTACATTTTTGAAAGTATGGAAGCCACGCCCGATTTACAGAAAACTGTACGCGCTATTAAACGGCTGGCTGAAACAAACCTGATAAACGGCCAGTATGAAGTTGCACGTAAATACCTTTACAAGCTTAAACAAACATTCTTTTACAGGAAGTGGGCAAAAGAGACAGAAACCTATTTGTATAACGAAGAAAAAATAAACCAACATCCGGATTGGGGCGAAAAACGCCGGATTCGACCATCACATGACTATTTTTTTTCCATCGATCATATTGACCAGATTTTAATGGTCTCGCTTCACGATAACCCGCAAAATAAAATGATCTTTGAATATTTAATGGCTTATTACCTTGTAACCAAAGATGTGAAAAACTTCATGAATTTTATTCCTCGTGTTCGTGATATGGGATATGAAATTCTACCTGTATCCTATCAGGAAGCAATTTTATATGTATTGGGGTTGTATTCGAAAAATCCTGAAAAAGATAATACTTTCCCAATAAGCGAAATTACAGAGACCAAGCTCCGGGATTATGCCGGTATATATACATCAAGCCGAAATGCAAAGCAACTTTTAAAAAAGAAATATTGGAACACCTATTGGTATTATTATCATTTTAGATAGAATTCAGCTCAAAAATTAAGAATGTATAAGATTTTTTTTTTTCAAATAAACATTTTACTACTTCTTTTTACAGCTTGTACAAAGATGCCTCAAAATGCTGAGCAGTTGGCAGAATTACCCGACATATTTCCTGATTATAAGGAAGTGGATATTCCGAGAAATATTGCTCCTTTAAATTTTATAATGAAGGATACCTGCGATGGAATTTATGTCGAATACGAAGGAAAAAACACCAGCCTGATGATTTCCGGAAAGGACAGGATTACTATTCCATTAAAAAAATGGCACAAACTACTGGATAAAAATGCCGGAGAAAATCTTACCGTATCGGTTTATACAAAAAATAACGGGAGCTGGAAAAAATACGTACCTTTTAATTTGTTTGTGTGTGACGATCCTATTGATTCCTATTTGGTATACAGGTTGATAGCACCCGGATACCAGGTTTGGAGTAAGATGGGCATTTACCAGAGGTCATTAACTGATTTTAACCAGGAGGTAATTATTGACAATGCCTTGTTTCCGGGTGCTTGTATGAATTGCCATTCCTTCAAACAAAACAACCCTGATAATATGATGTTTCATATGCGATCGGCAAATGGAGGTACTATGCTCATTCAGGACGAAGTAGTTAAGAAACTCAATACCAAAACAGAAAACACGCTTTCTAACTGTACCTATCCGTATTGGCACCCCAGTGGTAATTATATCGCTTTTTCGGTAAATAAAATATCGCAGGTGTTTCATGCAACAACCGATAAACGGGTTGAGGTAGTAGATTCCGAATCGGACCTGGTGGTATACGATATTCGTAAGAATGAATTGCTGACCTGTAATGTCATTTCTACCAAAGAAAACTTTGAAACTTTTCCGACCTTTTCACCTGACGGAAAAAGTTTGATCTTTTGCAGCTCGAAATCACAGACTATTCCTGAAGATTATAACAAAGTAAAATATAACCTGTGTGCCATTGCATTTGATCCGGAGACCGGTTCTTTTGGAGATCAGATTGATACCCTTGTAAACGCCGAAGCAATAGATAAAAGTATTTCATTTCCCCGAGTTTCGCCCGATGGCAATTACCTGATGTTTACCATGGCGGGTTATGGCAATTTTTCTATTTGGCATAAAGATGCCGATTTGTATATGCTTAACCTGCATACGAAAAAATATTATGCATTAGACGAAGTAAACAGTAACGATATGGAAAGTTACCATTCCTGGTCCTCCAATTCACGATGGTTTGTATTTAGCAGTCGCCGGATTGACGGCCTTTACACACGCCCTTTTATGGCCCATATTGATGAAAATGGAAAGATTGGTAAACCCTTTCTCCTTCCACAAAAAAATCCGGACTTTTACATGGATTTAATGGAATCTTTTAATATTCCAGAGTTTGTTACCGGTAAAGTGAACATTGAGCCAAATCAAATTGAAAAAATTGTTCTTGGTGAAAAAGGTTTGCAGGTTGGTTACCGAAAAATGTAGAAAATCATTTGATAACTTTTGGAAAAAATATAGGTTTGAAGAATTTATTCGAAATAGAAACGGAATTAGCAAAAGGCAGAGTTGTAAGTATGATAAAGCCGAACTATCAAATTTTTATACCTTCATGTAAAGGCGATTTTCAGACACAATGGAACAGTTGCTTTGAAAATTTTCAGGATTACATGAAAGCCAAATTGATCTATAAACCCTTTGTGGTCCATGTGTTTGTTTCATCTGATAATATTGATGAATATCAACATCGATCAAAATTGATTAAACAATCTTTAACAACATCGGGCAGGTTTCCGGTTGGCGTATTATCACAGTCACCTGAAAAGGCCCTATTTGGTATCGATTGAAGCTGAGAAAATTTCCTGAGAAATCATAAAACTTTCCGGTTGTTTTTAAAAAATTAATGAAGGACATATTTGTGTCTCTATTCCAAAGCAAGCCTTGTTATTTCGCCTTAGCTAATACTCACCTGCTGTAATTTTAGCGAAAGCGTAACTTTTGGCTGTATATATCACGCATATGAAACGTTTGGCATTGCAAAGGGCAAAGTTATCAGATATATATGTCGTTAATGTAAAGGTGATAGTGTGTAAATATACCGCTAGCTGCCAAATGTTTTATTATGCTCGATTATGGGGAGTAATTTATTAATTTTTAATATTTTATATATGATAATACCAGTTAAAAAGTTTTGAAGAAATATTTCAGCAAGACTGAATAAAACAAAATCTAGCGGAAATATTGCGAGAGTTAAGGATAGGGGTATCAAACCTCCAAAAAGAAAGAGTATCATTCCGGTTTCATACATTTTCCGATTATTGTCAGGTTGTGCAAATTTTAAGAAAGGAACTATCGATATAGTAATCAATATTCCGCGAATAAATATACTTTTAAGAATTGTGGAGGTTGAGGGAACATCAAGACCACTTATCCCCATTTCGTAAAATGGTTTTGTAAACAAATTGTAGTTAATCCACCCCCAGACATAATACATTGTCATATATATAAATGAACTTAGCAGTATTTTTAATATAAAAGAAAAATTAAATGATTTACTGCTTTTGTAAATTTCATCAGAAGCTATAAATTTTTTTCGATTCATTAATGTAGCTATGAATGCAAAAAATAATCCTATTGCTATTTGCTGAATAAATAAGGTTATAAAAACATTATTTGTTATTAATTCTGGAGTAAATATTTTTCCTTCAATCGCTACTGAAATATTCGATAAAAAGAGAATAAAAAAAACAATCATAAAAAAAGTCCATTTTTTTAGCTGTTTATATTTTTGGGCTAAATAAACAATGAAAAAAGAACTAATAAATCCTACAAAGATCAACTGTAAAAAAGAAGTTGATTGATCTACATTAATTTCAGGAAAAGCAAATCCTACTGTTATTAAAATTCCCGAGATAACTGAAACTACTATAACATAAATAATTGTTAAAAGCAGTATTTTAATAAATGGCATTACTATTTTTTTCATTTTCATTAATTAAGTCATTGATATTATTTTGTTTATTACCCATAACGGTTTGCAGCTATGGCCAGTGGTCGTTTTAACCGCATTCTGTTTATTTATTTATTATTCGTTTCAAGTTTCTCATTCTGTTTCAAACAACTACCACACCGGCCATTGGCTATAGGTGCTGTGTGTGCCTTGTATGGTAAATTTAGTAAAGTCCTTTGAATAAAAGAAAGTCCAGAGGGTGTAAGTCCCTTATGCGCTGGGGTAATC
>CAZEWS010000017.1:15119-23187 GCA_964515985.1 uncultured Rikenellaceae bacterium | reverse complement strand
TATACGTTATTAATAAGAAAAATCCCAGGCATAAACAACGTCAGGGATAAAAAAATACATTGTAAACACATTAACATCATATTCTTATGGCAAGATTAGCAGGTGTGGACTTACCGAAAAACAAAAGAGGAGAAATTGGGTTAACCTATATTTTTGGTATAGGTAGAAGCTCAGCAAGAAAAATTTTAGAGGAAGCAGGCGTAGAGAAAAACATTAAAGTAGCCGATTGGACAGATGAGCAAATTGTCAGGCTTCGAAAAATTCTTACGGAAAAGTATAAGGTCGAAGGTGAATTACGCTCTGAGGTTCAGTTGAACATTAAACGTTTAATGGATATTGGTTGTTATCGCGGCATTCGTCATAGAATCGGTATGCCTGTCAGAGGACAGAAAACCCAAACCAATGCCAGAACGAGAAAGGGACGAAGAAAAACAGTTGCAAATAGAAAGAAAGCTACAAAATAAAGACTAAATTATGGCTAAGAAGAAAGTATCATCCAGAAAAAGAATTGTTAAGGTTGAGCCAATAGGACAGGCGCATATACATGCATCTTTCAACAATATTATAATTACACTCACCAATCAGTCAGGACAGGTAATTTCATGGGCTTCAGCTGGAAAAATGGGTTTCAGGGGATCAAAGAAAAATACACCTTATGCTGCCCAGGTAGCATCGGATGAATGTGCAAAAAAAGCCTATGATTTGGGGTTGCGAAAGGTGAAGGTGTTTGTCAAAGGCCCGGGCACCGGAAGAGAATCAGCTATTCGAACCATCCACTCAAATGGGATTGAAGTTGCTGAAATTGTTGATGTGACACCTCTTCCACACAATGGTTGCAGACCCCCTAAAAGAAGGAGAGTGTAGTTTATTTAATGTTGGAAAAAAGAATTCTGATTATAATCAACACAAAATAAAAAATTTCATAAAACAAACTATATGGCAAGATATTTAGGTCCAAAGAGTAAGATTGCAAGGAAATTTGGTGATCCTATATACGGACCCGACAAGTCGTTTGAAAAGAAAAATTATCCTCCAGGACAGCACGGAACAAATAAAAGAAGGAAGAAAACATCCGAATATGGCATCCAATTGAAGGAGAAACAAAAAGCAAAATATACTTATGGTGTCCTGGAAAGGCAATTCCTGAATTTATTTAAGAAAGCTTCGGGGAGTAAGGGAATTACAGGTGAGGTTTTATTACAGTTGCTTGAATCACGTTTGGATAACGTAGTTTACCGGTTTGGTATTGCACCTACCCGAAACGGTGCCAGACAATTGGTTTCTCATCGCCATATTACTGTTAATGACATTGTAGTTAATATTCCTTCATATATAGTGAAAGCTGATGATATTGTTGGAGTACGCGAAAAATCCAAATCGCTTGAAGTCATTACTTCATCTCTTGAATCAGCCCGGTATGCAAATGTTTCGTGGCTTGAATGGGACCGCGATAAATTGAAAGGTAAATTTCTGAATATGCCGGAAAGAGAAGAGATTCCGGAGAACATAAAAGAGCGATTAATTGTTGAACTATTTTCTAAATAAATATTTATATTTTATATGGCAATACTAGCATTTCAGAAGCCAGACAAAGTAATAATGGTCGAAGCGGACAGTACTTTTGGAAAGTTTGAGTTTCGTCCGTTGGAGCCTGGGTATGGTATAACGGTTGGTAATTCCCTTCGAAGAATCTTGCTTTCTTCCCTTGAAGGATATGCGATTACCACTGTAAAATTCGACGGGATTGATCATGAGTTTTCTACCATTAAAGGCGTAATCCAGGATGTAACAGAAATTATCCTGAATCTAAAACAGATCCGGTTCAAAAAACAAATTGAGGATATTGAAAACGAAAAAATCCTGGTTAACATTACCGGACAGGATGAATTCAAGGCCGGTGATCTTTCAAAGTTTTTAAACAGTTTTGAGATTCTGAATTCTGATCATGTAATTTGCCAGATGGAGAAAGATATAAAACTTCAAATGGAAATTACCATTAATAAGGGTAGAGGTTATGTGCCCTCAGAAGAAAACATGCCCATTGAAGCAGAGTTTGGAGTAATTGCGCTTGATTCCATTTTTACCCCAATTAAAAATGTAAAGTACTCGGTAGAGAATTATCGGGTTGAGCAGAAAACCGATTATGAAAAACTCATATTTGAAATTCAAACCGATGGATCAATCCATCCGAAAGATGCTTTGAAGGAAGCCGCTAAAATTTTAATTTATCATTTTATGCTTTTCTCAGATGAGAAAATAACACTTGATTCTGATGAAAAGTTTGCAAATGAAGAATTTGATGAGGAAATTCTTCATATGAGGCAATTGCTGAAGACCAAACTTGTTGATCTGGATCTGTCAGTTCGTGCATTAAATTGTCTTAAAGCCGCTGAAGTTGAGACACTTGGCGACCTGGTAAAGTATAATAAAAATGACTTATTAAAATTCAGGAATTTCGGAAAGAAATCCCTTACTGAATTAGATGATAAGTTGAAATCCATGAACCTGACTTTTGGAATGGATATCAGCAAGTTTAAGTTGGAAAAGGAATAAGATTTGTGTGAAACCTGGTAACGGATTTTTATACTATGCGTCATCGAAAAATATTTAATCATTTAAGCCGGAAGAGTGCACACAGAAAAGCTCTGTTTGCAAATATGGCTGCATCGTTGATTTTAAATAAACGAATTCGGACAACTACAGCTAAGGCAAAGGCCTTACGAATGTTTATTGAACCTTTGATCACAAAATCAAAGAAAGATTCAACGCATTCCAGGCGAGTTGTATTCAGCTATATAAGAAATAAATATGCCGTTGCCGAGTTATTCAGGGAAATTTCTCCAAAAATCACTGAACGACCCGGTGGGTATACCCGGATCCTGAAAACAGGAAATCGTCTTGGGGATAATGCCGATATGTGCATTATTGAATTAGTCGACTATAATGAAAATATGCTTGCAGCCAAAACTGAAACAAAGGCGAAAACAACAAGAAGAAGACGGGGAGGAAAGAAAAAATCAACCGAACCTGTTGCCAAAACTTCAACTGCTGATGTTGCTGTGGATGAAATCCCTGAAGTGTCAGAGGAGACCCGTGATGAAGAAAAAACTGATACCGTTGCAACTTCTGAAGAACCCGGAACCGGTATTGTTGAGGATGAAATAAAAGAAAGTGCAGAAGAAGAAGTTAAAGAGGAAATTGAAGAGACTGATCCAACACCAGAACCCCCAAAGGAATCTGATAAAAAATAAATAAACTATGGGACACATTTCAGAAATTCATGCCAGACAGATACTGGATTCAAGAGGAAATCCAACCATTGAGGTTGAGGTTTTTACCGATACCGGCTATATAGGCAGAGCCGCTGTCCCTTCTGGAGCCTCAACAGGTGTACATGAAGCAGTTGAATTGAGAGATGGTGATAAAGATTACTATTTAGGTAAAGGTGTGCTGAAAGCAGTAAACAATGTAAATAGTATATTGAATGAAGAATTGCGCGGGTATGACGTATTTAATCAAGGTACTATCGATGCTGCCATGATCGAATTGGACGGGACCGAAAATAAATCCAACCTGGGAGCAAACGCAACCCTTGGCGTGTCGCTTGCTGTTGCTAAGGTGGCCGCACAAGAAACCGGACAACCGCTTTACCGGTATCTTGGGGGAATCAATGCTAATACCTTACCCATACCGATGATGAATATTCTGAATGGTGGTCAACATGCCGATAACAAAATTGATATTCAGGAATTCATGGTTATGCCGATTGGGGCTGAATCGTTCAGTGAAGCCCTGAGAATGGGTGTGGAAGTATTTCATCATTTAAAGGCTGTTTTAAAAGTAAAAGGTCATTCTACCAATGTTGGAGATGAGGGTGGGTTTGCTCCAAACCTGAATTCAAATGAGGAAGCCATGGAGGTTGTACTTGATGCAATTTATAAAGCTGGTTATACGGCAGGTAAGGATATTTGGATTGCTCTCGATCCGGCAGCTTCAGAATTCTACGATGAGGAAAGGAAAGTATATCATTTCGAATCGACCGGTGAAGACAAATCTACATCTGAAATGGTTGATTACTGGAAAAACTGGACAGAAAAGTATCCGATTATTTCAATAGAGGATGGTTTGCATGAAGATGACTGGAAAGGATTTCACGAACTTACCAAAGTAATTGGGAAAAATGTGCAAATTGTGGGTGATGATTTGTTTGTTACAAACGTAAAAAGATTGACACGCGGCATAAATGAAAAAGTAGCTAATTCGATCCTGATTAAGTTAAATCAGATCGGAACATTAACAGAGACTATAAATGCAGTCCGGTTGGCTACTATAAATTCATTTACATCAGTAATTAGCCACAGATCAGGTGAAACGGAGGATGTTACCATTGCAGATCTTGCTGTAGGACTAAACACAGGCCAGATTAAAACCGGATCAGCATCACGTTCTGATCGGATTGCAAAATATAATCAATTACTCAGGATTGAAGAATCTTTGGGTAAGGATGCCAGATTTATTGGAAGGGATTTTAAGTTCCTTAAATAATCTGTCATTCTACCCCTCCATACTCTATAAACTTTTCACTTTCAACTATTAACTTATAACTATTAACTTTTAACTTTTTACCTTTCACTATTCACTTCTCACTTTTCTTCATTTTATGTTTCTAAATATATTTTTTCATTAGGAAATTAATGATTTGCTCCTTACTTTTATTAGGATAAAAAAGTTTAATTAATTTAAATAAATTCCGTTTCAAATGTCCACATTAAAACAAACACTATCGAAAAAAATTGACGAATGGAGACCTAGAACAACTAAGCTCCTGAAGGAACATGGAACTGAAAAAATCAGTGATGTAACTATTGCACAAGCAATTGGTGGTATGCGGGGTGTAAAATGCCTTGTAACCGATATTTCTTATCTGGATCCGTTCGAAGGAATCAGGTTCAGAGGATATACCATACCGGAAGTTCTTGAAAAACTGCCAAGACCCTCCGGGGTTGAAGCGCCCTATGTTGAAGGGTTCATATATTTGCTTTTAACAGGAGATATACCATCCGATTCTGAAGTGAAAGAAGTTGCCGATGAGTTTAATAAAAGAAAGACTGTTCCCCAATATGTTTTTGATGTACTTAATGCCATGCCTGACGATAGTCATCCAATGGTCATGTTTTCCGCTGCAATTCTCTCAATGCAAAAAGAATCAGAATTTGCCGCAGCATATAAGTCAGGGATCAGTAAAATGGTGTATTGGGATTCAACATACGAGGATGCATTAAACCTTTTGGCAAAACTCCCTGAAATTGGATCATATATATACAGAAAGAAATACAAAAATGGTGATATTATTCCGCCAGATCCAAATTTAGACTGGGGTGGCAACTTCGCTCATATGATGGGAATTGATAAACCCTATGATGACTTGTCGAGGTTGTATTTTATTTTACATAGCGATCATGAAAGCGGAAACGTTAGCGCTCATACGGGTCATCTTGTAGGAAGTGCTCTGTCAGATGTTTATTATGCAATCTCAGCAATGATAAATGGTTTAGCCGGGCCATTGCACGGACTGGCAAATGAAATGGTATTACGCTGGATACAAGGCGTAATTGAAAACATGGGAGGCGAGGTGCCATCAACAGAAGAAATGAAGAAATTTGTTTGGGATACATTAAACTCAGGACAGGTAATACCTGGTTATGGACATGCAGTTTTACGAAAAACCGATCCGCGTTATACAGCACAAAGGGATTTCTGCTTGAAATACTTGCCTGATGATCCGATTTTTAAATATGTGAGTTTATTGTATGACGTTGTTCCGGACATCCTGAGGGAACATGGAAAGGCGAAAAATCCCTGGCCGAATGTTGATGCCCAATCAGGTGTGATTCAATGGTATTACGGTGTGCGCGAATATGATTTCTATACGGTTCTATTTGGTATTGGTCGCTCGATTGGTGTACTTTCCAACATTATTTGGGACCGTGCATTGGGTTATGCGATTGAAAGGCCAAAATCCTTAACAACAGCAATGCTGGAGGATATTATAGCCGGAGCAAAATAAAAAAAAGGACATCAACAAAACGGGGATCCGGCGGATCCCTTTTCTGTTTAGGGTTATTCAAAGTGGTTTTACTTCGTAAAACTCATTCGGGATTTTTCAACTTACTCTTCTTAACATTCTGCTCCATTCTTAACAGATTATTCAATACTTACTTGTTTTTTTTCTTCTTAGTAAATGTACTGATAAAAAATTAAAACTGTTACCTTTATTGTGAAGAAACATACTGCCGGCAGGCTGGTTAAACCCCTGTTCGGGGTTTTATATCATTTTCATTATTACTAATGTCGGGGGTTTTTTGCAAAAACTAAAAACTGGTTAAATAATGAGGTATACTTTTTGCACAGAATTATAGATTTCACTTAAGCTTTAACGGGCTTATTTAAGTTATTGTTAGAAATTATTTTTTCGGATTTGGAAAGAAAAAATTAATTTTGTTAAAAACCGGGATTATCAAGGGAGTTTATTATGAAGAGGATTATTGGAAGCATAATATTATTAATTTTGATATGTAGGAGTGCCTTTGCACAATTTGATTCTACCCGTTTAGTTAAATATTCTCATGATTTTAAATTCACGGAAGGATTATTTCTTAATTTCGAGCAGGTAAAAGATAATAGGCCTATAGCTAAATCCCGCATACTTACACCGGTTGATATTTATAATAAGGAATTTTTCAGAAAAGTACTGGCAAAGGATATCATTTATTATTACGACCGGTTTGGTGTCAGACAGGAAATTAAAACAGATAACATTTGGGGATATTCCCGGAATGGTGTTTTATATTACCAAACTAGCGGAGATTTCCACAGGATAACAATTGTTGGGGGCATTTGTCATTTTGTTGCAAACATTACCACTTATGAAAATCGCTATTACGATCCTTACTATTACCGGTACAGTTATTATGATTATTATTACAATCCCTCAAGGAGTACTCCCTATACTAAAACCGAAATGCAGCAGTTTATTCTTGAATTTGATTCGGGGAAGGTAATGGAATATGATATCAAAAGTGTGGCCTTTGCGCTAATGCGTGATCCGGAATTGCATGATCAGTACATGAGGTTAAGTAAAAGGAAAAAAAAGCAGTTAAAGTTTTTATATATACGACAATTTAACGAGAGAAATCCGATTTATTTTCCTGTTAATTAAAAACATTCCAAAATGAAAAAAATAATTTTTAGCCTGATCCTCAATGTTTCCCTTTTTAACCTGATGGCTCAGGCACCATTTCCAACCGCCAGGGATGTTGACTTATTTATGAATTCTAAAACACTGGTGGTTTTGGAAGATGGAGTTTTCTCAGGATATAATATGTATATAAAAAAAGCAATAGAGCAGCATTGGAATATTACAGATTTTGAATTTATTTCTATTGCTGATTTTAATAAAAAAAGATCTGATTCTGCTTATTCTTTTTTGGTGTTAACCCAGACCAGTTTTGAACGGGATAAGAAAAATGTATATTACAATTTTCTGAATCTTATTTTGGGTATCAACGTGAAAACAATTGCTGAGATGCCGGAATTTTGCTCGATCCCGCTTTCATATTCCGAGGGTGATGAAATGATATATATATATAAGCTGGGAATAATGATACGGTTTATCCAGGAACATGTTAAGTTGATTGCAAAAGATCCTACAGTAACATCATTACGTTATCTTAAATATTATAATCAAAATGCACCAAGCGTAAAGGATAAGGTATTCCTTGTTGCAGAAGACGATTTAAGTGAAGAGGTAAATACTATATCCAAGATTAAAGACTTTTATCCCTATGAAGTTCAGATCGTATCTCATCAGGATATCGAAAATGCCATCAAAAATAAGCAGCAAAACAGAGTAATTCTGCATAAGGTAGGTCCGGAAGGGCAAAGAAAAACCGGCAGGAATTATAAAATTGTGTTTGGCGCTGATGACGCCAAAATCTATTTCTTCAATTATCATGTTATAAACCCAAAGCGGCCCGACGGTTTTCTGGGACGGGATTTCAAACGGCTG
>CAZEWS010000017.1:10927-15109 GCA_964515985.1 uncultured Rikenellaceae bacterium | reverse complement strand
AAATCTTTAACAGGCGATGAAAAAACATGGGGAATGCTATGTCATCTGGCAGCCCTGGCTATGTTTGTTTTCCCACTTGGAAACATTATCGGTCCTCTTATTATCTGGGCTATTAAAAAGGAAGAGCTCCCATGGGTGGATAAGCAAGGGAAAGAAGCCATGAATTTTCAGATTTCCATGACCATTTACATGTTTTTGTCAGCAATTCTTATATTGCTGATTATTGGTATTTTCCTTCTAATTGCCTTAGGTATTATTAATATTATATTTATTATTATCGCAAGCATCAGAGCCAATAGCGGGGAAGAATTTGCTTACCCTTTATCCATTCAATTTATCAAGTAAATAAGATTAACAAGTGAGCCAGAAACCTTCACTACCAAAAGGCACACGGGATTTCCTGCCAGCCGAAATGGTAAGGAGAAACTATATTTTTGATGTGATAAGGGAAGTATTTCAAAGATATGGTTATTTGCCTGTAGAGACACCTGCTATGGAAAATCTTACCACCCTTTTAGGCAAGTACGGGGAAGAAAGCGATAAATTGTTGTTCAGGATCCTGAATTCCGGAGACTTCCTTTCGAAACTTTCTGTTGAAGAATTAAACAATAAAAACCTGAATTGCTTAGCCGGCAGGATTTGCGGGAAAGGATTGCGGTTTGATCTTACTGTTCCCTTTGCCAGATTTGTTGTCCAGCATAGAAATGACATTACATTTCCGTTTAAACGATACCAGATACAACCGGTTTGGAGAGCTGATCGTCCTCAAAAAGGACGATACAGAGAATTCTATCAATGTGATGTTGATGTAATAGGCAGCAATGCCCTTATGAATGAAGTGGAATTAATTCAAATAACTGATGAAATATTTGCAAAATTAGGGATAAGGATTGTTATAAAAATAAATAACAGGAAGATATTATTTGGCATTGCAGAATCATTGGGAGAAATGGAAAACTTCAATACCATAACCAACATCATTGACAAGCTGGAAAAAATCGGACACGAAGGTGTGATTGAAGAAATGAAAAAATCAATAATTTCTGCTGATGCGGTTAAATTTTTTGAAAAAAAGTTGACCGCAGATGGGAATGAACTTGAAGTAAAAGATCTTGAAAAGAGATTTTCCGAAAAAAAAACATATTCTGAAACGGGCTTAACAGGAATCAGGGAGATTCAGGAAATTTTTGATTATTTGAATGATTTATCAATTGAGACTGAAGTGGAGGTTGATCTGACATTAGCAAGGGGTTTAAATTATTATACAGGTACAATTATTGAAGCGCTTTCGAAAGAAATAAATATTGGAAGTATTGCCGGTGGAGGAAGGTATGATGATCTGACAGGTATTTTTGGATTAAGCGATGTTTCGGGTGTTGGTATTTCTTTTGGTGCCGACAGGATTTATGATGTTTTAAATCAAACCGATGGATTCCCTGAAGAAACAACATCGACCACAACTTTGCTTTTTTTAAACTTTGGTCACGTTGAAGAAAAATATTGCCTTAAATTACTGGCTAAGGTCAGAAAGGCAGGAATCAATACCGAAATATATCCAGATATTGTTAAAATAAATAAGCAAATGAACTACGCCAATAATAACAATATCCCCTTTATTGCTTTGGTTGGTAAAAATGAGATGAATGATAATGTAATCACCCTTAAGAATATGAAAACAGGACATCAGGGAAAAATCAGCCTTGAAGAATTAATAAAAAAGATTTTGTTATGACATTAATAATTACAGGGACTGACCTGACCATTGAAGATGTAGTAAATGTTGCCAGGAACAATCAGAAAGTTGAATTACATACGGATGCTATTGTAAGAATAAAAGCATGCAGGGCTATGCTGGAGAAAAAGATCGACGCTCATGAGATTATGTATGGCGTTAATACCGGCATAGGAGAATTTTCAGAAATGGTTTTAAATGAAAATCAAATCAAGGATTTTCAGAAATACCTGATCTATAATCATGCTGCCGGCATAGGCGATCCTGCTCCAATTGAGTATATAAGAGGCGCCATGCTTGGCAGGATCAATGTTCTTGCTCATGGAAATTCAGGTTGCCGGCATGAAATAACACAAACATTAGTCGAAATGTTAAATAAAGGCGTTACTCCATTTGTTTGCCAAAAGGGATCAGTGGGTGCTTCAGGCGATCTGGCGCCCATGGCTCAAATAGCGCTATTATTGATGGGAGAAGGGGAAGCGTATTTTAAAGGAGAACTTTTGGATGGCAAGGAGGCTATGGATAAGGCAGGTATTTCTATACCTGGTTTACTTGCCCGTGACGGACTTGCTGCTATAAACGGATCGAATCTGTTAACGGCAATGAGCGCCTTGTTCCTCTATGACGCTAACAACTGGCTGAAACAGGCAGAAATTGCCGCTGCTATGTCGCTTGAAGCTTTAAAAGCCAATATGAAACCCTATACACCTAAATTGCATGAAGTACGTGGGTTCCCGGGTGCGGTCAGGAGTGCAAAAGCAATTCAAAAACTTATCCGTAAGGGAGATTTGATAGAAGGAAAGATCAAATGCAAAGTTCAGGATGCCTATTCCATGCGGTCGACTCCCCAGGTCATAGGCGCTGCCCATGATGCCTTGGCATTTGCCCAGACACAGGTGGAAATTGAATTAAATGGAGTGGGGGATAACCCTGTCTTTTTCCCGGAAGAAAACCTTCAGCTTACGGGAGCCAATTTTCAGGGCTCACCGGTTTCCCTGCCAATGGATATGGCAGGCGCTGCTATTACCATGGTTAGTGTGATGTCGGAGAGAAGAATGAACCGGCTGAATAATCCTGCTTTAAGCGTGGGATTACCTGCTTTCCTTACGAAAGGAGCCGGTATGTTCTCGGGTATGATGCTGAGCCAGTATACAGCCGATATGCAGATTGTTGAACAGCGAATTCTGTCTGCACCTGCTTCCGTTCAATCAATCCCGGCGGCTGCCGATCAGGAAGATTTCGTTTCCATGGGAATGAATACTGCAATTAAAAACTTCCAGATACTGGATAATGCTTATGGAATATTAGGTATTGAGTTTATGGCAGCCGCACAAGCCCTTGATTTTAGAGAATATAAATTCGGTGAAGGAACCACTAAAGCAAAAGAAGTGATTCGTAAATATGTTGAATTTCTCCATGTTGACCGTCCCCTGTATCCTGATCATACACGGATGAAAGAGTTGGTTAAATCGTGTGAAATTCTCGGGGAAGTGGAGAAAGAGGTTGGAAGTTTGGATTAATATCCTCGTTCCCCGACTACAGAGGCTGTGTGAAAACGTATTTCCAAAAAAAATTTGACTAACCCCGCCATTTATGGCGGGGTATCCAAATTACCCTCTTTATATGGGACTTTATCTCTCAACTTATCCGTCGGACGGACTGAAGCCGTCAGACGGATCCGGCCCGTTGACCATTGACTTGTTTTGAAAAGATTTATTCGTCTGACGCCTGCAGTCGTCAGACGAATATAATTATCAAAACCTTCTTCTTTGGGGGAGATTTTGCCTTTGATCTCTTATCTGCCGTAAAAGGAAATTTTTATACTGATTTTCAGCCTGATAGAGTCTCATGACTTTCCGGATTGGTAAGACCTGCTTATACTGTTTTAAAAAACTTAAGGCTTCGTTTGTGGCTATTCTGTATAACCAGGTATATAATTGAGAAGCCTCGCGGAATTCCTCCATGCCATTCCACACCCTGATAAATGTATTTTGGATGACATCATCAGCATCGTCATGTGAAATAACAATTCTTCTAACATGCCAGTATAACCTTTCCTGGTATTTCCGGATAATGATGTTAAAAGCATGATGACGGGTATTTTCATCCCTGAAGAGGCTAAGAAGCTCCTTATCATTATTTTTTGCCACTTGGCTTCCTTTTAAACGCTAAAATTAAGAAATAATTTTAACCGGTAAAACCTGTCAGAGTCTGTGGGCAGGATTGCAGAGTGGGCGACCCGACAGTGTTTGAAAAGAACCGGGAACCATAAACAAATGTTAAATTGCAATTCTATCCATGAAAAGTGTAATTTTACGCTATTGATATGTAAACTGATACAATATGGCACTACAGTGTGGAATTATCGGAGTAACCAACACAGGCAAGACTACCTTGTTTAATTGTATTTCAAATACAAAAGCCGAAACAACCCGGTTTGCTTTTAGTAC
>CAZEWS010000017.1:0-10863 GCA_964515985.1 uncultured Rikenellaceae bacterium | reverse complement strand
ATATTGGCAGGATCGTTGTCCCTGATAATCGGTTATATGAATTAGAAAAATTATATAAAACTGAAAAAGTCGTTCCAACTACTGTTGAAATTCTTGATATACCCGGACTTATAAAAGGGTCGAGCAGAGGTGAAGGAGTAGGAAATAAATTTCTTGGTGATATTAGAAATACAGATGCGCTAATACACGTACTGAGATGCTTTGATGATCCAAACCTGACTCATATTGAAGGATCAATTGATCCGGTTAGGGATAAGGAAACCATTGAACTTGAGCTGCAGATAAAAGATCTGGAAACCATAGAAAAAAAGATTAAGAAGCTCGAAAAAGTTGCAAAAGCTGGTGATAAAAATGCTGGCAAAGAGATGGAGGTCTTAAATGTTTACAAGGAGCACATCGAAGGGCTTGGTTCAGCCAGGACGGTACCGGTTAATGAAAAAGATAAAGAAATCGTTGATGATTTATTCCTGTTGACCTCAAAACCGGTTTTGTATGTATGTAATGTAGATGAAGCATCTGCTGTTAAGGGAAACATCTATGTCGATGAGTTTAAGAAAGCCGTTGAGGATGAAAAGGCAGAGGTTATAGTAATTGCAGCAGGATTGGAGGCTGAAATCGCAGAATTTGACGACCCGGAAGACAGAATGGAATTCCTGGCGGATATTGGTTTGAGTGAACCCGGAGTTAACAAGTTCATTAGATCTGCGTATAAACTATTAAATTTGCAGACATTTTTTACCATGAATTCCAGGGAGATCAGAGCCTGGACGTTTAAGAAGGGCACAACTGCCCCACAGTCAGCCGGTATTGTCCATAGTGATATGGAAAGAGGATTCATCAGGGCAGAGGTAATGAAGTATGAAGATTTTGTATCACTTGGATCGGAACAGGCGTGCAGGGAAGCTGGTAAACAATATATCGAAGGAAAAAACTATATCGTGCAGGACGGAGATATTTTGTATATTCGGTTTAATGTGTAGTTTGGGATATATGCATGAAATGAAGATTGAGTGGGGAATATATTGGATATTGTAGATGTTTGGTGATTTAATTTGGTTGTCATTAGCTCGTTCGCCGGTTGGCGGACTCGCGTTCACCCTGTGAAACAGCAACTTCGTTGCTCCTGCTGTGCAGGGTTTCACGGGGTAAATTTGCTTCGCTGACGCTCAGCGTAATTTGCTCACTTCGTTCGCTGTAATTAGGTGGTTATTAAGTAAGGATTATGCGAGGATTGTAGAGCCGAATTGTATTCGGCTGGCATTAGACCTGCCAGCGTCTGAAGAATCTGCCTGCCCGCCGTAGTATACGAAGGCGGGGCAGAGTTTGTGAAAAGGATATAAAGGCTAAGGTTGAGTCAGAGGTTGAAGGAGTAAAAATTGGTGAGTAGGACGAAGCTCCCCGCCCGAATGACTTCGGTCGGTCGGTCGGTTCGTCATTATATTTAAGGAAGATTGAGGCTTTTTAACATAAAAAGATTTATAAAGAAACGAATTTGCGAGGAACAGAGTGACGAAGCAAACTACCTGAGTTTCAATGAGGAGATTAATAAAATTACTTTTACACATTACGGTAACCCGTGAAAGATTGCTTCTCCGCCAGCCCTGTGAAATACTGCTTCGCAGTAAAGGCTTTGCCTTTATTTCACAGGGCCAGCTGGCGGATCGCAATAATCAATGCTTTTTTTATGTCTAAAAAATGATATGTTTACATAGCTATAAACCTAAACAACACAGTTTAATACAGGGGTAACAAACAGACAGGGAAACCAACTGATACCGAAAACCAGAAAATGAATTACAGATATGTAATATTAATGTTGTTATTCCTGATGTTCCACAGGGGTGGATTGTTTGGACAGAATAAGAATATCAGTGAAGTTGAAGACGCTTTTAAGTTTATAAAAGAGAGGGGAGAGGTAGATATTTCTTTTGAACTCAAGGATAAGAACATAATTCACACCATCTCAAAAATAATATCTGTTACTAGTGTAGATAATAATATGGTATTTGGAAATGTGAATGAGAAAGAATTATACCAATTCCTGAAATTTAATCTTGATTTTAAAATTATTTCACCTGCTTTCCCAACAGCTATAGAAACAAGTAAAAGCCTGAAAGTCCTTCAGGATTGGCAAACATATCCTACCTATGAACAGTATGATTCCCTGATGAAGAAATTTGCAAGTGATTATCCAGATTTGTGTTGGTTGGATACAATAGGTTACAGCGAGGAAGACAGAAAAATTCTGTTTGTAAAGATTTCTGATAATGTGAATGAAAAGGAAGATGAACCTGAATTTCTATTTTCTTCAACCATGCATGGAGATGAAACGGGAGGGTATGTTTTAATGTTGCGATATATTGATTATCTGTTAAATAATTACGGATCAGACTCACTTGTAACAAGTTTGGTGGATGAAATTGAGATATGGATCAATCCCCTGGCTAATCCGGATGGCACCTATGCAGGAGGCAACCATACCATAAGCGGGGCTACCCGTAGAAATGCAAATGGTGTTGACCTAAACCGGAATTTTCCTGATCCTGCAGACGGGCCTCATCCTGACGGGAATGATTATCAGGCTGAGACATTAGTAATGATGGATTTTATGGGAAAACATAATTTTATATTATCAGCTAATTTTCACTCAGGTGCAGAGGTTGTCAATTATCCGTGGGATACCTGGTCAAGGCGTCATCCCGATGACGAATTGTTTCAGTTTATCTCACATGAATACGCAGATACAGTTCAAGCTCATAGCACAGGTTACATGACAGGGTTTAATGATGGAATTACTAATGGCTGGGATTGGTATTCCATTGCCGGTGGCCGTCAGGATTATGTTACCTATTTCCTGCATAGGAGAGAAGTAACTATCGAACTTGACAATACCAAAATAATCCCGGAATCGGAATTGGAAAACCTTTGGAATTACAATTACCGGTCTTTTTTAAATTATACAAAACAGTGTCTCTTTGGTATCCGGGGAACCGTAACTGATTCAATCACAGGCAACCCATTGAGGACAAAAATTGAGGTGCTTGATCATGATCAGGATAGTTCTCATGTTTATTTGGATTCAACAGATGGAAATTATTACCGGTTAATCCATGAGGGGGCATATAACCTAAAATTTTCCGCACCGGGTTATTATGAAAAACAGATCGACAGTGTTGTTGTTGAAAACAGGAAGGCCACAACACTGGACATCCAATTGGTTCCCCTGGATTATACCTATATCTTCAATAAGTCTCCCGCTAAGTTCAAGCTAAACCTGTATCCAAATCCTGCCACAAGTTTTATTTATTTATCTTTTGAATTAACAAATCCTTCCGGAGTAACCGTTGAATTCCTTGATATTTTAGGAAACAGGAACTATTTTATTGGAAATCAAAAATATTCTGAAGGGCAAAACAGAATACGGCTTGATTTATCAAATCTATCCAAAGGAATTTATATTGTTAGGTTAAAAACAGATCGTAAAATAATTGATAAAAAAATCATTAAACTTTAAAAGATTATCTTTGAAAATTTATTTTTCTGAAGAGGAATGTTATTTTACAAGGTTCTAATTCAATTGATTATTGTCGATTGACAATTGATAATTGAAACCCTTCGGGGAAATTTAAAAACATTAATTGACCTAATTGCTCTAATTAATCTAAAAAATGACCAAGCCACAATTCACAAAAATTTAGATATTTGAAATTGGGATTTTGTAAATTGGGATTTGATTAGGTCATCCGCCGGCTGGCGGATAGAGTAATTAGAAATTGAATTATCGACAACTTGTTAGTAAGTTTTGTTTTTTAAGCGCCTGGTATGTATTTAATTTGTTTTGTATGAAGACTCTTCCTAAAATAGTTTTATTTTTCTCACTCTTTTTGTTAGGTCCTTTATCCTTTAGTCAGGATAATTCGCGGATACCACCTGAAAAGCCCAAACTGATCATAGGTATTGTTATTGACCAGATGCGATATGACTATATATACCGGTATTGGGATAAATTTGAAGAAGGAGGGCTCAAGCGGTTGATTAATGAGGGAACATATTGTAAAAATGCGAATTTAAATTACCTGTTTACCCAATCAGCACCCGGTTATGCAACCATCGCAACAGGTACAAATCCTGCCGGTCATGGCATTGTTTCCTCTTACTGGTATTTAAGGCTGAAAGATGAAATGATGTATTGTGCCTTTGATCCTGACGTAATTCCTACCGGTGGAAGCTATGAGGCTGGTCAAAATTCTCCGAAAAATTTATTACCGACAACCCTGGGTGATGAATTGAGGCTATCGAACAATTTTAAATCAAAAGTATTTGGGATCGGATTGAAAGATTATACAGCTATTTTTTCGGCTGGCCATGCAGCAAATGCAGCATTCTGGTACGATGATAAAACAGGAACCTGGATGACCAGTACTTTTTATCTGGATTCCCTGCCCGATTGGTTGGAACATTTTAATGAAAAACAGTTACCTGATCTTTATCTTGATAGAGTATGGAATACTCTGTTGCCGGTAGAGGAATACACGGAGAGTTTACATGACACCAGTAACTATGAACTTGGATTTAACGGACAAACCTACTTCCCGTATGATTTAAGCAAGATCAGCAGAATAGACAGAAAAAGAAAAGATTATTCTATTCTACGCTTTACCCCTTTTGGAAATACCTTTGCAAAAGACCTGGCTTTAGCAACTATTATTGAAGAACAACTCGGGGTTGATGAGTACCCTGATCTGTTGACACTGGCTTTCTCGGCAACAGAGTCTATCGGACTTCGGTTTGGCCCGAATTCTGTTGAAATGGAAGATGCTTTCATACGCCTGGACAGGGATATTGCCCATTTGCTTCAATTTATTGATGAAAATATAGGTAAAAAAAATGTTTTGATTTATATGACATCGAACCATGGTGTTTCAATCGTACCAAAATACCTTAAGGATAAAAAAATCCCTGCAGGGTATTTTAATCATAATCAGGCTATTCCGTTATTGAGAAGTTATCTGAATCTAATTTATGATAAAGGTCATTGGGTTAAGTCATATAAACAACAACAGATTTTTTTGAATCAGACATTAATTGAAGATTCAAGAATATCCCTTGAAGAAATTCAAACAAGAATAGCTCAATTTATGATTCAGTTTACAGGGGTAGCCAATGCCATGACGGCTTCCACTCTTCAAACAAATAACTTTACACACGGAATCTTCCAAAAAATGCAGAATGGTTTTAACCAGAAACGTTCAGGAGATATTATTTTAAATCTTGAACCGGGTTGGATTGAAAAAGACGGGAATATAACCAATCATAATTCTGCCTATACCTACGATACTCATGTTCCCTTAATCTGGTTTGGCTGGAGAATAAACCGAAGCAGCATTTCCCGCCCTGTCGATTTAATCGATATTGCTCCCACCGTCACCCATTTATTAAATATTATGGCACCTAACGCATGTACAGGCAAACCTATCCTGGAATTGATTGAATAATAGCAAGAAAGAATACTAAACTAACGTGAGTTCGATATCCGCTTAGCGGATTACGATGCTGTCGGATGTTTCCATCCGACAGTTAATGATATGGCAAGATTTTAATTACTCCAGTATTCAATGTCAGGTGGAAACACCTGACATCATGTAAACAATAAGTAATTTTGAATTATTTAAACATAGAAAACCTCTGTCTTTGACGGGGGTGGTTGATTTGGTGGTATGGTTTTTGAGCAGAAAGACAAAAAGAATAACTGAATAAGTACAATTTTTTATATTCATACTTTGTTATATATTTACAAAATTTAATAACCAAAATCAGATTTATTATGAGACAAAAAGTACGGAGACAATTAGGGACCATTTTTACAATAATTATTCTTACACTGACTGTTGCAGGATATTCCCAAACAGTAAATGATGCCAAAGCGAAATATAATGAGGGTGCACAGCTTATAAAAACGGATATCCAGGGGGCACTCAATGCTTTCAACAAATGTATTGAAATCTGTAATTCCTTAGGTGAAGAAGGAAAAGAAACAAAAATTTTAGCTGAGTCTCAAATTCCAAAGCTCAATTACACTTTGGCAAAAGGATATTTTGACCAAAAGAAGTACAATGAGGCTTTGGAAGGTTTCACTGTAACATTTGAAACTGCAGAAAAATATAATAATGAACAAGTCAAGACTCAATGCAAAAGATATCTTACTCTTTTATTTAATAATTTGGGTAATTCTTTTTACAGGAAAAATGAATTTGAAAAAGCTATGGAAAATTTTAATCAAGCTTTAAAATACAATCCTCTATATGCTAAGGCTTATTTTGGAAAAGGACGCGTTTATGAAAAATTGGATGATTTAGTAAAAATGAAAGAAGCAATGGATAAGGCGATTGAAACCGGATTATCCAAAAATGATATAAAAACTGTTGAAAATGCTGAAAAAGTTACCAGAAACACATTTTATAATAAAGGAGTTAAGGCATTTGAAGCTAAAAACTATGATGAAGCTGAAGGATACCTGAAAACCTCAATTGAATATGGGAACCAATCGGTTGATACTCACTTTCAACTTGGGAAAATCTATAATATACAGAAGAATTGGAATGATGCAATTAAAAATGTAAATAAAGCCATTGAACTGGAAACCGGAGATGACACGGCAAAGGCAAAGTTGTATTTTGAACTCGCTACTTCATACGTTGGATCGGGCGATACAAACTCAGCCTGCGAAGCATATAAAAAGGCTATGTTTGGACCGTATGCTGAAAATGCAAAATATCAAATCGAACAAGTTTTAAAATGCAAGTGATTTGGTTCTCAGTTCTCAGTTTTTGGTTCAGTTACACAAAAATTCTCCTCCTTGGAAAGGAGGAGTACCCGACCGAAGGGAGGGGGAGGTGGTTGATTCAAGTTTAAAATTTCAAATCGCCAATCCCCAATCTATTATATCTTGTCTCTTAGCGAAGCAATCTTCTCAAGCATCATTAATTTATTTTCAATAGCATTGCCCACAACGATAATATCAGCTCCTGCTTTATACACGTTGGCGGCATCGTTCTCGTTCTTAATGCCCCCGCCAACAACTAAAGGGATGCTCACATTTTGTTTTACTGCTTCGATCATTCTTGCTTCAACAGGTTGTGTCGCCCCGCTTCCTCCCTCAAGGTAGATTAATTTAAACCCCAGCATTTCACCGGCTAAAGCTGTTGCCACGGCAATTTCGTTTTTATCTGAAGGAATAGGGATGGTATTACTCATGTATTCTACGGAAGCAGAACTTCCGTTATCGATTAAGATATAACCGGTTGAAATAATCTCGAGATTGCTTCTTTTAAGCATTGGTGATGCAACGACATGATTTCCAATAAGAAATTCCGGATTCCTGCCGGAAATGAGTGATAACAATAAAATACCATCTGCATTATCTGTAATTTGTAACAGGCTGCCAGGGAAAAGGACGACAGGAATATCTGTGTTGTTTTTTATGATATCAATCAGGGGTTTGACGGGTCTGGATACCAAACTGCCTCCGACAAGAAAAAGATCAATTGAAACGTCATTTGCAACCTGTATTGTCTTCTTCAGGGTATTGTCATTATATCCGTCCGGATCGATGAGCAGGAAAAACTGCTTTTTCTTATTCTGCTTATCCAGTATGTTATTATAGATCATAAATTACTCTTTACAACACCAAACAATGATATAATTGTTATGCTGGAAATAGTTTAGTTCAAGTTTCTCATGAATTTTTCCGGGTTCCACTATCCCTTCGATTTTTCCCTGTGACCTTAATGTAAATGGTTTAATAAATATTTCCCGGCTAAAATTAAGATTATTTCTGTCAAGTAACTTATAAATAGCTTCTTTTGCACACCAGTGGATATATAAATGATTTATTCTTCGATTTGTATTTTCAGTTATCTGCTCTTTATTATGGATGAATTTATGGGAAATCTTATAAATTCTGTCACTCATGAATTCCAGGTCAACCCCGACCTTCATGGTCTTGCTAATCAGTATTGAAGTAAGTTTCCTAGAGTGTGAAATACTAATGTTGTATAAATGATTGTAAAAAAAAGGTTTACCGTTATGATTATAAAATATCTTAATCTTTTCATCCACAAGATGAGACAATAAAGTTCTGGCACTTAAGAATTCAAGTTTTCGGTTTTGATTTTTATAACTTGTTAAAGTATTGATTTCTGTATCATTAAGGTCAACAAGGGAAAATAAAGTGTTGTAGTCTTCTGTGATCTCCCACAAACCAAGGAGGCAATCTTCTTTTACCTGCTTTTTTAGTATTAAACCCATAGAATTAATCCAAGTTGTTATCCAAAGACAAGACCATCGGTCTTGGATTCCTGCCCGACTGACGCCTGCCAGGCGGGATTGTAGTAAAACCGCAATATAAATAAATTTAAAACTCTATCGGAGTTTGATTATTAATATTATTTCACATTCCTATTCAAAAAAATCAAAAAGGAAATCAGGATTATAAATACACCTCAAAACTGTGTGTATGTTCCTGATTTCATAACAATTGTCTTAAAATTTTTTAATAATAATCCAACTCCGATAGAGTTGCAGGATCTCTATTAATTGGTTTTCTTCTACAATAATCGAACACCGATGGTGTTCTTTTTCAAGTAATTAAAGTTATGCTATTTATCAATTAATTATTCTCATCTTCCAATTATAATACATTTGTTTTTATGAAATTACACATTTCCCGGATGAACCTTATTTATTATTTGTTAGCCAATACAAATCACATTGAGCCATAATTTTAATTTTATACTGCAAACCAAGATAACAATACTAATTTTTCCATTCCAATGTTTCAATCAAATGAACAATATCTTCTTTAAAAAAACGAATAACAGGTGCAAGGGAATCGGCATTAGGCTGAAGACTAAAATAAAGAGCTCCCCTAAGATAATGAGAAGTACTGTCGGTTAAAAAAAACTGAACGGATGAAGCTGCATCTCCTTTTATTTCATACATGATTCCGTATACTTTCCTGTTTTCATCAACGAACAGTTTTTCCTGAATTGCCTGTGCTTTAATAGTGTGCTTGTATGCCAATGTATGTGAATCTTCAAGAAGCAATGAAATGTTATTATGTACAGGCTTATAACTGATATGAATTTTAGCTTTGTAAGCAGGAAATTCAATATTGACCCAGCAAGGCTCCGAAAAAGAACTTTTTTCAGTTCTAATGGATCCGTAAATCGGATATTCAAATTTATATGGGCAGTTGCTTTGATAGATCTGGTATTCCTTTTTGGGGAGATCGATGCGGAAATACCCATTCGGTTTTGGGGTGTAATTTCTTTTACATGCGATTAACAAGAGTAATAAAAGAATCCCATAGATACTGATATTTTTCAAGTTAATATTAGGCATGATCTTATGAGGGATCCTTTTTTTTATCCTTTAACAAATCCGGATAAATTTTAACTCTGATTCTTTTTATTCTTCGAAAATCAACGGAATCGATTTTAAAAGAAAAAATTTTGTACCTGATGATATCGTTTTTTTCTGGAATTTTCCCTTTTATTTCCAAAATTAAACCGGCTAGTGTATCAGCATCTCCTTTTATTTCGTTAAAAATATTGTCACTGGTATTGATAATTTTGTAAAAATCATTTAGCAATGTTTTACCCTCAAAAAGGTAATTTGACTCATCCAACCGAACATAGGTTTGTTCATCTTCATCGGATTCGTCAGCAATTTCTCCTACGATTTCTTCTAAAATATCTTCCAGGGTAATGATACCATGAGTTCCTCCATATTCATCTACCACCATGGCCAAATGTATCTTTTTTGATTGAAATTCCTCAAGCAGGTCGTTTATTTTTTTCGTTTCGGGCACAAAATATGGTGATCTGATAAGTGATTGCCATTTGAATGTATCGTTTTTATTTAAATGTGGCAGCAAATCTTTTATATACAGAATCCCCCTGATGTTGTCAAAGCTGCCGGAATATATAGGAATCCTTGAGTAACCGGATTCGATAATTTGTGGTAACAACTTGCCGAATTTTGTTTTTATATCAATAGCAACAACGTCGAGGCGTGATTTCATTATTTCCTTTACATCGATGTTTCTGAATTTTACAATGCCTTTTAAAATCTTTTCATCTTCCGTTATCGTTGTTGAGGGCAACTCCATCGCTTTTGAAAGATCATCCATGGATATGTTTTGTTTCTTCCTGGCAAAGCGCTTGTTTACTATGGAAGTGGAATAAATTAAAACAGAACTTATAGGTTTAAATATCTTTTCGAGATAAAATAATGGATAAGCCATATTTGTTGAAAATTGTAAGGCGTAATGTGTCGCGTATATTTTTGGGAGAATTTCCCCGAACAATAATAACAGAAAAGTGATGATAATAATCTGAAAAACAAATCCGAGAGTAGGTATATTTGAAAAGTCAATAATGGAATTCGTGATAAAGGCGGATAAAATTACAATACTAATATTTATGAAATTATTTACTACAAGAATGGTGGCCAGCAGGCGTTCTGGCATACCATATAATTTTAAGGCGCGGAAAGTTTTTTTTGACTTTTTGGTTTCTAAACTTTTGATATTTGAGGGGGAAAGAGAGAAATATGCTACCTCTGAACCTGATATCAGGGCAGAAGATATTAACAAAAGCAACAAAACAAGTATCCAGATGAAAATACCTGTTGAAAAGGGGTAAAATGCAACATCAATATTACACAGAATTGGGAATGGATCGTCTGTTTCCAAATTTTTGTCGTTGAATATGAAACACAAATGACTTAGAAAGGTAAGTCGTCAGTTTCTTCGGTGGTGTTGTTTTCTTCCTTCATTTCATCGGCAGGGGCCTCTTCGTC
>CAZEWS010000016.1:9091-23565 GCA_964515985.1 uncultured Rikenellaceae bacterium | reverse complement strand
TTAAAATCCGTGAAAATCAGCGTTATCCGTGTTATCCGTGTCATCCGTGTTCTATTCTTATTTATATTGCGGTCTTACTACAATAATCCAAGACCGATGGTCTTGTCTTTGGATAGCAACTTAAATGTTGAGAGAACTAATATTTACCTATGCATTATCCGGATGAACCAAGAATTTTTTATAACTTGTAATTTTGAATAATGAAATTTTAATATTTTGATAATGAAAAGATTAGTTTACATTTTTATCGTTTTTTGTATGTTTTTTTTGGTGGAAACTGATTTGGTTAAAGCAATCCCTCAAGACACCATCCAGGATCCGACAGAAGAAGAACTAACCGTACAGGATTCCGTCTCCATCGATGATATGGATCCTGTTTTTTATACCGCGTTGGAAGATGAAGAGTTGGAACCGGAAAAATCAGGTAATGCTTCCTGGATCATTTATGTTGTTATTGGTGTTATCGTAGTTGGCGGGGGGTTCTTTTTCTTTTTAAGGTCAAAAAGAAAATAATACTTTTAATCAGAACCCTTGTAAAAGTGGAGGCTACCCGTCCGACCGCTCCAGCCGGTCCGACGGGTACGGGCTGGTAAATTGCTTTACCGGGTGGGTAAAAGAATGATCCATTATTTACTATTTAAAAAAGAACTTCGGAGAAGTTCAATTATTGTAGAAAGTATACGACTAGATAGCGAACGCGCCGAAACTACTATTGTTATCAGGATTGAGTCGCCGCCTTCGGCGCAAAGCTCCGGCAGTTAAAAAAAGTCCTTTTGGAGAATCAATTCAATGAATTGATGCAAAAGGCAAGGGAAATTTACCCTGACATTGATGATTGATGAAAGTATAGCAACTTTCAATAATGTTTGCATGGAAGAGGAGGCTTTATATGAATATCTGGAATTATTAAATCAGCCTCCAACTGAAATTAATTCTAACCATACAAGTATTTAATTCATGCCTACCTGGGGAAAAAACCTAAGGTATATTCACCCGAACGGAGACTGTCGATAACTAACTTGCCAAAATATTCATTCCCTTCTTGTCTGAATATATGTTCCTCCCAATTTTCACCCGGACCACTACGGTATAATAATACCATTGTATAAGGACTGCCATTGAAAATTGAATCAACCCAACTTTTCATTGAAAATTCCGGTAAGTCATAAAAAAACATCCCTCCGGCATTAAAACCATCTGGGAATATTCCTTCGATTTTCCAATATTGTGAATTTGATATAATGATTTCCTTTTCAGGTCTTTTGAAACTATCCGGAGCGACCCAGTTAAATTCAGCCCTGATAAAAGCAGAATCTTTCATGTCATCTACCTGCATTTCAAAATAAGTTTTTTCAAATTCATACTTACCACCGGATCTGATAATTTTGTAATTATCCGTAGTCGCATCGCATATCTTTTCTTCCAGATCGAGCAATACCAAAGTTGGCTCAAAAGGCAAACGGAATAATTGCGATCCGGTTTCCCCGGAAAACTCAATCATTTTGGTAAGAGCATGCCAATGTTCATCCATGAATGTTACTTCTACCTTATTGGAGTATGCATAATCATCTGTCCCCTTTAGCTTTTGCCGGACAAATACCTCCGTTTCAAATCCTTTTTCAGTCTTAGTAACTAAAAATGAATCAATTGAAAAGTGAGGAAATCCCGGGGAATAGACCCATGTATTAAAGAAATCGGTTAGATCCAGGGCTGTTTCCATCATTAAAAAATCTTTAAACAATTTGGTAGAGACATCCTGAAATGCAAAATATTTAAAATATTTTTTAAGACTGGTGAAAAAAAACTTATCCCCCAGGTACCCCCGTAATGTATGAGCAACATCAAAACCTTTATCATATACAGTGCTTCCGTATGTAAATTCATGCGGGATTCCATAAACGGAACGATAGCCTTTGTCACGAATATGGGTTCTGCTTAAAACCTTTTTATGGTTTTCCCTCACATAATCTTTAAATGGTTGTTTACCGTAATAATATTCCTTAAAAAGGGCTTCACAATAACTTGCCCACCCCTCATTTAACCACATATCCTCAGCACTTCTGCATGTAACCAGGTTTCCAAACCAGCTATGCGCAAATTCATGGATAAAAAGCATTTCAAAGTCTAATGTTCCGTTAATTGCCGATTCTGAAATAGCTATATTCGTTGCATGTTCCATTGCCCCACCCATAAAAGGAACGGATACAAAGCCGATTCTTTCCCATGCATACGGACCAAACATGTACTCAAAAGCTTTAAGGTACTTACTTAAATTCTTAAAAGACTGTACTGCACGTAAACTATCTGTTGGTTTAACATAAATGCAGGAAGGAATGGCTCTCCGGATTCCTTTTAATGTATCAGTTAAAGCTATATAGTCAGAAACTGAAACCGATGAAAGATAAGCAGGAATGCTATTCCGTAAATTCCAGTGATATGTAATTGTACCATTTTTGTTTTCAAAAATTTCAGTTAAAGTCCCCGAACAAACAACGGTTAATCCCTGTTTGACGGTTATGAAATAATCGTATGTGGCACGATCAACAAAATTATCCATACATGGATACCAGGATCTGCCGAAACTATGCGGATTTGATCTCATTCCTATACCCATGTTATACGCATACCCTTCACCAAAATAAAATCCACCCCAACCCGGATCCCGTGAGGGATTTCCATGATAAAAAACGGAGATAAGTACTGCTGATCCTTTTGGTAAACCGGTATCCAGTGGAATCTTAATTATGGAACCATTATAGGAATAATTATTAATATTAATTTCGTCGATCCAGATTGAGTCAACGACAAAGGAAAGCAAATCGATAACTATTTCGTCCAGATTATCCTTTTTTAAAACGATCTGCAGATCTGTAATGCCGGAAATTTCTTCCTTTTTAAAATCCAGGATATCGAAACTAACGATATAATGAACTACATCGATTGAATCGTACCTTGATTCGGAATAATGTTCTAAACTTTTTTTTGAACTCCTGAAATTTACAATCAGAATGGCCCCTGCCAGGAATAACAACAACAGAATGATTTCACCAAATCTTTCTTTAGCAAGCATCGTGTATGTTGGTTGCGTGTTGCTTGTTTATTGAAAATTAATTAGTTAGAAAATGATATAATAAGTAATTGATTTATAAAATATTAACCTGTAACCAGGAACAAGCAACTAGCAACTCGAATTAATTATAACTACTAACTCTCTTTTCTTCCATTATATGGAGAAGCGACTCAAAAACCAATCTGCCATCAGTGTTCCCAAGTTCATCATCGGCAGCACGTTCCGGATGAGGCATCATTCCAAAAACATTCTTTGTTTCATTACATACTCCCGCAATATTCTCTACCGATCCATTTGGATTTGCTTCTTCGGTAATTAAGCCAAGATCATTACAATACCGGAATAAAATTTGGTCATTTTGACGAATTTTTATCAGATCCGAATCAGGGGCAAAATATCTTCCTTCTCCGTGAGCAATGGGTATTTTGAGAGCTCTTGATAAATCAAGGCTGGAATTAACGGCACAATGATTATTATCAGGCAGGATATAGATGTTTTTACATACGAATTTTTGGTTTGAATTGTGCAGCAAAGCACCGGGTAAAAGGCCGCACTCGCATAATATTTGAAAGCCATTACAAATTCCAAACACAAATCCTCCATTTTTTGCAAATTCAATTACTTTGTCCATTATGGGAGAATACCTGGCTATAGCTCCTGATCTTAAATAGTCACCATAAGAAAATCCCCCTGGTAAGACAACTGAATCAACGTCTTGCAGGTCAGTGGTTTTATGCCATAATTCAACAACATCCTGCGCCATGATCTCTCGCAAGACATAGATCATATCATGGTCACAATTTGAACCAGGGAAAATAACAACGCCAAATTTCATGAGATCCGGAATTTGATAAATTCAAAGATATAAGATTATTCCCGATCATCCCAAAAACTAACTTCAATTTTTTTTGATAAATTTGTAAAGATAGATTCTTATGAAAATAATAAAGACGTTTGGTTTCGTAATTCTTGTGTTGGTTGTCCTTTTCGGTCTTTTTCTGGGGTATTTCTCATTAACCGATTATAACCCGGAAGAAAGGATACTGATTTTTAAATCGGATGAACCGGATACCTTAAATGCTGAAAACCTGAATCTGTCATTTCTTTGCTGGAATATTGGATATGGTGGTTTGGGAAAAGAAATGGACTTTTTCTATGATGGAGGATCCCATGTTAGAACATCCAAGGAGATTACGGTTAATAATCTAGACAAAATCAATGATTTCCTTGTTAAGAATGATAGTATCGATTTTATCCTTTTACAGGAAGTGGATACCCATTCAAAAAGAAGCTATTTTGTGGATGAAACCGAAGCAATAGGCAATGTCGTACCTGATTATTTTCAGTCTTTCAGCACGAATTATTTTGTAAAATTTGTTCCTGTTCCTCCTACAAACTCTATGGGTAAAGTAACCTCCGGTCTGTTAACACTTAGTAAATTCACCCCTGTTTCTTCCGAAAGGTATAACTTCCCGGGGGATTATGCATGGCCAATGAAATTGTTTATGCTCGACAGATGTTTTTTGGTAAACCGTTATATATTAACCAACGGAAAGCAATTATTAATCATCAACACACATAACTCTGCCTTTGATGACGGTAGTCTGAAAAAACAGGAAATGAATTACCTGAAGAAATTTATTTTAGAAGAATATAAACAAGGTAACTATATTCTGGTAGGGGGAGATTGGAATCAAAACCCACCTGGCTTTACCCCGGAAAAATTTATACGCAACATTGAATATGAAAATTTTCAACTCACTGCAATTGAAAACAATTATTTGCCGGATACCTGGAGTTGGCTTTATGATGAAACTATCCCAACAAACAGATCCCTTAAAGCACCATACGACCCGGAATTAACCAGTAAAACAATTCTTGATTTCTATCTGATATCTCCCAACCTGAAGTGTCTTGGAACAAGAACTCAGGATCTGGAATTTGAAAACGCAGATCATCAGCCTGTATTTACAATAGTACAATTGGGGGAATAACCATTTTTAATTTCCCTCTCCTGGATTGCTGAATTACCATAAAAATATTAATTTGAAATGCCCAAATATTTAAATATATTTAAGTTACTTTTATTAATATCTGTTTTTAAAGTACCACCAATTTTATAAAAAGCACCAAAAATCAATGTACAAAGCGAAATTTTGTCTTCCCAGGATATTTACGATTTATAAATATGTATGACGATCTCAGATCAGGAAATAAAGTGTTTTATTTCAGCCATTAAGAAATCATCACCTTATGATTTACGTGATTATTCGCACAAATCGCTGAAGCGAAGGGTAACAAAAATACTGAATGACAATAAGTTAGATTTTAGTTCCCTAATCCGGAAGATAAGTGAAAATAATGATTTTCTTGAATCTACCGTTAGAGAAATTACAGTTAACACTACTGAACTCTTTCGGGATCCACCTGTATGGCAAACCATAAAGTACGAAATCTTACCAAAATTCAAAAATCACGAATCAATAAGAATTTGGCACGCAGGCTGTTCTACGGGCCAGGAAGTTTATTCGTTGCTAATCCTGCTGTATGAATTAAATATGTTTGAAAAAACCATAATTTATGGAACTGATTTAAATGCAACAGTGATTGAAGAGGCTAAAAAGGGAATTTATAAGTACCGTTTTAATTTAGTTTACCTCGACAACTTTGATAAAGTAATGAAGCAAAACCCTAATAACAACGAAGTGTACGATGTGCCTTATTCGAAATACCTTGAAATCGATAAAATAAGGGATGTTATGAAAATAAAAAGTTTCCTTCTGAAAAAGCCCATCTTTATAACTCATGATTTGGTTACCGTATCGGATCTGGGAACAGAACCATTTCACATCATTCTGTGCCGAAATGTTATTATTTATTTCAACTTTAATTTGCAAAACAGAGTATTTAATCTTTTTCATAAAAACCTGTTGGATAATGGATATTTAATTCTCGGAGCGCACGAAACGATTTTAGATCCGTTGAGTGAGAAATTTCAGAAATCAAATCATGTAAATATTAAAAAATAATGCCTAAAATGTCTAAAATTGTTAAATTGTTTACCCCGTGAAACCCTGCGCAGCAGGAGCAACGAAGTTGCTGTTTCACAGGGTGAAATTGTCAAATTGTTAATTTATTTTTAAAGCAATATAACCACTTATATTTCTATCGTGAGTTCGATATTTAAATATTTAGAATCTATTCGTTAGGTTTATCTTTGTGTACCTTTGTTTCTTCTTAATAATTTAATAATCAGAAAAAAGAAATTTATATTTGTGTCGAACTCACGTTAACTAGGTTCTGACCAATGAGTGAAGAAATTTTAAAAGCATTAATGCAACTATTTGCCCTTATTGTAAAACAGGATAGCGGAGTTGGAGATAAGGAAAGGGAGTATGTTGTAAATTTCCTGACTCAACAATTGAATACTGAAGCGGTCAGGGAATATTTAGACCTTTTTGAAGATTTCGCAGGAATTGGAGAAGTTAAACCGGAAATTTCAGACCACCAGCCTACCTCAGTGAAGGATTCCGTTAGAATATTCGGTATTTGCAAAAAGATCAACCGGACACTAACACAAAAACAAAAGTTGGTTGTCCTGGTTAGGTTATTCGAACTGGTAAATGCTAATAAAAAATTTACCTCCCAGAGGATAACCATCATCAATACTGTTGCTGAGGTTTTTAATATCTCAAGAGAAGAATTTACCGATGTTGAGAATTTTATAAAATATGATCAGATAGAAGACCTTGATTATCCAAATATATTGGTAATCAGTGAAAATACTTACAAATGCAAATATTGTAAACAAATCCAGTCTCATGTTTTTATGAAAAACATTTTTATTCTGCGAATAAAAAGCGTTGATCTGTATTTCCTGAAACATGATGCTAAAGAAGAAGTTCTTTTAAACGGACTTCTGGTTCATCAAGGCCGGGTATATCTACTTGCTCCCGGAAGTTCCCTCAGATTATCAAAAGGAAAGCCCATCTATTATAGTGACGTAATGTCAAGATTTCTTGCTGACATTACCACCACCAGGATTTCATATGTTGTAAACAATGTAAGTTATCAATTCCCTTCCGGAGGCATGGGCATTCGCGACATTAGTTTTTCTGAAAAACAAGGTAAACTGATTGGTATTTTAGGTGCCAGTGGTACGGGAAAGACCACTTTGTTAAATATTTTAAGCGGAATTCAAAAGCCTTCTTCCGGTCAAATTAAGATAAATGGTTTTGATCTTCATAAAGATAAAAATACACTAAAGGGAATTATTGGATATATCCCTCAGGATGATTTATTAATTGAAGAACTTACTGTCTTTGAAAATTTATATTTTAATGCCAAACTATGTTTCAAGAATAAATCCCAACATGAAATTATTGAACTGGTCAATAAAACCCTGATAAACCTTGATCTATTTGAGAAAAAAGATTTAAAGGTAGGGTCTCCCTTTAATAAAATCATTAGTGGCGGGCAGCGAAAAAGATTAAACATTGCACTTGAATTGATCCGGGAACCATCCATCCTGTTTGTGGATGAGCCTACATCCGGCTTGTCATCCCGCGATTCGGAAAATGTAATGGACCTGCTCAGGGAACTGGCATTGAAAGGTAAGCTTGTTTTTGTCGTAATACACCAGCCCTCATCCGATATTTTTAAATTGTTTGACAACGTTGTTATCCTTGATACAGGAGGATATATGGTCTATTACGGCAACCCGGTAGAAGCGGCAATATATTTCAAAACCCTGGATGCACAAATAAACCGGGAGATTGGAGAATGTCCGGTTTGTGGCAGCGTTAATCCCGAGCTTATTTTTAATATCCTGGACGCCAAGGTGGTTGATGAATTTGGGAAATACACCAATAAAAGAAAAGTAGCCCCCTCAAAATGGCTGAAACATTTCAAGGAACAAATAAAGCTGGATGGTGTTCACCACGAAAGTGAAATCCCTCCATCGAATTTAAATATACCCTCCCGAATTAAACAATTTACCCTATATTCCATCAGGGATTTTCTCTCTAAAATTTCAAACAAACAGTACATAACCTTGACACTTCTGGAAGCTCCGGTCTTAGCTTTTATGCTTAGCTTTATTATCCGGTATATCGCCGACCCCAATTCCAGCATTTACATTTTCCGTGAGAATGAAAACATTCCCATCTACATTTTTATGAGCTTGATTGTTGCACTTTTTTTGGGATTAACAGTAAGTGCCGAAGAAATCTTCCGGGACAGGAAAATACTAAAGCGTGAAAAATTCTTAAACCTCAGCCGTTCGAGTTACCTTTTGGCAAAAATTATGATCCTTTTTATTATCTCGGCTATCCAATCCTTTTTATTTGTTATTATCGGCAATAGTATCCTGGGAATAAAAGATATGAATCTGGCATACTGGCTGGCCCTGTTTACGACCTCTGCTTTTGCCAATATGCTTGGCCTGAACATTTCTACTTCATTCAATTCTGCCGTAACCATATATATTATTATTCCACTTCTCATGATTCCCATGATGGTCCTTAGCGGAGCAATGTTTAGTTTTGATAAGCTGAACCGGCGTATCGGCAGCGTCGATAAAGTACCTATTATAGCAGAATTAATGGCAACAAAATGGACCTACGAAGCATTAATGGTCCATCAGTTCAAAGCGAATAAATATGAGAAATTATTTTATGACCTGGAGAAGAAGGAAAGTGTTGCCAGTTTTAAAATGATATATACTTTGCCAAAGCTTAATGAAGCATTGAATCAGGTAATTTCCGATTATAATAAAAACAAGCTGACACCCGAAAACAGAAGCAAAATCCCCTTACTGAAAAATGAAATCATCAAAGAAAACCAATTTGTTAAGGAAGTCCGGTTTAAAGATATTGATAAACTAACTTCGGAATCATTCAATATTGAAGTGGCTCAAGCTACCCGTGATTATCTTAGGGAACTAAGCGCTTATTATAACAAAATGTTTCAGGAATCTGATCTTGAAGGAGAAAATCGAAGGATTTACTTTCTTGAAAATAAACCGGAGGAATTTGAGGCTCTTTATGACGCCTATTTTAACGAAAGGGTTTCGGAGATTGTTAAGAAATTCTTCGAAAAAGAAAAAAATAAGATCATAGAATATAATGATGAACTTATCCAAAAATTTGAACCTATTTTTCAGGATCCAATCCCCCAGGGGCTATCCACTTTAAGAACACATTTTTTCGCTCCGCGAAAAGAATTTATGGGAAATTTATTTAACACCTATCATGTTAATATCCTTGTAGTTTGGTCAATGTGTGTTGTTTTGTATCTGACATTGTATTTTGAGCTATTAAAAAAAATCATTGGTCTGTTCGAAAAAATTAAATTCAGGAAAGAAATTTAATCTCTCTAAACTTTTTGATATTTACTTTTTTATATATTTGTAGAACATTTAAAATCAATTTTAAAATGATCAAGCAAATTTTTGTATGGCTTTTTTTTCTGATTTTTTTTGTGTCATGCAAGAATATCGGAGACAATACCGGGAAAGACGAATTTGTGGTTCCCGACTCAATCGCTGCCCTGGGCCCTATTGAGATAACTGAGGACGCTATGGAAGACGTAATTCATAACATAGCCTCCCCTGTTGATATCGCTGCCATGATCAATAGCTTTGGAGTTCCCTTTTCCCAAAAGTATCTTAACCCAAGCGCATCTATTAACAATATAAGTACTAATTTCAATAAAGCTTATAAATTAGGCGTTTATGGAGCTGATTTGGGATATTTAAACATTTACAAAAAAACATCTTCGGCTATTGATTATATCACTGCCATCAAACAACTGGCTGAAGGTATAAATGTTGGTCAATATATCGATTTTGACACATTAAAACGATTGGCATCCACAGGGCATAACATAGATTCCCTGATGTATTTGTCTATTCGCAGCTTTAATAAAATGGATAAGCATTTGAGGGAAACAAAAAGAAGTCATCTGAGTGCATTAATTATTACCGGATTATGGGTTGAAGGGATGTACCTGGCTACCCAGGTTGCCAAGGATAACAATTATCCTGAAATAAATGAGCGGATAGGGGAACAAAAAATCATTTTAAATGACCTTTTATTAATCCTGAATACATATAAAAAAGATAAAAAATTCGCAAAACTCATAAAAAATATCGAAACGGTTAAAAAGGAATTTGATAAAGTAGAAATTACATATGAGCAAGGGGAACCGGAAACGGTTGAAAAAGATGGAATGCTGGTCATCATCCAAAATGAAACAAGTTTTGTTCATATGACCGAAATTCAACTGGATAATATTATTAATAAAATCGAAGAAGTGCGCAACACAATAACTGAAATTTAAAATGAAACCTTCATGATAAAACATTTTCTCACAGACAAGGATGAAAAACAAGTTGGCAATTAAGATTATAATAGCACTTAAGCTAAGATCATGAAGGTTCGCCGGCCAGGATAGAGGATAACTTGTGGGAGGCCGGCAACAAATACCACTTAAAATGATTAGAATTATATATAACAAATTAATTACTATCGCATAATAGATTTTTTTCAGATGAAAGTTCTTTTTTTATTCTTTCTGTTAACCTTACTAACTATTCCTGGCAAGATATTGGCACAGTCAGAACAAGAACTGGTTGATAATTGTGTCTTTAGCACCGGAGAAAATACAACATACCTGAAAGATTATATTATTAAACTTCCCAAAGTTAATTCTAATAAAGATGCCCCTGTTTATAAAGCCACTGTTGTTTTGGTTAAAAACACCCGTTACCGGTTCACTATTTGTAATTCTGCAAATTCAGAAGGAAAAGGGATAATTCAGCTTTATGATAATTACAGATTATTAGGCAGCTCCTATAATCCAAAAACCGAAAAGATTTATGCCTCATTTGACTTTCCTTGCAAAAAAACAGGCCAATATAATATTTGGTACTCGTTTAAAGATGGAGAAAAGGGCCTCGCTGTAGGAATTATTTCCCTGGTAAGAAAATAAGATAACCCGTAAAGCCTCGTGATAAAACCTCAGCGTTCAAACTGAGGTTTTTTTATTTACCCTGTTAATAAATCTGAATAAAGATTATCCCCGCAAAAAAAATCAGAAATAAAATCTCGCCCAACCACCGTGTTTTTAAACACAGGAAAAAATTAGTTAAGAGATAAGAAACAGGTATGAACAAAAAAATCAGCAATTCAATGGATGCAGAGGGAATTGCAAAATAGAATCCAATTGTTAAAATAAATACCCAAAAAACTAATTTGAAAAATTTCCTTGAACTTACTTTCTTGGTTGAAAATATCCAAATCATCTGAAAACTTGCCACAACAATCATAATACCGGTATAAGAAAGAAGGGTAATAACAGGAAGATCAAAATGAACATATTCAAATGGAAGATTAATATTCCTTGTGCATTTGTTGAAAAAGTCAATGATATCATCGTTTCTCAAACAATAATAAGATGCGGTAAAGACAAACGGTGTGACCAATCCAATTACTGAACTTAACCATTCTCTCCATTTGAAAGGTCTGATCAGGATCAATCCAATCCAAACAATTGCGAAATAGAAAATGAAATTGGCATAAAACAAACTACCTATACCAATAAGCAAACCAGCATCAAAAAAACTAAAAACCGTTTTTACCTGCCGGTTTGAAATAAATATTCTCTCAAGGGTAATTAACAGAATTAAGCTCGAAATAATAACAGGATTCAATCTTTGCAAGGGTAAAAAAATCCCGGAACTAAGAATGAAAAAAAAGGCCGGCAGAAAAGAACGCTCATTAAGAAAAAAGAATTTTGTATTTAACCTTACCAATAAGAACGAATGTATCATCCATAAAAAAAACGCCAGGATGGATGACAGGATGTTATGTGCAGGCAAAAACCGGTAAAGAAGCTGAGCAAGGGGCATGGGATCAGCTTCGAAGGAAAAAACAACCTCTGCAGGAAAGATAAAAGACCTTAACCAAATTAACCCTCCACATACAAATATCATAACAATTGTTGCCGGCCGGATACTTTTAAAAAATTTTAAAACCATTCGTAAGTTTTGTTTTACAGATCGAACCCAATGTCTTTGCGGTAATACATCTTATCAAACTTTATCAATCCTGCACTGACATATGATTTATTAAGGGCTTCCTTCATATCCTTCCCGTATGAACTTACTGCTAAAACCCTTCCACCGCTGGTAACTATCTTATTATCCTCTTTTTTTGTACCCGCATGGAAAATAATGCTATCCTTAACTTCATCAAGCTTATTAATCCCTTTCCCTTTTTCATAGTTGCCCGGATAACCACCTGAAGCTAAAACGACCGTACAAACCGACCGTGTATCGGTCTCCAGAGATTTTCTTCCGAGCTTATTATTTGCTACTGCAATTAACAACTCCAGAAGATCAGTCTGTACCCGCGGGATTACCACCTGTGCTTCCGGATCACCCATTCTAACATTATATTCTATCACATACGGATCACCGTTTACGTTCATTAAACCAAAATAAAGAAATCCCTTGTACAAAATTTGTTCTTTCTGAAGTCCGGAGATGGTTGGCCTGATTATCCGTTCTTCCACTTTATTCATAAAATCTTTATTTGCAAAGGGAACCGGAGACACAGCGCCCATTCCTCCCGTATTTAAACCGGTATCCCCCTCACCTATCCGTTTATAATCTTTAGCCTCGGGAAAAATAACATAAGACTTTCCATCGGTTAAAACAAAAACCGAAGCTTCAATTCCCTGAAGAAATTCCTCAATGATTACGGTACGACTTGCCTCGCCAAATTTCCCATTTAACATTTCCTTTAATTCGGTTTGGGCTTTTTCAAGGGAATCCAGGATCAGAACTCCTTTCCCTGCGGCAAGACCATCAGCCTTCAGAACATATGGTGGTTTTAACGTCTCAAGATACAATAATCCCTCTTCGATCTCCTCCGTATTGAAACTTCTGAATTGTCCGGTTGGAATTTGATATCGTGCCATAAATTCGTTAGCAAATTTTTTACTGCCTTCCAGCATTGCGCCGGCCTTTACAGGACCAATTACAGAAATGTTGTGCAATTCATTGTTATCGAGAAAATAATCATGCAAACCATCCACCAGAGGTGCCTCAGGACCAACAACTACCATTGAAATCTCCCTTTCCAATACAAATTCACCAATGGCTTCAAAATCACCGGTATTAATATTAACATTGGTACCAAGTTGTTGAGTGCCTGCATTCCCCGGTGCAATATAAAGATGTGTAAGTTTATCACTTTGAGCAATTTTCCAGGCTAGTGTATGTTCACGACCACCTGATCCTATTATTAGTACATTCATGGGTTTAGGATTAAAATTTCCCGATCTGTAAACTTATAAATTACCCCTGTTAATTCACAAAATCATTATTATTATTTTTTTAGTAAGCTTAAATCGTACCCCGACTTTAAAAGTTGCGTGAAAACGTACTTCCAAATAAATTTTGACTAACCCCGCCATAAATGGTGGGGATAGTCATTTATCTTTATTTTCACACAGCCTCTTCAGTTCGGGTTACGAGTTAATAACAAAAGCTGAACAAGGCCATCGGCCTTGGATTATTGTAGAATAAAAACGTATAAAAGATAACCGGTCCTACTACCCCTGTTCATCAGTGAGAAACCGCTCCATAGACCGGAATAGGGAAAGATCCGTTGATATTTTTACGTTAAGAATGATTTTTATGCGGATAGATAAAGAGTTGAACTTTAAGATGAGTCAGTAAATCCGGTTAATTGACTTCGTCCATTTTTCCGAAATAAATCGGGTTAAGATACAAAGACAGACATCTTTTTTATACAATCAAAATTTATTCAGAACCAGATCCAGTTTTTCTGAGGGAATTACCCAATGTATATATTAACATTATCTCGTGTGAACCGGCACTCTGGGTTCTTATATCCGATAGGGTAAGATCAAAAGCATAACCAAATATTAGTCCGTCTTTCTGGTATCCAAGTTGTATCCCGACAGCATCACTTGTCCTGTACGATAGTCCCAAAGAGACCATATCCATATATGTTCCTCTTACATTAACATCAGCCTGGAATATTCCTGCCTCGATAAACTTTAACAATGTGGAAGGTTCGATCGAGAATTGCTCGTTTATTCGGTAATTATAACCTCCATGCAGGAAATAGTGCCGTACCTGCCTTTGCTCGAGGATTTTATCAGTTTTCAGATCAATTTTCATGGATAATAACTGAGGTACAGCCAATCCAACATAGTAATCCGCACCATAAAAGTACATACCAAAGTTTACGTCGGGCACAAACATGTTTTCAGCTTCCAGAAGAGCCGGGTCTGACGGGTCTTCCAGGTTTAAATTCTGAACATCCAGGGCAGGTACGGCACTATTTCCTGCATGGAGGTTATAATTACC
>CAZEWS010000016.1:2287-9081 GCA_964515985.1 uncultured Rikenellaceae bacterium | reverse complement strand
GCCCTGATAAACCAAACGCTAATTTCTGGTTGCCTGCACCGAGTGGGAGATGATAGGCATATGTTACTTCGAACCCCGATCTTCTCAACGGACCAGCGGTAACATTAAACAGTCGCATTCCAACACCCATATGTTCCGCAACTTCCATATGACCGGTTAAGGTTTGTATTGAGGGTGATCCGTCAAGTCCTGCCCAGAGTTTCCGGAAAGTAAAAGCCAGCGGAAGACCGTCGGAACTCCCTGCCACAGCCGGATTGATTTCATACTGGTTAAGCATGTATTGACTGTTTAGTATCAATTGTTGAGATGAAACACTACAACTAATAGTTAAAACAGTAAAAATCAGTATTAATCTTCTCATTATGCTGGTTTTTAATTATTTCAATTTTATCTTATATGAACCCTAATAAATAACTACACAAAATTAAAATTTGGTAATTCATTTTCAGGATGTTACAAGCAATTCTCAATAATTGTGTATATAGACTCTAAATATAATTACTTAATAATATTAACTGTTCCCGTCATAGGATCCGAACCGTCACCAAGATCAATCACATAAATGTAAGTGCCGGCAGGCAATTCTGTACCGTTCCTGGTTCCGTCCCATGGTTCAGGATAACCGTTGGAACTAAATACTAAAGTACCCCATGTACTGTATACTTTTACAATACAATTCGGATACATAATATTCAGACCATGGATATTCCATAAATCATTTATTCCATCAGCATTAGGAGTAAAAGCATCATAGATTTCAATTTCAATGATTACTGTAAATTGCCTGGTGACGGTACAACCATTTGCATCCTTAACAACTACAGTAATTTGTACAGTTGATATATCGGAGAATACACTATCTGACAGAAATGTTGTACCACCATCAATTGAATATTCGTAAGGTTTGATACCGCCCATTGCTGTAATGGTTATTGATCCATCGGTATTAAGAAGAAGAGTATCAATATACAAGGAATCAGGTTCAATAATAATAATATTACCACTTGTAACCGGGCCACAGCCATTCGCATCATCCACATCAACCGTAAAGGTTCCAGAGCTTAACCCTGTAAATGCCCCAGTTGAATTAGTTTGGATTGCGCCGGGATTCAGCGTGTATGTTAATACACCTGTACCCCCTGAGGCTGTAATGGTTATGGTTCCATCATCTTCGCCATAACAGGAAATATCTGTGTTTTCTTCACTATCGATGGTAATGGCATCCGGTTCAGTAATGGTAAATGTGCTATCTAAGGTACAAGCATTTGCATCTTCAACGGTAACGGTATAGTCTGCTGCTGCCAGTCCGGTAACATCCTCCGTTGTCGGGCCGTGACTCCAGGTATAGGTATACCCACCGGCACCTCCTGTTACAGTTATGACAATTGCACCGTTATTGCCGCCATTACAGGTTACATCGGTTTCAACATGATTAACTTCCATTCCGGCCGGTTCTGTAATGGTTATTGTACTATCCTGGGTACAACTGTTGACGTCCTGAACAGTAATGGTATAGTCCCCTGCTGATAAGCCGGATACATCCTCGGTTGTTGGTCCGTGATCCCAGGAATATGTATACGGACCTGTTCCTCCGGATACAGTAATATCAATTGATCCATCAGTGTCTCCATAGCATGCCAGGTTAGTCACTTTCACTGAATCTATTGAGATAGCAGCCGGTTCGGAAATAATTGTGGTATCTTTTTTTGTACAATTGTTGGCATCGGTAACAGTTACTATATATTCGCCTGCATCAAGATCAGTGATATCTTTGGTAATAGCAAGAATTGGTTCCCAGAGATAAGTATACGGTACAGTACCTCCTGTTACCGTCAGGATAATAAAACCATCATTATCTCCATAACAAGTAAGGTCCTTGTGAATTTCGGATATTTGAATTTCAGAAGGTTCGGATAGGGAAACCTGGGATGAAGTTTTTTGACATCCATTTTCGTCTGTAACGGTAACCTGATAATTCCCGGCAAATAAATTCGTTGCGATTTTATTTGATTGTGCAGCAGGGTCATTCCACAGGTAACTTAATACGCCAGTTCCTCCTTTTGCATTACCATCAATTCTTCCGGTGTTATCGCCATTACAAAGGATTTCATCCAGAATTTGAGGATCGGGCACAATTGTAGAAGGTTCGGTTATTTCAATATTGGATACTTGAGCTGTACAACCATGGTCATCCGTCACTGTAACCGAATAAGTGCCTGGTCCAAGGTTGCTTATGTCCTCACTTGTTTCACCATTGGGTAGCCAGGCATAAGAATATGGAAGGGTTCCCCCGCTTATACCAATATCAATCGATCCGTCATCATCACCGTTACAATCAGGTTCTACTTTATCTAAAAGTATAGCTGTAAGATCCTCTGACGGCTCTGATATAGTCACCACGGCCTGATCATCCATATCAAAATTATCGGTTACTTTACAATAATAAGTTCCGGCAGGTACGTTGGAAAGTGTAGGATTGTCACCTCCAACTGGCTGTGCCAAAGCATCTGTCCACTCATAAGTATAAGGGCCTGTACCTCCTGAATGAGAGACGGTTGCTGAACCGGTGCTGTTTCCCCGACAATCGACATTAACGATATCTTCGGGTTTAAAGAAAACCAAAAAAAGTGTACTGTCGTTTACAAATAAACTCGTATCCTCGGTGCACCCATTGTCATCTGTAACTACTACCGAATAAGTTCCTCCTAGAGTCAAACTGTCAATATCCTCATCGGTTGAAGTATAACTACCAGGGCCTGCCCATGCATAGGATTGGTAAGGTATAGTCCCTCCATTAACTGTCAGATCTACATCCCCATAATTGCCAACATCAGGAGGTAAAGGTCTTTTTATCTCTGTTACCACTGTACCGGAAAAGCTTATTGAATCAGGTTGGGCAACAATAAATGTATCCTTTGCCTCACAACTGTTATCATCGGTAACAGTAACGTAATATGTCCCTGCAGTAAGGCCTGTTTGATCTTCAGCAGTTGCTGAAACACCCGATCCACCATCAGTAGTCCAGTTAAAAGCATATGCAGGAGTTCCTCCTGAAACAGTAATATCTATGGCTCCGTCATTACCACTTCCATTATCAGGATGGCACTGGACATCAGTAATGACTTCTGAAATAGAAATTTCAGTTGGTTCGGTAATATCAATAGTCAGGGAATCTTTACTGGAAAATCCATCGGTTACGACAACTTTATAAGTTCCCACAGAAAGATTAGAAGCAGTTGAATCGGTCGACACGGAAGGAGTCCAGTCATAAGTAAAAGGAGGTGTTCCAAAATGGGGTGTTACAATGATTTCACCGTCACTTCCACCGTTACATGAAACATTCTGATGTTTTGTTTCAGCAATTGAAAACGGATAAGCATATTTAACTAAAAATCCATCGCTTGTTCCACTTGAATTATTCAGATTAAACGTTCCTGCCGTAAAGGTTGAGGAAGTGAAGAATCCAATTACGTATGTATTTCCGGTCAGGTCAAAGACTACTCCTTTTCCCCGGTCTTCTTCTTCTCCATCACCTGTTAGTTCCTGTGCTCCAATTGCAACACCATTATGATCATATATCGCAAATCCGGTATTCACATCATAAACGGAACTGCTCGCCAGTGTATCGTTATTAAATACTACGGTGTCAGAATAGTTACCTGCAAATTGTACCCAATCATCGCTTACGGCGAGACCATACCCATCGTCATCCCCTATAGAACCATTCCTCGTTACCCACTGCAGATTTCCGTCCCTGTTATATTTACCAATATACATATCCTGCGCACCAAAACCATCTATTGAATTAGATTGCAGAGTTGCTGTACTATCAAAAGTAATAGTTCCTTCCACTTTCCCTGTAAAATAGATGTTCCCATAATTATCTGAAGCAGATGAATTGATGTGATCATAACCTGTACCTCCTCCTTTCCTCGCCCAAATATAATCCAGATTATTATCAACACGCATTACTAAAATATCTGTATTGGTGTCATCTCCTGCGATAGTGTCAGTTCCACTTAAGTATAAGGAGTCCTGTAAATCTCCAGTAATGAAATATCCTCCAACACCTGTAATGTCTACATTCTTAAATTCTGTTCTACCCATTGAGCCCACAAAATGCTTAAAATTCTTGTAATTCCCTGAAAGATCAAAAACCGATATAAAATTCTCTTTAACAGTATTATCTACTACATTAACAGTATCATTTTGTGTTCCGTTGAAATAAATAATTTGTTTCTTAATTGTACCTACTATTATTAATTCAGAATTAGATTCATCCAGAGAAATATCATTAAGAATTTCATTATCGGTCCCCCAAAAAATTTTTTTTGCATAGATTAGATTACCATCGGTGTCGTATTTGGCCAAAAAAGCATTAAACTTTGTTTCATCATTTGTTAATTGAGTGGTGTTAAAATTCACAGGATTACTTTTATATTCTCCTACAACATAAATATTATTATCTTTATCAACTACAATTGATCCGATTACATCATTTTCTGATCCGCCAATTCTGACGGCCCAGCGATAATTACCTAAAGCATTAAAACTGCAAATAAAAATATCCTTCTTGCCATAAGAAGCCAATTGATCAAACCCAATATCAACTGTGCCATCACTGTAAGTTCCAACAATATAAATATTATTCGAATTATCAGTTACTACATCAACAGGTTTTATATCACCCGGACCAGAAAAATGTTTAGCCCATTGCCAATTTTGGCTTTTTATTATTGAAAACTGAAAGAACAATAAACCAAAGGCAATAAATAAATACCTCATAATTCTAAATTTTTTCATTAACTATTATAAACTAATAAGTAATTTTGATATCTATAAAAAAGAGATTTTTTTTAAAATGCAAACCCGATAGTTATCAATATTAATTCTTGATTTGGTTATTTCATTGATTATTAACCAAATTTACAAAAATATTTAGAAATAAAAATTTTTTCACACAGAACCTAAAGCTTGAATAAAAAAATTTGCATAATAAACTGCTATTGGGGGAAATGGCCTGAATGGTTTAATTTTTTTATCGAAAGTTGTAAAAACAACTCAAATATTGACTGGTTCTTTTTCTCTGATAATACAACAAAGCCTCAAAAAGTAAACAACATCCGTTTTATTCCTCTTACCCGGGAAGAATTTAATTCGTTGACTACCAATAAATTAGGTTTTAAAGTCGAAATAAAAAATCCATATAAAGTTTGCGATTTCAAACCGGCATATGGGAAAATATTTGAGGATTATTTAAGCGACCACAATTTCTGGGGATATTGTGATATTGATTTGATATTTGGTAAAATCAATCATTTTATTGATAATGAATTCCTTGAAAAATTCGATATCATAAGTTTTTATCATCGTTTTTTATCTGGCCCGTTATGTTTGTACAGAAACATCGATAAAATTAACCTCCTTTACCAAAGGATACCAGATTATATACCTATTTTAAAAAATCCTAGTTGTTTGTCGTTCGATGAGAATCTTGTTAAAGAGCCAAGAAAAGAGGATTTAGTGATCCGAACTTTACATTTTCTGAAATTTATATTTCTTTCATTAATAGATCTAAATATAGAAACTTTAAGCCTTAAAGAAATAAGGTATCAATTCCAGTGGTATCTGAAAAAGAAAAAAATCAGGGAAGATAACATTTCCGATATGACCGATATGGTCAACTTTGCTACCAGAAACAAGGAAATCAGGCCGTATTTCAACAAGTTACTGATATCCGATGTTCTTTTTGAAAGAACGAACAAAATAAACTGGGAAATCAAATGGGAACAAGGTGTATTGAAAGATCATAAGAAAGGAAAGGAAATTATTGCATTCCATTTCAGGAAATTAAAGAATGAAGAATCATTCGAAGTATATAATACTGAAAAACAAATAAATAAAATAATAATAAACAAAATGGGCATAAGGAATGAGTAGTCTGAAGAAAATCTGTATTATAATTCCTTACTTTGGCAAATGGCCGGACTGGATAAATTATTTTCTGTTGAGTTGTAAGTATAATGCTACCATTGACTGGTTATTCTTTACCTACTGTAAACCTCCTGTTATTCAGGCTAATAACTTGATCTTTAGAAAAATATCCTTGCAGGACTTCAATCAATTGGCGAGTCATAAACTTAATATGAACATTAATATTAAACATCCTTATAAGCTTTGTGATTTTAAACCAGCATATGGTAAAATTTTTGAAGACTATTTAAAAAAATACGATTTTTGGGGATACGGTGATTTGGATTTGGTCTACGGAAATATACGAAAGTTTATAAATAATGATATTTTATCAAAATTTGACATCATTTCTAGTCATTCAAATTTTGTTCCTGGCCATTTTTGTTTGTTAAGAAATTCTCCTATAATTATAAACCTTTATTTAAATGGGACTAACATTAAAAACATTTTTATAAAACAAAACTACCAGGGTTTCGATGAGAAGCTTGCCTTGATAAAAACCCAAACTAACCCAAGAATGATCTACCTTTCAAAAAAGCTAAATATTTTTTGCCATATGCTGATTGAAAGGATTTATAAAACTTATAAATTTATAGCAAGAAATATACTAACATCTCACAAAACATCTAACAACACTAATGCAAAAACAAAGAAGAAATTAAAAGATTTTACATCAATTGTAAAATCGAATGAATTAGACAATAGAATTAAGGTTTATTTCCAAACCATTTTCTTGGATGATTTGATGCTTAAAAAAGTTGGACGAAAAAATTGGAAAATTGTTTGGGAGAAAGGTAATTTAATAGCTGCAATTACACATA
>CAZEWS010000016.1:0-2277 GCA_964515985.1 uncultured Rikenellaceae bacterium | reverse complement strand
ATAATAAAGAAGTTGTTTATTTTCACTTTATGATATCAAAAATGCTTAAGTCATTTCATATAAGGAAATTTACTACACCTATACAAAAAGTTACCATTACAAGGAATGGAATTACACCCGAATAATAAATAAATATCCCCAAATTACAGACTTCGTTAGTTAAAAAAACACAACAACGGTATTATCTTGATACCGTGAAAGTTGCAAGATTTTGAGATATAATTGGACATTCGAAACATTTTAAAAACATATACTATTGAAATAGAGATACTTAGAAATGGCACAAAAGCAGTCTTAAAACGTGTTGTACTTGATATTCATATACTTATGTGTAATTGCAGTGTAAAATTTTTTATCACCAAACTAACGAAGTCTGAATTATGAAATTAAATTTATTCGATACAAATACAACCAGCCTACAATTAAGAAGAAGTAAAAAAATATAATGGGAATATCAATAAATCAGCCTATAGCAATTGGAGCTTTAGGTGGGAGTGGAACCAGAGTAATAGCTCAAATATTAATTGAATCAGGTATATTTTTTGGAAACGACCTAAATAAATCTAATGATAATTTGGTATTCACTAGATTGTTTAAAAGTCCTTATTGGCTAAAACATGCTAGCATTGACCAAGTGTTTAGAAGATTAAGAATTTTCGAAAAATATATGACAAGGAAAAAGCTAAATATTAATGATTTAAAAGAATTCTATATTGCATCAAAAAAAAACGAAACATTTAAAACACAAAATATTTACTTCCTCAAGTTTTTATTAAAAAGTGTAATTAACAAAAATCCCCATAAGATTTGGGGTTGGAAGGAGCCTAATTCTCATATATATATCGAATATTTATCAAAATTTTTTAAAAACTTAAAATATATACATGTTGTCAGACATGGTTTAGATATGGCTTTTTCAGATAATAAACAACAATTATTTAATTGGGGTGAGAAATTTGGCGTTGTCACTTCAAAAGATGAAAAATTACTACCATATTATCAATTGGAATATTGGATAAAGTCAACTAAAAGAATTATAGAAATCGCTAATAAATTTTTAGGTAAAAGATTTTACCTCTTAAATTTTGATGAATTCTGTTTAAATCCAGAAATTGAGATACAAAAATTGTTTGATTTTCTGGATATCAGATCAAATGAGAAAAAATTAAAGGACCTAATAATTATTCCAAAATCTATAGGCAGATATAAAAAAAAGGATCTATCAATTTTCAATAAAGCCCAATTGAAAGAAATTGAAAATCTGGGATTCAATTTATAATTAACTCGCTCTATCAAAGCGTAATATACAATTTTTCAATAAACTCAATTAAAAATTGATAAATCGCTTTGATGGATGTTTATTATCCTAATATATTAATGAAAAGATTAATGGGTTAAAATTTATTAAAACTCGGATTCACATCCAAATTAATAAGTGGTTGTCGTATTTGTCAAACAAAATTTCCAAATTATTATAAGCCTCATAAAGATGATATATTAATCTATTTATGAAATAAATTGCCTGTGGTAAATCTGATTAAGAATTTCATATAATTGTTTTATCTCGTCTGGTAATATATTTTCATTTTCCATCAAAACTTGATGTTTTAATAACTCATCAAAAAAAGGAATATCATCAATATCATTTTTATTTTTTATACCTATATACTCAACAATACGCCGGATAGATGATAAATATTCTCTTTTAGAAACATCAAAAGATATAAGAGGAAAATTATATTCATTTAAATAGGAAAGTAATTTCATGTTATATTTTTTCCATAATTCAAGTCCATCCATAAATGGTATTTTATTTTGATTATTACGAGCATTTAAAGACTTCGCTACTAGTATTGGATGTCGAAAAGTCCCAACAAGTTTTATGTTTATCAATCCATCTTTCCAAAATGGCAATGTAAATAAAGAGCGAGGATCTTTAAAGCCCCATATCATTAGCTTTGACCTTAAAGAAAACTTTTTAATTATTTTATCCCGTTCCTTTATCTGTTTCTTTTCCCAGTAGATTTTCGAGGGAGGATTATCCCAACTGCCCCCACTTGCTTTTAAAATATCTTCGTTTAGATACATTATTTTCTTGTTCTCTCGGTTGCCTTTTAAGTTATATTTATTTTTCTCAAATACCTCCCCTAAAAACAAACCACAGTATTGTAAATTTCCAGCCAAACAACTAGTTCCACTTCGGTGCATGCCTAATATTATAGCGCAAGTCGCTTCGGAATTTAGGGTTTTCATTCTTAATTATTTTTCTATGAAAGC
>CAZEWS010000015.1:3394-24229 GCA_964515985.1 uncultured Rikenellaceae bacterium | reverse complement strand
TTAAATCTAATCATAAAGTTAAACAGTAGTAGTGGTCTGACGAGTAAATAACGCCTGGCAGCAGTAGTGGTCTGACGAGTATCATAATAGGCATTTAGAAATTAGGTCAATTAGATCAATTAGGTCAATTAAATTTCTTTATTTATTTCCATATTAATTAAGAAACGCTCTACTAGTATAATTCCGGTATATATTCCCAGAAATCGTTCAGGTAACTACCGCTGCTTTCACCCGTTCCCATGTAACCATGGTTACCAATGGCAAATCCGACAGGAGCATAACGGGTCTGACCGGGAAAATCAGCTTTTATGGTCCAATAATCGGATGCAGGATTGTATTGCCATAGTTCATCATTAAACACGTAAGCCCGGTTAAGGATGATGAAACTTATCAGGTCGGAATCCGCTATACCCGGATAATCTGTTTTCTGTGTCCATTCTCCCATGTAGGTTGAAAAGGGATCAAATTCCCAGAAATCACTTAAATTTCCACTGGTTTCATTGTATCCGCTGCATACGTATCCGTATGTGGTAATAGAAAAGCCTTCCGCGTTCCATCTTCCTGTGCCGGGAAAGTCGGTTTTACGGATCCATCTTCCCATGGCGTTTCCTATAATGTCTGTTCCGTTGGTAAGATCCTTCGGATTAAACTCCCATACATCGGTTAAATATTCAGTATGGTCAATGTTCCAGTAGCTGCCGCTGCCAATAAACCCCCTGTCACCTATTCCAAACGCGAATACACCATCCCTGGGAATTCCCGGAAAAAGAGTTTTTTCCGTCCAGCTACTCTGAACAGGGTCGAATTGATAGAGATGTCCATTATTATAAACATATGCCATGTTCCCTATTGTAAAGGCTGTGCCGCTTGTAGGTGATCCTGTTTCGTTTATCCAACTGTCGTCAGAAGCATTATACTGATAAAGATCGCCAAACCATTCATTGCCATCGGTTCCACCACCTATATATCCGTAATCACCTAAAGAAAATGCAAAAGCAAATACTCTTCCTGAAAAATCACCCAGTTGGACCCAAAAATTATCCATTTTGAAATGCTGGGGATTGCCATATTTTGTCCCGGTGTTATTTGTAGCATAAGCAACATAGTAATAATCGGTATAAGGTGTAAGTTCAGTTAATGTATAATTGAATGTGGTTGCATCTGTAGTAGCTCCTAATGATATTTTGTTTTGGCTGAAATTCTGGGGAGTAGGATCTTCAGCCCAATAAAATCCATGGTCAGTAACAGATTCAAATCCCAGGTCATTAATTACACCATTCAATATTGCCGAGGATTTACTCTGAATTGTAGCAGTTTGTGTTGTAACAACCAGGTCGGGTGTTGAAAAATTACTGCTTTCACCATATATTGGCTCTCCCCCGGTTATGGCAAAAGCCCTGAAATAAAAATTAATCCCGCCACCTGCTTCTGATAAATTGTATGTAAACTGCCCGGTTTTCGAAGCAGAACCCAAACTTAATACTACTCCATTACTGATTGAGGGACCAGGAGTAATTGACATTACAAAACCATGATTGGAAATTCCCTCACCTAAATCAATAATAGTGCCTGTCAGGGTAATTGTACCGTTTCCTATACTAAATGAATTTGTTTGAACAAGAGCTTCCCTGGTAAGATCTATTTTTTTACAAGTGACAGCAAAGACTATCAGGATCACGGAAAAAAGAAAAACCCTCAACAATATTTTTCTGTTCATCATAGCATTGTATCGCAGTTAGTTTAAAGATTCTGATTTATAAAGATAAGGACACTATATAAATAACCCAAAAATATCAAAAAAAAATAAATCAGATTTACAAAAAACCAATTCATTTTCACCTTTTTTTTTGATTTTTCAATTTTTTCCATAAATTGTACATCGAACCTGAAAAATTACTTTCGGTGAAATCGACCGCCCTGTTGAATGTTCTTTCAGAATTTCACAGGGCAAGAGCCCCGTGAAATAGTGGCGGAGCCATTGCTGCGAAGCAGCATTTCACAGGGCAAGCTTAGTTCAGATAAATTTTTCAGGTAGTTATTAAGTTATTAGTTAATAGTTATTTGGAAAAAAAGAAAAATAATAATTCCTTAAAATTGAAAATAAGTATTTTTCTAAACCATTAATAATTAACAATTTACTTATTACCACTGCATGATTCACAAAAAATTCAAGCCAATACAACCAATGTGATAGTGAAAAAACAATTTAAATCATCAAATACCATATTCCCATGAAAAGTAAAATCCTATTTTTTCTTGTTACTTTTTTGTTTATCCATCCGGGAAATATTTTTTCCCAGATTCAGATAACAAATTACACAAATAAAAATAACATTAATGCCGTTGCCGTCAGTGGCGATAATGTCTGGCTGGCAACCAGTGGTGGTATTGTCCACCGCAAAACTGATGGTACACTGGTGGCTACCTACACGGTTGATGAAGGTCTACCGAATAATTATTTTGTAACTATTTTTACCGATTCGCAGGGAAACATCTGGTGTGGAAGCTGGAATGGGGTAGTTAAATTCGATGGTTCCGGCATGACCATTCATAATGAGGTATCAAGTGCAGAATTAATTTATGAAGACAGCCAGGGAAATATATGGTTTGCCAGATACTGGGGTGGCTTAATAAAATACGATGGGACTACCTGGACCACTTATACAACAAGCGATGGTTTAGCTTATAATTATGTTTATACCATTTTTGAAGACAGCCAGGGGAATTTTTGGTTTGGATATGGTTATAACAGCTATGGCATCACAAAATTCGATGGTATAAACTGGATTACTTATACTGATATTGATGGTTTGGCGAATAATAAAGTTTATACGATTGAAGAAGATAACTCAGGAAATATGTGGTTTGGTTTTAAGGGTTACGGTTCCGGTGTTAGTAAGTTTGACGGGACAAACTGGGTAAATTATACAAGCAGTGATTTCTTATTGGGAGATTATATTTATGATATCCATAAAGATAGCGGCGGAAATCTCTGGTTCGGAATATATGATGCCGGTATAAACAAATATGATGGAACAACCTGGTCGGCTTTTACTCAAAGCGACAGTTTAAGCAGTAATTACAATTACTACATCTTTGAAGATTCCCAGGGGAATCTCTGGTTCCACGGTGATTACCTTGACAAATTTGATGGGACACAATTTACTAATTATACAACTTCAAATGGTTTATCAGGTTATGGGATATATGAAAACATGTTAGCAGAAGACCAGACGGGCAATTTATGGATAGGTCATGGTTATAATTACAAAGGATTAGACAAATTTGACGGTTCAACTTTCACAAATTATATTGTTGATTTTGAGATTAATTCAAATAGCTTTTATGACATTTTAAAAGACCATAACGGTAATCTCTGGTTTGCTGTTAGTGGTGCTGATTCCCTGTTGAAATTTGATGGTACAAACTGGTCCTATCCCGGCTACCATATGGGAATAAGTACCAGTTATGCATATAAAATTTTTGAAGATAAGGATAATAATTTATGGTTTGGTTATTGGGAGTTAGGTAAATGGGATGGCAATAATTGGACCTATTATGACTACACAACCAGGTCAGGCTCACAGGCAATCCAGGCCATTGCACAGGACCTTTCAGGTAACCTATGGTTCGGTGGAACATATAATTACAATGCCGATGGAGTAAACAAATTCGATGGGATTACCTGGCACACCTACACAAAAGCTGACGGCCTTGATACGACTTATGTAGAGGATATTTTATGTGATAGCAAGGGCAATATATGGTTTACACATAATCGTTATGGTACTGGTGTATCCAAATATGATGGTTCAACTTTTTCTGTGATAACACCTGCCGATGGTATTTATTCAAATAGAGTGTATTCTATTTTTGAGGATAGTCAGGGTAATATCTGGTTAGGGCAAAATTATGCAGTCAGCAAATTCGATGGTAATAATTGGACTTATTTCAGTTACTCAGAAGGCTTCCCTGGTGGATATGTTTATGACATAAAAGAAGATATGTTTGGTATCTTATGGTTTGCAACAGGTTATGGATTAGTTAAGTTTGATGGTACTAATTGGGTACATTATACTATGGAAAGTAATGGCCTGCTCGATAATAATTTAAGAGTAATTGAATTCGATGACAATGGAAATGTTTGGATAGGTACCTACTATGGCCTTTCGGTTGCAACATGTGAGGATCCAATCACTGATTTTAATTTTTCAAATACTACTATTGGTGATACAACCTTCCTGATCAATTTTTCATCCCGTGTTGATGCACTTACCCGGTATGAATGGGATATTGGGTCTGATGGGAGCGTTGAAAGTACTGATAACCATTTTAAATGGAAATTTGACAACCCTGGAACTTATATAGTTGAATTAACTGCTTTTAATGATAATTGTTCGGCTTCAGTAACTAAAGAAGTTGATGTTAAGGAAGTGGTCAACAGCTTTCCCTACAATGAAGATTTTGAATCTGGAAGAGGCTACTGGACGGCCCACGGAATAAACAATTCCTGGGAGTATGGGACACCGGCAGGACCAACCATTAATTATGCATATTCGGAAAATAATGCCTGGGTTACAAATCTGTCTGGCGATTATAATGCTGACGAGAAGTCCTGGGTTATTGGTCCGCCATTCGACTTTTCTTCACTCAACTATCCGGTTTTCGAGTTTAAAATCTGGTGGGATGCCGAAGGATTTTATGACGGTGCAAACCTCCAGTACAAAATCGGCACCGGATCCTGGGAAACTGCCGGAGCTCTTTTTGGCGGTCAAAACTGGTATAACAGCCCCTATTTGTATTCCCTCGAAACAGGATTTGGGTTGCAAACAGAAAATGCTATTGGCTGGTCGGGTGACGGTGAATGGGGATATGGAAGTAAAGACTGGGTAACTGCCCGGTATGGTCTTTTTAACCTCGGTAACCAGTCTGATGTAAAACTCAGGATAGCGTTTGCGTCTAATGCAGAATACCAGAACGATGGCTTTGCCTTCGATGATGTAAGTATATTCCAATCACCTACTGGCATCGATTCCGGCGCAGGGTTATTATCAAGTTTAGAAATTTATCCCAATCCTAATAAAGGATTTTTCTATCTTGACTTCAACGGAGAAAACGATATTAAACTAAAACTTGAACTCATCAATCTCCAGGGACAGGTTGTATTTAATGAAGAAATCCAGCTAAGCAAACAATTCCGTAAAGAGCTTGATGTATCGTATCTGCCAGCCGGTATTTATTATCTGAAAATGACACACGAAGATACTGTAGCTGTAAAGAAAATAGTCATTGAATAATTCCAAGGCAAGCCCTGAAATTAAAAACCCTAAGGGTTTCCAAAACCCTTAGGGTTTGAACTTTAATTTTCTTATGAAATCATTATCAACCGGATCAAATGTTTAACTTTGCTTATCTACTGGTAAAAATAATATTATGAGATTACATGCACTAATCATATTGTTTCTATTTTCCGGAATAGTTTTTGGACAAAATGAAAAGGTGAAACCCAAAAAGAGCTTCACCGTTGTCTTCTACAATGTTGAAAATCTTTTTGATACACTGGATGATCCTTTAACGGAAGATGATGAATTCACTCCCGGAAGTGAGAAAAACTGGACTCCGGAACGGTATCAGAAAAAGCTGGAAGATATTTCAAAGGTACTGTCATCAATCAATAAAAAAGAGCTTCCGGAAATCATCGGTCTATGCGAGGTTGAAAACAGGAAGGTTCTGGAGGATCTTGTTAAAACAGGCAAACTGAAAAAGAAAGAATACGGGATTATACATGAAGAAAGTCCCGATGTTAGGGGTATAGATGTAGCTTTGCTTTACCGGATGGATGAATTTAAATCCATATCCCATAAGCGGATTCCTGTTGTATTTCGTTTTGATTCATCGCTCAAAACCAGGGATATTCTGTATGTTAAAGGCAAGGCCTCGGGTTCCGGTATTCTGCATATTTTTGTTAATCACTGGAGCTCTAGAAGAGAAGGTCAGCAACAAACCGAACAAAAACGCATTTTCTCCGCAGTGACCCTTAGAAAGTCCGTGGATTCCATTTTTAACTTCGAACCGGAAGCTAAAATCATTATCATGGGCGACTTCAACGATGAACCCACCAATATGAGCCTGCATTCCGTGCTAAATGCCACAAATAAGCGTAAAAATGCCGGTCCGCGTGATCTGTACAACCTGATGTACGATAAACACAATTTTGAAAACGCAGGAACCTATAGCTATAAAGGGAACTGGAATATGCTGGATAACCTCATCGTATCCCAGTCCGTGATAACGGATAAGAAAAACTATCGTGTCGATTATACCGGCGGTAAAATTTACCGGGATGACTGGATGATGTATGATAATCCTAAAATAGGAGAGCTAACCCCGAATAAGACATATGGAGGGAATATGTATTTTGGTGGAGTTAGTGATCACCTGCCGGTTTTTATGGTGTTGCAGAGGAAGTAGGTACTTGCAGCGGTAGCAAGAAAATTGAGGCTTGTAGGTTATAATTAGCAGTTATTTATTAGCTCGCTTTCGCTCGCGTCATACGATAGTCATACAATGGTCATACGATAGTCATACGATAGTCATACAATGGTCATACAATGGTTCATACGATGGTCATACGATAGTCATACAATGGTCATACGATAGTCACACGATAGTCATACAATGGTCATACGATAGTCATACGATAGTCATACGATGGTCATACGATGGTCATTTGCTCGCTGGCGCTCGCGTCATTCGATAGTCATACGATGGTCATACAGTAGTAATCTGGCTGTTTTACTTTTTACTTTTTACCCTATGAAATATGAAGTAATTTTGCTTGCAAAATTATTTCACGGAGTCATTAAGTCGCCAGTCCTCAGTCGCCAGAGAAAGCAGGGAACTGAATGTAGAGCCGAATTGTATTCGGCTGGAAATGGACCTGGCATCGTTTGAGATGGGAATAACCTGCCAGCGTCTTCCTGACCTGTGCAGTGTTTGGTGGTGGATGGGTTGGTTGGTTTACCAGGCAATAATCAACGGGGCAGGCCAGGCTCTCCCAAAGGGACTCCTTTGGAGCTTTCTAATGAGGAGAATTTAGGGATTGGTAATTATTATGGGAGAAAACTTAGAACTATCCAAAATGAAATTTCAATTAATTTCCGACTATGAGCCTACCGGCGACCAGCCGGGAGCCATTAAACAACTGGTGGAAGAGTTGCGGGATGGAACACAATTTCAAACCTTACTGGGAGTGACAGGTTCAGGGAAAACCTTTACCATCGCCAATGTCATTGAAAAGGTACAGCGACCTGTTCTCGTACTGAGTCATAATAAGACCCTTGCAGCTCAGCTCTACGGCGAGTTCAGGCAATTTTTCCCCGACAATGCAGTAGAATACTTTGTTTCCTATTATGATTATTACCAGCCGGAAGCCTATATGCCAGTTACGAACACGTATATTGAAAAAGATCTCTCCATTAACGATGAAATTGAAAAACTCCGCTTAAGCACAACCTCTGCCCTGTTGTCAGGCAGAAGAGATATTATCGTAGTTTCTTCTGTTTCGTGTTTGTATGGTATCGGTAACCCGGAAGATTTTCATAGTAATACCATTATTACTAAGAAAGGAGATATTATCAGCAGGAACGTTTTCCTGAGAAAATTAGTGGACAGTCTTTACTCCAGAAATGAATTCGATTTTCAACGCGGAACGTTCCGGGTAAAGGGTGACACCGTGGATATTTTTGTAGCTTATGGCGATTATGCCTACCGAGTTTCATTCTGGGGAGACGACATTGAGGAAATTGAATCATTTGACCCGGTTAACGGCAAAACCATAGAACATCACGATCAAATATTTATTTATCCCGCTAATATTTTTGTAACCACCCGTAACCGGATGAAAAATGCCCTGTACGAGATCCAGCAGGATAAAATAAAACAGGTGTTATACTTTAATGATATCAGTAAAGAATTTGAAGCCAAAAGGCTGGAACAACGAGTGAACTACGATCTTGAGATGATTAAGGAGTTGGGATACTGCAGCGGAATTGAGAACTATTCCCGTTATTTCGACGGAAGAAAACCGGGGACACGGCCCTTTTGCCTCCTGGATTACTTCCCTGAAGATTTTATCACGGTAATAGATGAAAGTCATGTCACGCTTCCACAAGTCAGGGCAATGTATGGCGGTGATCATTCCAGGAAGCAAGTCCTGGTTGAATACGGATTCAGGCTTCCTGCTGCACTGGATAACCGTCCGTTAAAACTTGAAGAATTTGAACAGATAACCGGGCAGACCATATTCGTCAGCGCCACTCCGGCGGACTATGAGTTGGCCAAAAGTGAAGGAATTATTGTTGACCAGGTGATCCGTCCGACAGGGCTGCTGGACCCTGTAATTGAAGTCAAACCAAGCCTAAACCAAATCGACGACCTGATTGGTGAGATCAATAGCCGTGCCGAAATAGGGGAGCGGATTTTAGTCACCACGCTTACGAAGAGATTGGCTGAAGAGTTAACGGCCTACCTGGCAAAATTGTCCATCCGGTGCCGTTACATTCATTCGGAAATTAACACCCTTGACAGAGTTGAAATTATGGAAGCCCTGAGAAAAGGCAATTTTGATGTTTTGATAGGAGTAAATCTTTTACGGGAAGGTCTTGATCTGCCTGAAGTTTCACTTGTAGCTATACTGGACGCCGATAAGGAAGGATTCCTGAGATCCAGCCGTTCCCTGACACAAACAGCCGGAAGGGCTGCCAGGAATATAAACGGTAAAGTAATCATGTATGCGGATACAGTTACCGGTTCAATGGAAGAAACCATAAAGGAAACCAACAGACGAAGGGAAAAGCAATTGAAATACAATGAAGAAATGGATATTACACCTAAACAGATCATAAAAGCGTATAAATCGATTTTGGATGAAATCAGGGGTAAGGCTGCGGTGAAAAAAGCCTATGTGGAACCTGATAAAATCGACGTTGCAGCTGATCCGGTTGTCCGGTATATGAGCAGGGTGGCCCTGGAAAAAGCCATTGAGAAGATAAAAAAATCAATGGAAAAAGCAGCAAGGGAACTGGATTTTATCGAAGCAGCCCGGTACAGGGATGAGATGTATGAACTGGAAAAACTATTAAAATCAAAAAAGTAAATATCAGCAAATTAGAAAAATCCCGTACGTTTCCATCCGGGATTTTTATGATTTTTTACAATTTCCCTTATCCAAGATAAGATTTCAGCAATTTACTTCTGGAAGTGTGTCTTAATCTGCGAATGGCTTTTTCCTTAATCTGTCTGACCCGTTCCCTGGTTAAACCAAACTTCTCACCAATTTCTTCCAGTGTCATATCCTGAATGCCAATACCAAAAAATAATTTGATAATATCTCTTTCCCTTTCCGTTAAGGTAGCCAGGGCGCGTTCAATTTCCCTGGTAAGCGATTCATTTATTAATGTTTTGTCTGCAACAGGAGAATCATTGTTAGGCAAAACATCCAGCAAACTATTATCCTCGCCATTAACAAAAGGGGCATCCACAGATACATGCCGTCCTGAAACTTTCAGCGTATCCGTTACTTTTTCTCTTGGTAATTCGAGTGCTTCAGCCAATTCTTCAGGAGAGGGAGTTCTTTCAAATATCTGTTCGAATTTTGAAAATGCTTTGTTTATTTTATTTAATGATCCTACCTGGTTAAGCGGCAATCTGACAATTCTTGATTGTTCAGCTAATGCCTGCAAAATGGACTGCCTGATCCACCAAACAGCATAGGAAATAAATTTAAATCCTCTTGTTTCATCAAATTTTTCGGCAGCTTTTATCAACCCAAGATTACCTTCATTAATCAGATCGGGTAAACTTAAACCCTGATTTTGATATTGTTTTGCCACAGAAACAACAAATCTCAAATTGGCCCTGGTTAATTTTTCAAGGGCATCCTTGTCACCTTTTTTGATCCTCTGTGCTAATTCAACTTCCTCTTCCACCGAAATCAACTCCTCTTTTCCTATTTCCTGCAAATACTTATCAAGAGAAGCGCTCTCTCTGTTAGTGATTGATTTTGTGATCTTTAATTGTCTCATCTTGTCTCCTTAAAAATTTTGTGCGAATTTATGCCATTTTAAAACAAAAGTCAAGTTTTACATGTTTTATTTCCAGTCTGTGGTAAAAAAAAAGACTTGCGTTGCAAGTCTTCTAAAGAAATTAACTTTGTTATGCAACCACATCAGCGTTTAAACTCATAACTAAAAAAGGTACCATTTGGCTGAACTCCTTCAATGGAATATAACGATTTGCCGCTACCCAAACTGTTTCTTATATCACCTATTCGCTTTATCTCATTTTTATTAATACTTGTAATAATAACACCACGTCCCAAGCCCAGATCCTTTAGTTTTCCTTGTCCCAGTTCAGTAATTTTCACCCCATGGTCAACACCAAACCGGGTCTTGTCTTTATCCGTTAGTTCAACAAATTTCCCACCCAAAATAAGTTCATCCGGGCGAACGATATTAGTGGTGCCTTCCATATTACGTAAAACAACCTCAAATTGTTTCCTTTTATCGCCTCTTTTTATTAAAATTTTTACTTTATCATTGGGTCTGTATTTACTAAGGTTCTCTGTAAGCTCAGATCCGGAATTCACATTAACCCCGTTTATTGCCAGAATTACATCGCCTGTTTTCAATCCGGAGTTTTCAGCAGCGCCACCTTCAGTGACATTTGCAATGTAAACCCCTTCAATTTTATCCAGGTCAAATTCCTTGGCTAATTCATCCGTTACATCCGTAATTTCGACTCCAAGGATCGCTCTTTGGACCGTACCGAATTCCTTCAGATCATCAATAACTTTTTTCACAATATTTACAGGTATTGCAAAAGAATTTCCGGCATAACCACCTGTGGGTGAAATAATGGCAGAATTGATCCCAACCAGTTCTCCTTTTATGTTAACCAGTGCACCACCACTGTTTCCCCTGTTCAGAGCTGCATCTGTCTGTATAAATGACTCAACCTTGTAACGATCCGATAAAATTCCAAGATTCCTTCCCTTTGCACTGACAATACCTGCTGTAACAGTAGATGTCAGGTTAAAGGGATTTCCTACCGCTAAAACCCATTCACCCAGTCGAAGCTCATCAGAATTACCAAACCTGATATAAGGCAAATTCTTTTCATCCACTTTAAGCAATGCGATATCCGTGCTTGGATCCAAACCTACAAGTTTTACTTTGAAACTTCTCTTATCGTTCAAGGTGACTTCAATCTTATCGGAATCCTCTATGACATGATGATTGGTAACAATATAACCGTCACTGGATATAATCACACCCGATCCGAAGCCTAAAAGCGGTTCTGCCCTTCTCCTGTCCGGCTCACCATAAAACCACTCATACAGCGGGTTCCTGTAAACATATCTCCTTTCAGTTAAGGTTTTAACATGTACAACTGCATGAACTGTATTTTCTGCCGCATAAGTGAAATTAAACTGGTCAGCATTATAATTTGCCGGCAAATTGGTGAACTTCACAAAGGGTGTATCATTCGGTGTAACCGCTGTTAATCCTTCAGGTTCGTTTATAAACAACGAAAAAACAAAAACTGCAATAAGTCCGCCAAGAATAGCCGTGAAAATGGTGTTGAAAATTTTTTTCCCGTTCATAATACTTTATTTTTAGATATACAAAATTAAACAAATTGTTATAGATTATAGGTTATAAGTTATAAGTTATAGGTTATTAACATATAACATTCAACGATTCTGTTTTTTAATGTCAAAAATTATGCCTATTATATAAGATTGTTAACTTTATAAAATTATCAGCTTTACGTATGACTTAACGTCGTTTATTTACAGGACGTTGCTGCATAAATACCATTTAACACTTTTTAACTTTTCCTGTCATGTTTGTGCATTTTTTTAAATATCATGGAACCGGAAATGATTTTATCATTATTGATAACCGGCATCAGAAATTTACCTATTCCAAAAAAAGTTTGATTAATCATCTTTGCAACAGACGATTCGGAATCGGGGCAGACGGTCTGATGGTCTTGATGGAACATCCTGAACTGGATTTTGAAATGAAATACTTTAATTCGGATGGGCAAGAAGGAAGCATGTGCGGAAATGGAGGCAGGTGTATAGCCGATTTTGCAAAAAAATTGGGTCTGATAAATGACGTGACTGAATTTCAAGCAATTGACGGTGTCCATCAGGCTATAGTTCTCGGGGATGCCGTTAAACTGAAAATGCAAAATGTCTCAGGAATTGAGCAGGGTAACCATTATTATTTTCTTGATACAGGGTCTCCGCATTATGTAACTTTCCGTGAAAACCTCGAAGAAACGGATGTGTTCGAAGAAGGAAGAAAAATACGGTTCAATACACGGTTTAGGAAAGAAGGAATAAACGTTAATTTTGTAAAAGTTCTGGAAGATAAAATCCAGGTCAGGACTTACGAACGTGGAGTGGAAAATGAAACTCTCTCATGTGGAACGGGTGTGGTAGCATCTGCCATTTGCGCAACCCTTGAATCCAAAACTGACAAAAGTTCCATAATCATTTTAACCCGCGGAGGAAAACTGAAAGTATGTCTTGATAAGATCAATAATAATTCATTTAAGAATATCTGGCTTCAAGGGCCAATCCGGCATGTATTTGAAGGAAAAATCGAAATATAACTTTTAACATTACATATTATGAATAATTTAATTCGATGTTTAATCATTTTTGTAAGTCTTTCTTTTACAAACTGCTTATCTATTTCCGCCCAGGAAAACCCTGGTGAAATAAAGGAACTGCTCGAATCCATCAACAGTAGTTTTGAAAATCTGAGTCACCGTCTTGATCAAATTGAAAAAGCCATTGATGATATTTACTGGTATAACAAGGTGGGTGATGTTGCTGTAATCGACAAGGTATATATGACAGGTCCTCCACTGAGGAAGGAAAAAAATCCTACCGCTCAGGGTTCAGGCAACCCGGTTAAATTCCGTTCATACGTATTTATTCCAAAAGATATTGATCCGGATAAGAAATATCCCTTGCTGGTTTTTCCACACGGGGGTGTACACAGCAACTTCAGCACGTATTATACTCACATAATCAGAGAATTGATGGCTCAGCAATACATTGTTATAGCTGCCGAATACCGGGGAAGTACAGGATATGGCAGGTCGCACTACAGAAAAATTGATTACGGAGGGCTTGAAGTGGAAGACGTTGATGCAAGTCGTGCCTATATGATAGAAAACTATAATGTTGTTGATCCTGAGCGTGTTGGAATTATTGGCTGGAGCCATGGTGGATTAATCGCTCTGCATAATATTTTTGACCACCCGGAACACTACAAGGTAGCTTATGCAGGCGTACCGGTCAGTGATCTTATCGCGAGAATGGGATATAAGACACAAGGGTACAGAGACTTATATTCTGCCGACTTTCATATCGGAAAAACAGCTTATGAAGATGTGAATGAATACAGGAAAAGATCTCCTGCATGGCAGGCTCATAAATTACAAACACCATTGCTAATACATACCAATACTATTGATGCAGATGTTAATGTCCTTGAAGTGGAGCATCTGATAAAATCGCTGAAGGCAGAAGGTAAAAAGTTCGAGTATGAGATCTACAAGGAAATCCCCGGAGGACATTCATTTGACAGGATGGACACAAAAATGGCAAAAGAAATCAGGTTAAAGATCTACTACTTCCTGGCGGGATACCTCGATCCTCCAAAGAAATTTTCAACGGTAAACGACTTGCAAAAGGCTGCCTACATTTTTTAACGATTAAAGATCATATTTGTCGATCAGGTAAATCAGCACTGCAATGGCGGCACTTCCCATTTGAAGTTCCCGGGGGTTAACTTGTTCGAAGGTGTCTTTGGGTGAATGATGATAATAGAAATACCTTTGCGAATCGGGTATGTAACTGATCAAAGGTATGCCAAACTGTCTTAAAGGACCAATATCCACTCCGCCCCCACCCTTTTTAAATTAGGGTAAAAAAAATTTCTTCATTTCAGACAATTTATCAAATTAAAAGATTCTCCCTATTAGGGCATAAAAGAAAATCCCGGCTCTCCGGGATTTTCTTTTATGCATCTATATTAGCATATTTGGCGTGTTTTTCAATGAACTCCCTTCGTGGAGGCACTTCATCACCCATGAGCATTGAAAAGATACGGTCGGCTTCTGCAGCGCTCTCAATGGTTACCTGGCGTAATGTTCTTTTTTCCGGGTTCATGGTGGTTTCCCATAATTGTTCAGCATTCATTTCCCCTAATCCTTTATACCGTTGAATATTAACACTGCTTTCTTTACCTTGTCCAAATTCCTTAACAACCTTTACCCGTTCTTCCTCCGACCAGCAATATTGCTGTGCTTTACCTTTCTTTATAAGATACAAAGGAGGCGTGGCAATGTACAAATTCCCGTTTTTGATCAGGTCCTGCATGTACCGGAAAAAGAAAGTCATGATTAAGGTAGTAATGTGACTTCCATCGACATCGGCATCGGTCATAATTATAATCTTATAGTACCGCAAACCGTCCATATTCAGGGCTTTGCTATCTTCTTCGGTTCCTATTGACACACCAAGAGCCATAAACATATTCTTGATTTCTTCATTCTCAAGAATTTTATGTTCCATAGCCTTCTCGACATTCAGTATCTTACCCCTCAATGGGAGAATTGCCTGAAATTGCCTGTCGCGTCCCTGTTTAGCTGTACCACCTGCCGAATCGCCCTCAACAAGATAGATTTCACAATTGGCCGGATCAGTATCGGCACAATCAGCCAGTTTACCAGGCAAGCCGGAACCGGAGAGGACGGTTTTCCGCTGAACCAGCTCTCGCGCCTTCCGGGCTGCATGCCTTGCCGTGGCCGCCAAAATAACTTTCTGAACAATAATCTTTGCATCCCTGGGATTTTCCTCAAGATAGCTGGAAAGATACGTGCTAACTGCCTGATCGACTGCACCAATCACTTCGGAATTTCCCAGCTTGGTTTTTGTCTGACCCTCGAACTGTGGTTCCTGGACTTTAATTGAAATAATGGCCGTTAAACCCTCCCTGAAATCATCACCACTGATATCAAATTTCAATTTCGCAGTCATACCGGATTTCTCCGCATAGCTTTTCAGTGTTCGTGTCAAACCCCTTCTGAAGCCGGCAAGATGTGTCCCGCCCTCAATGGTATTGATATTGTTGACATAAGAATGTACATTCTCTGAAAAGGATGTATTGTATTGTAGTGCTATTTCTACAGGAACCTCATTCTTTATGGTATCAATATATATAGTATTCTCTATAAGTTTTTCCCTGGTAGCATCTAAAAATTCCACAAATTCTTTTAATCCTTTCTTCGAATAGAAATGGTCGTTCCGGAAATTCGTGTCATTCTCCCCATTTCCATTTTCTGCATTTTCTCTTTCATCGATAATGGAAAGGTTAATACCTTTATTCAGGAATGCCAATTCCCTGAGCCTGGCTGCAAGTATTTCGTAATTAAAATCAATTGTACTAAAAATGGAATTATCAGGTTCAAAGGTTATTTCAGTACCTGTCCGGTTTGTTTCCCCTGTTATTTTTACCTCTGATGTTGGTTTACCGTACTGATATTCCTGAACATGGATTTTCCCATCCCTGTGCACTTCAGCACGTAAATAGGAAGACAGGCCATTAACACAGGACACTCCAACACCATGTAAACCACCGGAAACCTTATACGATTCCTTATCAAATTTTCCGCCGGCATGCAATACGGTCATAACGACCTCCAGGGCTGATTTTTTTTCCTTGTCATGATAATCGGTTGGAATACCCCGTCCGTCATCCTTAATCGTTATTGAACCGTCTTTATTTATTATAATTTCAATGTTCTTGCAATAACCGGCCAATGCCTCATCAATTGAATTATCCACTACCTCATGCACCAAATGATGTAATCCTTTTACACTAAGATCCCCAATAAACATAGCCGGCCGTTTCCTGACAGCTTCCAATCCTTCAAGCACCTGAATGTTTTCAGCAGAATAATCATTATTCGAATTATTGATTTTTGTTTCATCCATGCTATTACTCCGAAAAAGTTTGTTTCCGCCAGCCCTGTGAAATACTGCTTTGCAGTAAAGGCTTTGCCTTTATTTCACAGGGCCAGTCGGCGGACAAGTTTTGTAAAGTTTTTATATACACTAAATCATACAAGATCCACAAAAAATGAATCTATACTTCGATAAAACAGACATTTATAAGGCTGAAGATGCACCCGGATATCCCCTTCTCTGACAACTCTCAAACGTGAAGATTTAAAGGCATAAATTTAATCGTTAATTACTTCATGTAATTACTTGATTAACAGCTATATAGTTTTATTACTCAATTATCCGATTTATCCTTACAAAAATACTAAATTTTAATGATTTTCAGGCAATTAAAGCACCTAAAAAGCTCTACTTTTCAACAAATAATCAACATCCTATATAAACCCTAATAAATAACCACACAAAATTAAAATTTGATAATTAATTTTCAGGTTGTTACAAGCGATTCTCAATAATTGTGTATATAGACTCTATATAATTTGTTTTACATTGCATAGGTAAATCCAGCCATCAGGAAGAACCGTTGTGTAGGATACTGGTTCCATTTTGCATATTGGCTCGAGGTGATGTTATAGAACCTGAGAAAGGCTGAAAGGATTTTGGTATATCGGTATTCAATTCCAAGGCTTAGATCAATTAGCTTGTCCATTTGTATTTCATTTGGCAGGAGAGTTCCGTAATTCCTGGCATATCGTTTACTCTCGGCAACAACATCAGCATTCAGAAGGATTTTGTTTCTCAGATTATAGCGGGCTGACAGAATAATATCCCAGCTTGGCTTATGCCATGGTCTGTCCTGTGTTGACATTGTATACTGATAATAATTCCCTTTCAACACAAAAGATAACTTTTCACCCGGACTGGCAGCCAGTTCTCCATAAATATTTTTCACTTCAACATCATCGTATTCAGCGTAAAATTGATTCCCCAGAACAGACAACGTATCATTTATGAAGAAATACATATCATCAACCAATTCCCACTTAGCGGATAATTTAAAGGAGGTTGAAGAGGAAATGTTCCCCAGAAAACCACCATAAACCATTAATTTATGGTCGCTGTTTTTAACGTGTAAACCGGGGGTAATAAAGGGATTTTCCCCGGCAATCTTCCGGTAATGATTGACCTCCAGTTGACCATCAATACCGACATAGGTACTGAGGTAGTTTTCAACGATATTGAACTGCAATTTTGCTTTTGGATAAAAACAGGGTTTAGTTTTATTACCGGTTATATCAAAGGCAATATCAATTCCTGCCTTTAAGCTCCATTCTGCAGTCTTCTTACTAAACCAGGGAGAAAAATTCACAACAGCATTATAAGTAGAATCGATATTTATGCTTTTATCGATGTACATCAGGGATATGTCGGTACCCAGGAACTGCTTATTAAACAGCCTGGCAAACGAACCCTGAAATTGAATACTGTTTTCAACTCCTTTATAATGATCCCGGAAAAAATCATACTTCAGGAAAACATTGTAATTTAAATGCGTTGAATCGTTATGGGTGGATTGAAAACCCGTTTGACCGGTCAGGAGCAAAAAGTCTTGCTTAATATCCAATACGGTATCAATAATAGCCGGGTTATAACCATAAAAATGTACCAGATTATGTTTTAATCCGATGTCGCCGGTAAGAATGGCATTCTTTACAAATTTTTTCCCATAAAACAGCAGGTCGTTATCGGAATAACCGGCATAAACTTTTTTGTCGTTATCCAGTTTAACCTTACCCTGAGAAGAAATATGTTTCGCAAAAATTCCTGCTGAGTATTTTCTTGATCGTAAGCTATTGATGGATAATTCCGCATAAGGTGTAACATAACTTCCAATGCCTAGTTTAAGCAATGTATTATATAATTTTCCCAGCGGTTCCCCGACTATTTTTGCCGGACGAATGGGCCTGATTTTATATTCCGGCATAAAAGCTTTTGGGGTAATTGAATAATCGAAATTGGTTAAATATTCTACCGTGTCTTCAATAACAGGAAGGATATTTACTTTAAAAGCATCAGACAGAGTAGGCTCATAGGGTTTAAACACCCTGACTTCTTTACTGATCGATTCCTGTGCAAAACCCATCCGGATAAAGAATGGGTAAAAACATCCTATTAAGACCACAAGAAATTTAAACAAATTCATTTGGTTGAGTTATAAATATTGAGCCTACTCTAAAAAGTCCATCGCTTTGGAATATTGGAAAAATGGAATATTGAAAACACCCATTATTCCAGCATTCCAAAATTCCATTATGCCATTATTCTGTCAAAAATGACTTTTCGGAGTGGACTCAATATTATATGATATAACATGGAATGTTGAATTTTTTGCTCCTGACCGGATTGCTCCTCAAAATTTTCCAATTCAAGGATATCATTCAATTTCTTTTGTGCTTCTCTGATTATTCCATCATCAGAAATTTTATAATAATCAATCAAGCTCTGTAAGGTGTGTTTTGCCTGGAAAAAGTCGCTTTTTCTGACATTTACGTCAGCCAGCAATATCAATATTTTTGCCATCCAAAATTGATGTGGAGTATTCATATCAATAAATTCAAATATTTCTTTTTCAGCCAAATCGAATTGATTCTGACGAAAATATATTTCAGCAACCCTGTACTTGGCTTCAGCTCCTTCAAGGCTCTTAACTTCTTTTGAAAGTTTTCGGAAATTCACACCTGCATTTTCAGGATCATCCTGAGCATAACAGGACTTTCCCATTTTAAAATAGGCTTCCCTGGCAAATTCCTCTGATACTTTATCAGAGACAAGCACCTTTTTTGCAGCTTCAATGGTACTATGGTAATTTTCCATCAGAAAAGAACACCTCATCTGTCCAACTCTGGCAATCAGGATGTTATTTTTGACTTCAGCTACATTCTCAAGAAGGAAATATTTTTCCAACGCCTCTGCATAATTCCGGAATTCGAAATTTATACCGGCAGCAGCTAACAGGGAATGTTCTGTAAAAGCATTTTTTGGTTTGGAAAGAACATAGTTATATGAATTCAGGGCAACCTGAAGATCATTCTGTTTCAACGCGCATTCGGCTTTATAAAAATGAGCATTTAACAGGAAGCTTCCCTGTCCGAATCTTTCGATGTATGTTGTCAGTGCTTCAACCGCTCTTTCACATTCGCCTGCCATATACAGGTTTTCCCCTGATATATAGGTTAATGAATCCTGCTCCGATACACTGATATGAATAGTTCCTCCCAAATTCCTTATGTAGGAGAAGTAAGAATCCACATCATTCATATCAACATAAACATTTTTCAACCCGGTAAGGGCATTTCTTGCCTCAGGTGTATCCTGAAATTCTTCAACTGCCCTTTTGTAATATTTTATCGCTTCCTCGTTTTGATTTTCATTATAATATACCAAACCCATTTGCACAAGTGACTTGCTGTAATAACTGCTGGTAGGAAATTCATCTAATATTACCTGGTATTTCCGGATGGCGTGTTGAGGATCTTCTAAATACACATGGGACTTACCCTGTTCAAACAATGCATCATCAATATATGCTGAACCTGGAAATTCATCCATTAGTTTAGTTAAAATAATGATCTTCTCCCTGTGTTTGTTTAACAGACCGAGTGTAAACGCCTTTTGAAATAAGGCATAATCGGTGTCGGAAATCCCAAGGTCTATGGCATATTGGTAATACTCAATCGCCTTCTGGTAATCTGTGGCTACAAAATAACAGTCGGCAATCCGGTTGTATGCATCCCCCAATAACCTGGATCGTGATTGCCCTACATAGGATACGAATTTTCTGAACCATCTTGAAGCCTCCGGATATTCACCTATGTTAAAAAAAGTATATCCCAGGTTATAGTGAGCAATTTTATATTCATTCTGTTCAAAAGCTCCGGGTGAGAGAAGAAACCTGTTATAATTTTCAATAGCCTCATCATATTCCTTTAGCTTGTAATGTACCTCACCTGACCAGTAAAATGACCGGGCTTTTATAGCAGTGTTAAACTCAGAAAATTGAAGGGATTTTTCAAAATGATCAAGGGCTTCCTGATATTTTAAATTATTATAAAGTTCCAATCCCCTGTAAAAAGCCACCTTCTGGTAGGCTTTTTTTATTTTGTTATCTTTTTTCTGAATTTTCTCCAATGAATTCAATGCTTCCTTATAATTACGAGTGCTCATATAGGCCATAACCAGAAAGTCATAAGCTTCATCCGTCCGGTCAGAATAAGGATATGTCCCGATGTATTGGTTAAAAGCTTCTACAGCCTCATTAAAAGGGGAGTATGATAGTTCGTAGGTAATTTTGGCAAAATTAAACAAAGCATCTTCCTTTATTGATTTATCGAAATCCATTCTTAATGCAGATGAAAAGGCCAACCGTGCTTTGCTTTTCTGATCCAATTTGATATAACAATCGGCAAGGAGATAAAATGCATTTTGACTTAAAACATCATTTCTGCCGGTAACCTTTTTAAAAAGCTCAGTGGATTTTTCGTACTGTCCTGTCTGGTAATACGAATAGGCTAATTGATACCTGTCTTCTCTTGAAACGATTTTAGCATTTTCAGCATAGCTTTCTAAATTTGGAATAGCTTTTTCATATTGTTTGTTCTGAAAATATGCATCACCGATGATCCTGGCAATCTCAGTTGCCCGGTTAGGAATGGCATTTTCCAATAAGGGAGGTGCATAATCGATAATTTCATCATATTTTCCTTGCACGTAAAGGATTTGAA
>CAZEWS010000015.1:0-3384 GCA_964515985.1 uncultured Rikenellaceae bacterium | reverse complement strand
CGTCCTTTCTAAGCCGGTTAAAGTTCTCAAGAGCGGTTTCATAATTTTTACGGATATATGCAATATGTGCATAATAATAAATGGCTGGCGGGGTATAATCGGAATTTATATCTTTTATCTCATAAAAGGCCAAATTGGCATTTTCGAGTTCGTTCCTCATAAAGTAGGAATATCCTGACTTAAAATAAAACTCTGCCAATTCTTCATCAGATAACTGATACCGGTCAACCTGCCCGAACAGTGTAACAGCTTTCCTGTATTTTTTGTTTTTGTAATGGTATTTTGCCAGTTCAAACGCTGCTTTTTTCGCCCTGGGACTTTCCGGATGGCCGGCAATAAAATTTGTCATCAAATATTCAGCATCTTCATGATACAGTTCAATTGCACAAAGGGCAGAAAAATATTCAGCATCTGTCTTTAATTCAGTGTGGCTTGCACCGAATTCTTTAATGACCTGTTGAAAATGTTTTTGAGCTGCACCAAATTTTTGTTTTTCAAATAGTTCCAAAGCCCTGTCATAATTGGAATTCAGTATCTCAAATGAATGGGACTGCTGTGCGAAAATTGAAGAAACTGAAGCGGTTAATATAAAAATATGTATAATAAATATCCCTCTGCGCATTTTCATAAAAGACGACTTTGAATTGTGCTTAAATTTAAGTAAAAAACGGTATTCATTTCTTTTTAGTATTCTTTTTAATTAACATTCGTCTGTTAATTACTAAATTGATTTTTCCGGTTCGGATGTTCGAAAAATTGTATTTTTGGGCAAACTAATTTGTACATGCATTTTTTGTTTTGCAGATTTTTGGTATTAGATTGGTTTTTTTTTCAAATTTAGGAAATGTTAAGTGTTATACGTTAATTGTAACAAATAACTAAATTCGATACTGCTTTAGTCGGTTATAAATAAAAATTAACTGCAATAAAATTAAACCAAACATGCAGTTTGACACTATTATAGAATTTCAGAATTGTTCTATTTTCCAGAAAGACAGCCTAATATTATCGGAAGTAAGTTTCAGGGTTGACAAAGGTGAATTTGTTTATTTAATCGGTAAGGTTGGAACCGGCAAGACCAGCCTGATAAAAACCATTAATGTTCAACTACCGCTGAAGGAAGGAGATGCAAAGGTTGTCGGCTTTGATCTGCGGCAAATAAAGAGAAAACAAGTTCCCTACCTCAGGCGAAAGTTAGGAATTGTTTTTCAGGATTTTCAGTTATTAATTGACCGGTCAGTTAATAAAAACCTTGAATTTGTATTGCAATCTACAGGCTGGAAAGACAAGAAGGCCATTAAAAAAAGAATTGAAGAAGTTTTGGAAAAAGCCGACCTTGGATATAAAGGATATAAGATGCCACATCAGCTATCAGGCGGAGAACAGCAAAGAGTTGTCATTGCCCGGGCATTATTGAACGATCCGCAAATTATCCTGGCAGACGAACCTACGGGCAATCTTGATCCCGAAACATCAGAAGGGATCGTCAAGATTCTCCTTGAAATCAGTAACAGCGGCCGGGCAGTCATTATGGCAACCCATAATTATACCCTTCTTAAGAAATTTACAGCCAGAACCTTAAAATGCGAAAATGGCAGGATCACTGAAGTGGATCAGGGAGTGGAGATCGATTTTAATAGCATTAAGTGAATGAGGATTGAGGATTTGAAGCGCCTGGCTCCTTAATTTGCTAATGGTTAAATTGTTAAATTACTCTCCGCCTGGCGGATCATGAGATCGCCCCGATAGCCATCGGGGCTAAGTTGTTGAATTGTTGGGCGATCATGTAGAGCCGAATTGTATTCGGCTTAGAATAGACCTGCCAGAATGACTTCGGTCGGGTGGGCTATCGGGCTGGCTGTTCGTCATTATGTTTATTTAAGATGGAAATTGAGGAATGATGAAGTGACTATGAAATGGGAAGAATATGTGATTTGGAGGAAGAACCTCGGAGAGGTTCCATTATTGTAGAACATACAATCTATCAGCAAAAGTGCCGGAACTACTGGTTTTTATTAGTGTCACAGCCGTTTCATCCGGCGCAAATAGCCAACAGTAAATCCAGTGAGCAGTGGCAGGAGGCAGTGACAGTACGCAAAAAGCAGCAAAGGTGAGAGCAGAGGGCAAAGAGCATGGGGCATGAAGAATTATGAAAGATGATTTATGAATAACAAAATCAAAAACCTTATCTTTTCAGCACCCTTACCGGCCATGGAAGTTTATTTTGACGGATGCTTAAATATTCCATAGGTTTCGAACCAAATCCCCTGTAAAACCTTGCCAGACTCTCAATATTAGAACCCTGAAAATCAATAAGATAATTACTTCCTGCTTTTGCTTTAATGAAATTGTTAATGATCAAAAACATAGCCCCGTTTTCCCTGCTTTCCGGAGAGGAAGCCGAAAACAGAAAAACAAAACTATCCATTGAAAACAAGAAATAGGCTCCTGCACAATATTTCCCATTTGTTCCATACGCCGCATAAACCTCTCCGAGTTTCCTGTTTAATCCTTCAATCATTACCGACCGTAAATTATTGTAATGTATTGTTTTTATCTTCTTTATTTTTTTACCCAGGTTATTGCGAAAAAGACCGATCAATTCCTCAATATTGGACTCTTTCTTAATAATTATCTGATTTTTTAACGCCTTTGTAACATTCCTTTTCGTGTTTTCCGAATATTGGTTGCAGATGTCGTCGTAAGGGTCTGCCAGATCCAACTCAAATGTTCTGTTTTTCTTTTTTTCAAATTTAGATGAATCTGCCGGGTTAGAAACATTCAAGACAATTTCGAAAAATTTATACCTTGCAGAAATAATATCCAAATATTGTTCTACAGTTGATGAATTTATCTTTCCTTTTGAGAAAACACCAAGCTGTTGGGCAAAATAGGGTTGATACAGGTATTGAATGCCATATTTTTTCCCATGTGTTAAAGGAAATACGGTTTCATAATCATTTTTAACGAGAGCTTTCCAGTTTTTACAAACCCGGTCGAGATACCACGAAAAAGCATAGACATTCCCATTGGGTGCCTGGCGGATACATTGGTCCCATTTTCCCTTGTCTATGTCCTGATGGTCTAAGAATCGAATCATTTACTATAATGTAACTATTTTGTAATTCGCTTCGCTGTCATTCACTCACTTCGCTCGTGTTCACCCTGTGAAACAGCAACTTCGTTGCTCCTGCTTCGCAGGGTTTCACGGGGTAAATTCGCTCAGGCTGCGCTTTTGCGTCATACAATTGTCATTCACTCACTTCGTTCGTGTCATTAGCCCTGCGGGCGTCATTCAATTGTCATTCACTCGCTTCGCTCGCGTCATACAATAGTCAATTTTTAGTAATTTATAAAATCTGAATCATCTTCATGAATTTGATC
>CAZEWS010000014.1:17783-24423 GCA_964515985.1 uncultured Rikenellaceae bacterium | reverse complement strand
GTATTAATTTTATTTCAGTACAAAAAATAAAAAGGAAAGTGATCTTTTGATATTATTTTACCAGGAAAAAGTTCCTTATATAATTTAATCCGGAAATTTCACATTATCAATTAAACGAACTGTTCCAACGTATACGGCAATACAGCCGTATTTCTCCTTTTTTTCTTCCCATGATTTTATCGGAAATAATTCGATATTATCGACAATTTCAAAATATTCTACCCTTAACTCAGGATTATTATTTATTCTATTTATCACCCATCTTTTTAGTTCTTTCACACTCAGGCTTTTTGATTTTTGAACGACTGAAAAAAGGGTCTCAGGGATTAAGGCAGCTTCTTTTCTTTGTTTCTCCGAAAGTAAAACATTTCTTGAACTCATTGCCAGGCCATCATGTTCCCTGACGATTGGGCAAGAAACAATGGTAACAGGTAAATCAAGTTGTTTAACCAAAGACTTGATGATAACCAGTTGTTGAAAATCTTTCTGTCCGAAATATGCTTTATCGGGTTGGGAAATTTCTAAAAGTTTGCTTACAATAATGGCCACTCCGTTAAAATGGCCCTTCCTGTATTTGCCCTCCATAACTTTGTCCAGATTACCGAAATCGAAAATATGAGTAACAGGTTTCCGGTACATTTCATTTTCATCAGGAGTAAAAACAAGGTCATTTTGTCTTAAAATCTTACCCAGTTTTTCCAGGTCTTTTTGGAGATCTCCCGGATAATTTTTCAAATCTTCTCTGTTGTTGAATTGTTTGGGATTTACAAAAATACTTACGGCAGTGAGGTCGTTATCCCTAAATGAATGCTTCACTAATGAGAGGTGTCCATCGTGCAAAGCCCCCATGGTCGGGACCAAACCCAGTTTCTTTCCATCTGATCGAAGATGATTGATTTCATCGGTCAGAAATTTTATTTGGTCGTGTATGATCATCATCTGAAAATTACCTTGCAAAGTTATAATTATATCTGCAAAAGGCAGGTGTATACTGGCAAAATGCTTAATATTAAATCATATCCAGAGAATTGGAAGGCATTGTTTATAAGAATATGAATATTTTTATTAATTTTGCACAGTATTTACAAGCGGGGAAGGATTGATGGAAAAGCTTAAGGTATTATTTGTTACTCAAGAAATTACACCCTATTTGCCGGAGAGTGAAATGTCCATTATCGGACGTTATCTTCCCCAGGGGATTCAGGAGCGCGGCAAGGAAATAAGGACCTTCATGCCTAAATTTGGCACGATCAACGAAAGAAGGAACCAACTTCATGAGGTAATTCGTTTATCCGGGATGAACATGATCATTAATGATTCCGATCATCCATTGATCATTAAGGTTGCTTCAATTCAATCAGCCCGCATGCAGGTTTATTTCATTGATAATGAAGATTATTTTCAAAGAAAATTTATTTTTTCTGATGAAGATGGCAAAGAATTCACCGATAATGATGAAAGGACAATATTCTTTGCCCGGGGAGTTCTTGAAACCGTCAAAAAACTCAGGTGGCCACCTGATCTGGTCCATTGTCATGGCTGGATGGCCAGTTTGATACCAATGTATATTAAGACCGCTTACAGGGATGATCCCATATTTAGCCATACAAAAGTAGTGTATTCGGTTTATGAGAATGATTTTAAAAAACCATTAAAATCTTCTTTTAGAAATAAGCTTTTAATAGATGGGGTTTTGGATAAGGATATTGCCTTAATTCGAAATCCAAATTATATTAATTTGAGTAAACTAGCTCTCTCGAAAGCGGATGGCGCGATTATTGCAAGTGAAAATATTAACCCCAATATTCGGGATTTTTTAAACAAAAGAAAAATGCCCGTTTTGGAATATCAAAATGAGAAAGATTATGTTGATGCTTATGCGCGGTTTTATGATGAAATATTATCTTCCGATGTTATTGAATCCGTCTAGTTTTTTCAAATCGTTATTTTTTAAAATATTTACACTAATAACCGCGATCCCTGCGGTTTTTCTGTTTTTTGCTTTCCTTTCCGGATGTAAAAATGAAGCCAGTGATCTCGGAGGTAATATTATGCCCCCGGGTGAAAAAATAAATGTAAAATATACCGATGATTTTACCCTTGATGCCTATACATATTCTGCAGATTCAGTACGTTCTGATAAAATGGGCCAAGCCTTGCTTGGAAGTAAAGTAGATCCGGTTTTTGGTACCAGCAAGGCTGATTTTATTACTCAGGCAAGGTTATCCGAAGCGAAGGACTTTGGTACTAATCCGGTTGCCGATTCTCTTGTGCTTTTTCTTCTTACAGCTGGTTTCTATGGTGATGGAGAAACCGATCAAATCCTGGAGGTTTTTGAACTGATTATTGATCTTGATGAGGATAGTAGTTATTATTCCAATTTGAGTCTGGAAGGAATATTGAATGAGACTTTTATTGGGACCACAACATTCCGGCCAAGCGATACATTGATAAGTGTTAAACTTAATACTTCCATCGCACAGAAAATTGTTGATTCTATAAATTATGAACATCAGGAAGAATTTTTAGAAGTATTTAAGGGACTCTATGTTACTTCCGAAAATGTTACGGAGAGGGGTGGTATTGTTAATTTAGATCTTTTGTCTTCTGACTCCAAACTGACCATATATTATCATACCGACACCGATACAATCTCATATGATTTTGTAATCAATGAATCGAGTGTCAGAATAAACCGTTTTTCACATGATTATGAGACTGCCGATATTGCTTATGAAATTTCCCATCTCGATGATTCGATTCATGACACTGTAATATACACCATGGGTATGGGGGGTGTTTATACACTAATTGATTTGTCTTTTTTAGAATCGTGGAGGGACACCATGCCAGTTGCTATAAATAATGCAGAAATTATAGTCAGTTTATCTGCTTATGATCCGTTTTCTGAAATGTTTCCACCTCCTGAAAAACTGGAATTAAAAACCATGAATGAAAACAACGAATTTATCCTTGTTTTTGATGCCTTGCTGGGAGATGATTATTTTGGCGGAAAGCTGGATGAAGAAAATGGTTTGTACCATTTTAAAATTACCATTCATTTACAGGATTTTCTTCTGGGAAAAACGGATGACCTAACTGTATATCTTTTTGTTGGTGATAGTAACATTTCTCCCTGCAGGGTTGTTCTGTCGAATGGAGAAAATTCAAATAAAATAAAGTTAAAGCTCACCTATTCCAGGCTGTAAACGAAATAGTTAATAATTTTTTATATAAATTTCTTGTAACTAAACAGTTCAATTGAAAGAAAGGACATAAGGAGTTATGGAATAATGGAATGTTGGAATAAGATGATGAATAAATAACTAAATAATTGCAATTTTTTTTATTATCAAATCCCTAAAACAATGTGTGGTATTGTTGGTTACATTGGAGAAAAGGAAGCACTCCCGATTATTATCAATGGGTTAAAACGGTTGGAATACCGGGGATATGATTCGGCAGGAGTGTCGTTGATTGACGGGAAATCAAAAATCTATAAATGTAAAGGCAGGGTTGTCGATCTTGAAACTCATATTCAGAATAAGGACAAATCCGGGAAAATTGGGATAGGTCATACCCGTTGGGCAACTCACGGAGAACCAAATGATATTAATGCACATCCCCATATGTCGGAAAACGGGCATTTCATCATTATTCACAATGGGATTATTGAGAATTATGCACGATTGAAAAAAAAACTTCAGGATAGGGGATATCATTTTAAGAGTGAGACCGATACGGAGGTGCTGGCAAATTTAATCGAGTATATTTATCTTAAAGGAAAGGTCAATGCTGAAATTGCCGTACGGCTTGCCTTAACCAAAGTAATTGGCGCCTATGGGCTGGTTGTTATTTGTACAAATGAACCGGATCAACTCATTGCGGCGAGGAGAGGTAGCCCATTGGTTATTGGCGTAGGTAATAATGAATATTTCTTAGCTTCTGATGCAACACCTATTGTTGAACATACCAATAGTGTTATTTACCTTCACGATGATGATATTGCTGTTATAAAAAAAGGAGAACTTAGTTTAAAAACCATCCGGAATGAAATCCTGACCCCACAAATTCAGACCATTGACCTTGACATTGGTGATATAGAGAAAAATAACTTTAAGCATTTCATGCTAAAGGAAATATTTGAGCAGCCAAGATCGATTCTGGATACTTTCAGAGGCAGGATAACCAACGATTTTACTGAAATTCATTTAGGCGGATTGTTTGATGCATTACCCCAACTGATAAAGGCAAAACGGATAATTATTATTGGATGCGGAACCTCATGGCATGCCGGTCTGGTTGGAGAATACCTGATTGAGGAGTTTGCAAGGATACCGGTTGAAGTTGAATACGCGTCTGAATTCAGGTACCGGAATCCCATTATTTGTAAAGATGATGTTGTGATTGCTGTTAGTCAAAGCGGTGAGACGGCTGATACACTTGCAGCAATACGGCAGGCTAAGAAAGAGGGTGTTTTGGTATTGGGAATTTGTAATGTGGTTGGTTCAAGTATTCCACGAGAAACCGACGCAGGAGTGTACACTCATGCAGGGCCTGAAATCGGAGTGGCATCTACAAAAGCATTTACAGCACAGGTGACTGTTTTAACCATGGTTGCACTTCTGATAGGAAAAGAAAAAAAGATACTGGATGAAGAAAAATTTACCGGATTGGTTAATGAATTGATAAATGTACCTGAAAAGATTAAAAAAATTCTGAAACAAAATGACAAGTTTAAAACCATAGCCGGGCTATACAAAGATGCGACGAATTTCATTTATTTGGGACGGGGTTACTTGTTTCCGGTAGCTTTGGAGGGAGCTTTAAAACTTAAGGAAATTTCATATATACATGCTGAAGGTTATCCTGCCGCTGAAATGAAACATGGCCCGATTGCCCTGATCGATGAAAACATGCCTGTTGTGGTAATTGCAACCAAAGACAATTCTTATGATAAAATAGTTACCAATATCCAGGAGGTTAAAGCAAGAAAGGGAATTGTAATAGCAGTTGTTTCGGAAGGAGATACAGTCATTAAAGATCTTGCGGATCATATTCTGGAAGTTCCTGAAACAAATGTTATCCTCGCACCTTTGTTAACGGTTGTTCCTCTCCAATTGCTTTCGTATCACATTGGCGTATTGCGGGGATGCAGCGTTGATCAACCCAGAAACCTGGCAAAATCGGTTACCGTAGAGTAATGAAAATCAACCTCTCTGTGACTCTCTGTGTCTCCCCTGCCTGTCGTGCCGCCAGGCAGGCAGGTCTGTGTTTCTCCGTGTAATTTTCTTTCCTTCCTGGACAGCCCCGATATTTACAGCAGCATTTCCATTTTGCAGACAAACCCGGATATTATCTTTTTAAATATTGATCGTCGTAATACTTTTCGTATTCACCTGAGATAACATTGTTGAGCCATTCCTTGTTTTGCAGATACCATTCCGCAGTTAGTTTCAATCCTTTTTCAAAATCGACTAAGGGTACCCATTTCAGTTCTTTCCTGATTTTTGAAGAATCGATAGCGTACCTCAGGTCGTGTCCCGCCCGGTCTTTTACAAATGTGATTAATTTCTCAGAAGCGCCTGGTGTACGGTTTAGTTTTTTATCCATAATCCGGCAAAGATTTTGGATAAGGTCAATGTTCCTCCATTCATTATTACCTCCGACATTGTATGTTTCACCGTTTTCACCCTGATGAAATATGAGATCAATTGCCTTTGCATGATCCTCGACGTACAGCCAATCCCGGATATTCTCCCCTTTCCCGTATACCGGAATTTGTTTTTGATTTAATATGTTATTAATAGAAAGGGGTATTAATTTTTCAGGAAACTGGTAAGGTCCGTAATTGTTTGAGCAATTAGAAATCACAATTGGCAAGTTGTATGTATGGAAGTATGCTCTTACCAGGTGATCTGAACTGGCTTTGGAAGCAGAGTATGGGCTGCGGGGATCATAGGGAGTGGTCTCAGTAAAGGATCCGTCTTTTCCTAAGGAACCAAAAACCTCATCGGTTGAAATATGATAAAACCGCTTTTCCTGCATATTCCCTGCCCAGATTTCTCTCGATGAATTTAGCAGGTTTACCGTTCCGATTATATTGGTATTTATGAAATCCATCGGGGCAAGAATGGACCGGTCGACATGAGATTCGGCAGCAAGATGAATAACGCCATCGAACATGTATTTTTTAAAAATTCCCGAAACGAACACCGGATCGTTGATGTCTCCTTTTTTAAAAAAATAATTATCAGCGTTTTCAATATCTTTTAAATTTTCCAAATTACCGGCATAGGTAAGCTTGTCGAGGTTGACGATATTGTAATCCGGGTATTTTTTTACAAATAACCGAACTACATGAGAACCAATAAAACCAGCACCCCCGGTAATTAGGATAGTTTTTCTCATTTTCTTAGTGTTACTATTTAGTGTCTGTCAATTAACTGCCTAAATCTTGAGTACTGAAACCTCAAATATCAATCCCGATAGCTATCGGGACAAATATCAAATAATATTCAATGTACGAAAAAACAAATTCCAAACAGCAGCTATTCAATAATTTTTTTGTTTTTCGTACCGATAGCTATCGGTATTACGATTTGAGATTTATTTATTCACAAAATAATTAATTTTTAAA
>CAZEWS010000014.1:0-17773 GCA_964515985.1 uncultured Rikenellaceae bacterium | reverse complement strand
GTGATGATTTATATTTAATTGTATTTTAAAAAACCACGTCCTTAGAGAAAGGTTATAAAAGTTTAGCTTTGCTATTTTACAAATTGAAATTTGGAAATTATTTATTCACAAAATAATTAATTTTTAAAGGTGTTCATGAGCTCACTTCGTTCGGTTGCTATTTGGTGCTTATTATTTGGTGCTTTAAATTATGATATCCGATTTTATAGACAAACTCAATTCAGTTCTCCCGTGTCTCTTTTATAAATTCAGGATAACATATAACATTTCACATCATTCTGTTTCTTTCCCCTTTTGTTTGTAGTTTTTTTCCCAATTCCAGGCCGAAAGCATTGCATCGTAAAGGGATAATTCAGCTTTCCACCCCAATTCCTCATTTGCATAACTCGTATCAGCCCATACTTGTTCAATATCACCGGGACGGCGATCAACAACCCGGTAATTTAGTTTTTGACCCGATGCCTTCTCAAAAGATCTGATCACCTCAAATACCGATACGCCTCTTCCCGTCCCAAGATTAAAAATTTCGTAATTTGATTTGTATTTTTTTTCGAGCAGCCGTTTTATTGCCACAACGTGGGCTTTCGCCAGATCCACAACATGAATATAATCACGTATGCAGGAGCCATCCGGAGTATTATAATCATCCCCAAAAACTCTTAAATAATCCCTGATACCAATGGCTGTTTGTGTAATGAATGGTATAAGGTTATCAGGTACACCCAGAGGCAATTCGCCAATAATTGCAGAAGAGTGGGCTCCGATAGGGTTAAAATACCGTAAAGATATCACTTTGATAAATGGATTAGCATCAATAGTATCTTGTATGATTTCTTCGGATATTTTTTTGGTATTACCATAGGGAGAAAAAGCTTTTTTAAACGAAGCTGCTTCGGTAACAGGCAGTTCATCCGGCTGACCGTAAACGGTGCATGAAGAAGAAAAAACCATAAAAGGAATTTTGAAGGCAGTCATGGCCTCAAGCAGATTTATTAGTGAAACTAAATTGTTTCTGTAATATAAAAGGGGTTTTTCAACCGATTCACCAACCGCTTTTGAGGCAGCAAAATGAATGATGGCTTCAATATTGGGATATTTTTTAAAGAATTCATCTAAATCAACTTTGTCACGAAGATCAAATTTTTCGAAATGTGGGCGTATGCCTGTTATTTCTTCAATACCATCGAGGACTTCTATTTTTGAATTTGAAAGGTTATCCACAATAACAGGATCAAATCCTTCTTCAATTAACTCGACTGTTGTATGTGATCCAATATAACCCGTACCTCCGGTAACTAAAATTTGTTTGTTCATGCTACAAACTCCAATAGTTTATTTTTTTTATTTTATTTCTGTAGATCCCTTTTACATCTATCAAAACGGGATCATGATTACTGATCGATATAAAAAACTCCTCATCCAGATCCGTATATTCCTTATGATTTACAGCTACAATAATAACATCGTAATTTTTACCTGCTTTTTCTTTAATTTCAAATCCGTATTCTTTTTTGACTTCTCCGTTTTTTGCATAAGGATCGATAACATCGATAATAGTTCCAAAGGATTTTAATTCATTGACAATATCGCCAACTTTGGAATTTCTTATATCACTTATGTTTTCTTTAAAAGTTGCTCCCATAACCAGGATCTTTGCCTCTCTTATGTTTTTGTTGGAAGCGATGATTTTTTTTAAGGTTTGTTTGGCAATATATGTCCCCATTGAATCATTTACGAATCGCCCGGAATTTATTATCTGAGGATGATACCCCAGTTCTTTCGCTTTATAGGATAAATAGTATGGATCTATGCCTATGCAGTGACCACCAACCAGACCGGGATAAAATTTCAGGAAGTTCCATTTTGTTCCGGCTGCTTCAAGAACCTCGTAGGTATTTATTCCCATCTTATTGAAAATGATGGAAAGCTCATTCATAAAAGCAATATTGATATCGCGCTGCGTATTTTCAATGATTTTCGCCGCTTCAGCCACTTTTATTGAACTTGCTGTATATACCCCTGCTTCAATGATCAATTCATAGATTTTTGCGATATTTTCAAGTGCTTCCTGATCACATCCCGATACCACCTTTACAATTTTAGTTAAGGTATGTTCCTTGTCGCCCGGGTTGATCCTTTCAGGTGAATAACCCACTTTGAAATCAACCTTGTATTTTAGCCCGGAAGTTTTTTCAAGAAGGGGAATGCAGTCTTCCTCGGTGCATCCGGGATATACAGTTGATTCATAAACAACATAATCGCCTTTTTTCAGAATTTTCCCAATGGATTCGGTTGCCTTTAGCAAGGGTTGTAAATCGGGAAGCTTATGTTCATCAATAGGAGTGGGTACGGCGATGATATGAAAACCAGCCTTTTTCAGATCCTCCAGGGTTGAGGTGAATTTGATATTTGTATTATCAAAGGCTTCAGGCTGTAGTTCCTGACTTGGATCAATTTTTTTTTTCATTAATTCAATCCTGTTTCCCTTGATATCAAATCCAATGACATGTATTTTTCCGGCAAACGCCAGTGCGATGGGTAATCCCACATAACCGAGGCCCGTGACGGATAATTTTGTTTCGTTATTTATTAATTTTTGATACATAATGACTTTATGGACAGATACTACTTAATTTTTTTCAACATGGGATGATAGTCTCCTTTTAAGCCAATGGGTTCAGCATTTCTGATAGTATAAACCGTTTCAATGGACTTCCTGGCTTCTTCCAGATGAAAACCATTCCCTTTCAGGATTTCCTGGTAGCTTAGGGTATGAAGATCAGTAAACCCGTCACTGAATTCAAATTCTTTGTTTTCTAATATCATCGACCGGAATGTACGTTGACCTTTCGTTTTAACCCCATCAGGTAAGTCATTCATATCGACGCTCAAAAGCCAACGCACCCGGGCTTTTTCTAAATGCAGAAAACCAGCTGCTTTGTTATGCAATAACAGGTGTACTATATTTTCCTTAACATCTCCAAAAATCCAGGTTAGCATATCGAAGAAATGAACACCAATATTGGTGGCAATTCCTCCCGATTTCTGAATGTCCCCTTTCCAGGAAATAAAATACCAACGTCCCCGTCCGGTGATATAAGTCAGATCGATATCATATATTTTATCAGCAGGTCCTTGGCGTATTTTTTCGCGCAGGGAAATAATAGCGGGGTGAAGTCGTAATTGAAGAATGTTAAATATCCTGCGACTTGTTTCTTTTTCGATTTCTTGTAAGGCATCAATATTCCAGGGATTCAGTACGATGGGTTTTTCACAGATGGCATCAGCTTTCTGACGGAGTGCAAAACGAATGTGAGAATCATGTAAATAATTTGGTGAACAAATACTTATGTAATCAATCTTTTTTCCTAACCTCCTGAGTTTATCCAAATGCCTGTCGAATCTTTCATATTCAACGAAAAAGTCAGCCTCCGGGAAAAAGTCATCAATTTGCCCAACACTATCGAATTTATCGAGGGTTGCCACAAGATGGTTTCCGGTGTCCCTGATAGCCCTCAGGTGTCGTATGGCAATATAGCCTGCAACGCCAATTAATGCGAAATTCTTAATTTGTTCCGTTGGTTCCATCAATTTTATTCATTTATTTTAGTTACGTTCCCGTCTTTTAGCTGATATTTTTCCTTGCTTTCAGGGCAGACGGCTATTCCCTCTTCGTTAAAATAAAGTCTGTGTCCGGATTCACTCATCCAACCTATATGCCTGCCCGGATTCCCCACCACTAATGAGTAGGGTTTAACATCCTTATTTATCAAAGATCCTGCACCAATAAATGCATATTTACCAATTTTATTACCACACAATATAGTGGCATTAGCTCCGATAGATGCTCCTTTTTCTACAAGGGTTTGTTGGTATTGGTCTTTTCTTATTACTGCGCTCCGTGGATTAATAACGTTGGTAAAAACCATTGAAGGCCCCAGAAAAACATCATCTTCGCAGATGACTCCGGTATAAATGGAAATATTGTTCTGTACCTTAACATTTTTTCCAAGTTTAACATCAGGTGATACTACAACATTCTGGCCAAGGTTGCAGTTTTCCCCAATTTCGCTATTTGGCATAATATGCGTAAAGTGCCAGATTTTTGTTCCTTTTCCAATTTTACAGCCTTCATCAATGACTGCAGTTTCATGAGCAAAATATTCTTTTTTCATAAATATTTGGCTTTTTCAATAATGTAAGAAAAAATCTTTTTTTTGTTGTATTGCATCTTTAATTATCATTTGGCTTTATTTGCATATTCCAAAAAGATAGTAAGGAGGTTTGGAATTTCTTATTTGGGTCATTGGAATTTATTTGTTATTTATTATTTGTCACCCGCTATAAATCACATGGATACATAATGATTAACGAATTCTTTTATGTTGTCGGTAATGTAGTTAATTTGTTCTTCAGTCAGTTCGGTATGCATGGGAAGCGACAGAACCCGGTTACATAAATCTTCTGTTACCGGGAAATCTTTCTCTCTGTACCCAAGATTCCTGTAAGCATCCTGCAGGTGCATGGGAACCGGGTAGTATATCATGGTTGGAATTCCTCTTGATTGAAGAAATTCCCTTAGCTTTGCCCGGTTTATATTTTTCAATTTGATTGTATATTGATGAAAGATATGTGTTGAATCAGGACTCCGGAAAGGTATGGTAATGTTGTTAATGTCCGTTAATACATTATCGTATATATTGGCTGCTTTTTGCCGGGCAAGATTAAACTCATCGAGGTGTTTTAATTTAACCCTCAGAACAGCAGCCTGTATACTATCCAATCGCGAATTTACTCCAACATGGCTATGATAATATTTGACCTTCATACCATGATTGGCAATTGCCCGTAGCTTTTCAGCCAAATCGTGGTTGCTGGTAAAAATTGCGCCACCGTCACCATAACCACCCAGGTTTTTTGAAGGGAAAAATGAAGTACATCCAATATTTCCTATTGTTCCAGCCTTTTTTTTTACACCGTTTGAAAATGAATAGTCGGTGCCCGTAGCTTGTGCTGCATCCTCGATTATATATAAATTGTATTTCTTTGCTATGTTCATTATGGGTTCCATATCGGCGCATTGTCCGAATAGATGAACGGGAATGATAGCTTTTGTTTTTTTTGTAATTGCCTTTTCGATGGAAGCGGGGGAAATGTTAAAACTATCTGGTTCAGGATCGACTATTACAGTCTTCATGCCGAGAAGTTCAATTACCTCAACTGTTGCAATAAAAGTAAAATCAGTGGTTATTATTTCGTCTCCGGGCTCCAACCCCGAAGCCATCAAAGATATTTGCAATGCGTCGGTGCCGTTTCCACAGGTTATAACATGCTTTATGCCAAGATAGTTCTCAAGGTCTTTTTGAAATGATTTTACTTCAGGACCGTTTATGAAAGCAGTTGATTCAATTACATGCTGAATGGATTTGTCGATTTCAGGTTTAATCTTCCGGTATTGACTTAACAGGTCAACCATTCTGATCTCATTCATGATGGTCTTTGAAATTGGGTTAAAAAGAATAACTGCGAAGATAATTTATTTAAAAAGATTTGAAAAACGCACAAAATAATATTATCAAGTATTTTTTGTTTATTAACTATGTTTATTTTATTTTTATGTAAAGTTGTGTAAGGTTGTTTAATCTTGTTTAGTTTTATGGAAAAGTATTTAACAATTAGCCAGGCAGCTAATATATTGAAAACAAGTAATGAAACATTAAGAAGATGGGATAACTCCGGTAAATTTAAAAGTATTAGGCATCCAATCAATAATTATCGTGTTTATCCTGAAGAACAAGTTTTTACCTTAGCTGAAGAATTACAACTTGAATTGCAGTATAAAACCAGGGAAATATTAGAATTAACACCTTTTTATGAAACAGATTATGGTAAATTGTACAATGAAGATGTTGTAAAATTCTTAAATTTACTTAATAACAATTCGGTTGATTTAATTTTTGCAGACCCTCCTTACAATATCAAAAAAGCTGAATGGGATACATTTTCCTCACAAAAAGAATATGTTGCCTGGAGTATGCAATGGATTGAAGAGGCTCAAAGAGTTTTAAATAAAACGGGGTCTTTGTATGTTTGTGGCTTCTCTGAAATTCTTGCCGATATAAAATGGAGTGCAGCAAAGTTGTTTAAAGGATGTAAGTGGTTAGTTTGGTTCTACCGTAATAAAGCAAATCTCGGAAATGATTGGGGACGTTCTCACGAAAGTATTTTACATTTCCGTAAAAGTAAAGAATTCAAATTTTTCATTGATGAAGTGAGGATACCTTATAATGAACATACACTCAAATATCCGCAACATCCTCAAGCTGAAACATCACAATATGCAAACGGGAAAAAGAATAAAGAATATATTTGGCAGCCTAATCCTCTTGGTGCAAAACCAAAAGATGTTTTTGAAATACCTACTATTTCGAACAATGCTTGGGAAAAAACAGTACACGAAACTCAAAAACCGATTGAACTTTTACGAAAAATAATCTTATCTTCTTCTGATCAGAATAGTTTAATTGTTGATCCATTTGGAGGATCGGGTACAACATATGCAGTTGCAGAAGCCTATCAACGAAAATGGCTTGGTACAGAATTGGAAAAAGAATATTGTGAGATTATTAAAAAACGATTAAGCGATAAGGAACATATTGCTCGGATTAAATCTGCAAAAGATGAAGTCGATGGGCAAAAACGACGTATTAAATTAAGAGAATAATAGTAATCACCTTTTTCTTTCTTTTCACTAATAACACTTGGCAAATATTTTAAAATCCGAACAGCTATATCACGAAATTCTTTTAATGTTTTTTTGGGTTTTTGCAAATCTTTGTCTAATGGCTGCATTTTTTCAGCAAATAAATCAAGTTTGATAAATTCTTGTTTTTCTTAAATGCTTAAATATAACGATTTTTTAAAAAAACAGGTTTATATGATATTTGGTAATATTATTCAAATTAAAATTTCATTACCTTTGTTTTGTAAATAATAATTATTTAAGTGGATTTAAGCATTTATCTAAAGGAACTGTTATTTCAGCACGATTGTGTGATTTTACCTGAATTTGGTGGATTTGTTGCCAATTACAGATCAGCCGGAATAGAAAAGAATAAAAGCTCTTTTTTCCCTCCCTCAAAGGCGATAAGTTTTAACAAAAATCTAACGCAAAACGACGGGTTGTTGATCAGTTATGTCTCAGGGCAAAAGGGGATCGGGTATGTTGATGCAAAGAGAATTGTAACCGATTATGTAAATGGGATAAAGAAAAAACTGGATAAAGGAAAAAAAGTCACCCTGGATGCAATAGGAACATTTTTTTATGATAAACAAAAAAACTTACAGTTCGAACCCGATTCTGCGACCAATTTTCTTTTAGATTCATTTGGGTTATCTTATTTCAATTTTTCACCTCTTGAAGAATATGATGTCAGCAAAAGGATTCAGAAAAAGTTCCGTGAAAAACCTCCCGTAAGAGCTGAAGTAAGAAAAAGAAATCTACGGCGTATCGCTATAGCTGTCCCGATTTTGGTTGCCCTGGTTTTAATTCCCCTGAAAACAGATATTTTTAAATTCAAGTTTGATATTTCCTCCCTGAATCCTTTTAAGACCGCCGAGGTTGTTGAGGTACTTGATGAATCAACTGTTGATCAGAAAATCAATGATGCTGCAACCATTTTACCTGAAAAAGAATTTGCTGGAAAAAGTACGGAAGAACCTGGACCTGTGGTCAGTAATGAACCGGAAGAGTCAAAAGAGGAAGCCTTGTTAGCTAAAGAACCTTCAGATCAATACTATTTAATAGCCGGTAGTTTTAAGATCAGGGATAATGCATTGAGATTTAAAGAGCAACTCACGAACGAAGGCTACCATTCTTCGATATTCGAATCAAAGGATAAGTTTTACCGGGTTTCCATGCTGGTGTTTTCTGATAAGAAGGAAGCGCTGAAGGCATTTTACGCGGTAAGGAAAGAAGAAGACAGATCGGATGTCTGGTTATTGAAGGAATAATATTTTTATTATACGAGTAATCCCGACAGGGTTACTCGCTTCAACCTGCTCGTGAGACATTCTGTTCGCCCGCCCCGTGAAATAGTGGCGGAGCCACTGCTGCGAAGCAGCATTTCACAGGGCAAGCTCACAAAATGGTTCAAAACCCTGTCGGGGTTTTTAGAACGACTCTCCGTGTAATTTTCTACCGGATCTTTCCATTTTTTTTACGTTCAGGATCATGCCGTTTTTGGTATTAATACCGAATAATTTTCTGGAATTATGTATATTAACCCAGTTTAACGGGGTTAACACAATATTACGTAGTATTTACAGTAAAGGCATCATTTTATAAACGAGTTACAAGTGGCTTTAAGTAATACGCTTTATTAGACAAGCATAATTTTTTTTATCTTTGTTTTAGGCTTTTAGACAATGAATAGAGAACAAATTTTAGATAGAATTAGAAACTCGATAACTAAAGAGGATCCAAATGCTGAAATATTCCTCTATGGTTCCAGGGCGCGTGGAGATTTCAATAAATCATCCGACTGGGATATTCTTATCCTTATAAATACTCATAGAATAACTAATGAAGTAGAGGATAAATTTCGGAATCCATTATATGACATCGAGCTTGATTCCGGAGAAATCATTTCTATTCTGATATATCCTATAGACCATTGGAATAATAACTTAAAATACTCTCCTCTTTATGAAAATGTAAAACAGGAGGGAATCAGATTATGAACTTAAAAGATAAAGATGATTACATAAGTTATCGTCTCCAAAAAGCAATAGACTCCCATAAAGATGCTAAGTTGCTTGCCCAAAATGATAGATGGAATGCTTCTGTAAATAGACTTTATTATTCATGTTTCTATGCAATAATTGCTCTTTTGTATAAAAACGACATAAAAACCCAAACTCATGATGGAGTTCGGACTCAATTCGGCTTGAAATTTGTCAAAACAGGAAAGATTGAAAAGAAATACGGAAAGTTGTATTCAAAACTATTTGATTATAGGCTAAAAGGAGATTATGGAGATTTTTTCGATTTCGATCAGGAACTTGTTGATCCACTATTTAAGCCCGTTGAAGAACTTCTAAACATTCTCAAAAGTATAATTAACGGATAAAGCCACCAGCCGCCAACATTAATTGCCCGAGGAACATGAAATGTTTATGCAAATATTGATGAAATATCAGTTAGAAGGCAGGTATCCTGAGTATTACCCAACGGCTCCGTTAATTGAGAAAATAAATAATTATCTTTGCGAAACGAAGGAATTGAAGTACAAGCCTGATTACAATCTCCCACCGTACCTTCGCTGTAGGCACATCCCGCTTTTCCTGCAGGGCTAAAATACGTTTAGCGTTTCGTTATACACAAGGTACTTTATCTTGGATATTAATAAACGGATTTGCAAATAGGGTAACTTTTAAATAACTTTGAATAAACATTAGATTTAAGATATGGATTTACATGCCCGGAAAATAAACTTTATTCAAGAATTCTTACGGCTAAAAAATGAGAAGATTATTAATAAGTTGGAGAATATACTAAAGTCAGAAAAGAAAAAAAAATATGAGAAGGAACTGGCACCAATGACTGAAGATGAATTCAACAAAATAATTGATCAAGCAGAAAATGATTCTAATGCAGGTAGATTAACAAATGCAAGAGAATTAAAAAAAGAAATTGATTCATGGACTTAAAAGTCTTTTGGACAGATACTGCATTATTTCAGCTTGAAGACATTTTTAAGTATTTATTTTATTTCAGATCCGTTCCGGATTTTTTCAACCGGTGAAACAAAAACCAGTTTACCCTCAGGATCTTCAGCCATCAGGATCATCCCATTCGATTCAATTCCTTTTATCGTTCTGGGAGCAAGATTGAGCACCACCGATACTTGTTTTCCTATAATATTTTCAGATTCAACGAATTCAGCAATTCCGGAAACCACGGTTCTCTGGTCAAGACCTGTATCAATTTTCAGTTTTATCAGCTTTTGTGTCTTAGGCACTTCCTTTGCTTCAATGATGGTGCCTGAACGGATATCAAGCCTGGTAAATTCGTTAAAAGAAATATTTTCTTTCTGAGGAGGAAATTCATATTCCATTTCTTCGTTCTCCTTTCTGGTTTCTTGCAATTTATTTATTTGTTTCTCAATTGCCTCATCCTCTATTTTTTCAAATAGCAGGGATGAAGGTTTAATTTGATGGCCAGCGGGCAAAAGATTTTCCCTGCCTATCAATTCCCATTCTCTGCCGGAGAAATTAATGAAGTTTCTGAGTTTTTCCGTAGTAAATGGCAGGAACGGTTCAAGCAGAATGGTAAGATTTGCCGTGATTTGAAGTGAGATGTTTATAATGGTTTTAACCCTGTTTTCGTTACTCTTAATTACTTTCCACGGTTCAGTATCAGCCAGGTATTTATTTCCAAGTCTGGCAAGATCCATCGCTTCCTTTAAAGCTTCGCGGAACCGGTAATTTTCCAGACTATATTCAACTTTTGATTTAATCCGGGATATTTCTTCCACGGTTTCCTTATCGTAAGGGGCAAGTTCAGTAATACCAGGAACCTTTCCGCCGAAATATTTTTGTGTCAGAACCAGAGTCCGGTTTACAAAATTTCCAAGAATGGCAACCAATTCGTTGTTGTTCCGGGTTTGGAAATCTTTCCATGTAAAATCGTTGTCTTTGGTTTCCGGAGCGTTGGCACAAAGAACATATCGCAATACATCTTCCTTCCCTTGAAAATCCTCAAGGTATTCGTGAAGCCAGACGGCCCAGTTCCTTGAAGTTGAAATTTTATCACCCTCGAGGTTTAAAAATTCATTGGCAGGCACATTATCAGGTAAAATATAAGTCCCTTCAGCTTTTAACATCGCAGGGAACATAATACAATGGAAAACAATGTTATCCTTGCCAATAAAATGAACCAATTTGGTTTCGGGATCTTTCCAGTACTTTTCCCAATCCTTTGTTAATTCTTTTGTAGCAGAGATATACCCAATAGGAGCATCGAACCACACATAGAGAACTTTTCCTTTAACCCCGTCAATGGGTACAGGAACGCCCCAATTGAGGTCACGGCTAACCGCCCGGGGTTGCAAACCATGATCAAACCAGGATTTACATTGTCCGTATACATTGATCTTCCAGTCTTTATGATCCCCGAGGATCCATTTCTTTAAAAAGGGTGCATGATTGTCGAGTGGCAAATACCAATGTTTTGTATTCTTCAAAACAGGCTTGCTACCGCTAATAGTCGATTTTGGATTGATTAGCTCCGTAGGGCTTAATGATGTTCCGCAATTCTCGCATTGGTCTCCATAAGCATTCTCGTTGCCACAGTGTGGACATGTTCCGGTAATGTACCGGTCAGCGAGAAACTGACCCGCTTCCTTGTCATAGTATTGTTCAGAGGTTTTTTCAATAAATTCTCCTTTATCGTATAGGGTTTTAAAAAATTCCGATGCAGTTTCGTAGTGAATTTCAGAAGAAGTCCTTGAATAAATATCAAATGCTATTCCGAGTTTTTCAAAAGATTCTTTGTTAAGGGAATGAAATTTATCGACAATGTTTTGGGGATGAACGCCTTCCTGTCTGGCTTTAAGGGTAATGGGCACACCATGTTCGTCCGAACCACAGATCGAGATGACATCTTTTCCTCTTAATCGTAAATAGCGTGTATAAATGTCGGAAGGGATATATACACCGGCGAGATGCCCGATATGTATTGGTCCGTTTGCATAAGGTAAAGCAGATGTGATTAAATAGCGTTTAATGTTTTCCATGGAATAAGCAAAAAGTGGTCGTTTGTGTTTACCCGGTTAAGAATTTTGACAAAGATAAGTAAGAAATTAGTAACTATTCAGTTATTCATTTGATATTGTAACAAATCCGGAATAAAGGAATATTGGAATACTGGAATATTGGAATACTGGAATACTGGAATATTGGAGTATTGGAATAATGGAATACTGGAATAGAATGTTGGAATATAGGGATAACGAAATATTAAATTTAACGCATCGTGCCATTAATATATTCTTACGTTATTTATAATAACAAAAAGAACTATATTTTATGGCTATGTTCCATAATATTGTTGGTTTCTAAATTTTTTAGTCTACTCGTCTGACCACTAAGATGTTTAAATTTATTATTATATCTCATTATTAGTATAATATTTTAAATCTAATCATAAAGTTAAACAGTAGCAGTGGTCTGACGAGTAACCGAGTGTCATAAAATTTTGTTACTTTTATTTGGTAGTATATTTTTAAGACCCCATGCTACTTTTTAAATAATCAATTATGTTAAAAAAATCGGAATTAGGGAAAAAGGGGGAAGAAGCGGCAGTTGAATACCTCGTGAAGAAAGGCTATATGATCCACCATAAGAACTGGCGCTTCAAGCATAAGGAAATCGATATCGTTGCCGGGATCAATGACACCTTAGTAATTGTTGAAGTAAAATCCAGAACAGAGGAATTTTATGAAGACCTTGCAGATGTGGTAAATAATAAAAAGCAAAAATTTCTTATTGACGCCGCTGAAGCATATATTCTAACCTACAATATCCATATCGAAACGAGATTTGATATTATTACTGTTGTTTTTTACGATGATATTACGGAAATTAACCATATCGAAGACGCTTTTTACCCAACATTACGATAAAACAAATGAATATTGAAGATATACGGAATTTTTGCTTGTTAAAAAAAGGTGTAACCGAAGGTTTCCCTTTTGATGAGGAAACCCTGGTGTTCAAGGTGGCAGGAAAAATGTTTGCCCTGGTTGACCTTGAAGATGATTTGAGCATTAATTTGAAGTGTGATCCTGAAAAAGTACCGGAATTAAGAGAACAATTCCCTGCTGTAATCCCGGGATATCACATGAATAAGAAACATTGGAACACGGTAATAATTGACGGTTCAATTCGGGATGAACTAATCCGGGAATGGATTGACGATTCATATAATCTTGTGGTTAAAAAACTTATGTCATCAGAAAGAAAGTTATTGGATGCTTGATGCTGCCCGCCCGAACGTATCGTCCGGTACGGGCGGGAGTATTAGATTTAGGATTGATAGGGAGACTAAGTGAGGGGGAGACCCTGTGAAATAGCTTCGCGTCACTTCGTGAATTTCACAGGGCAAGCTGGGAGAAAGGGAGAAGAATTTTGGATTTCGAATTTCGGATTTGGGATTTCGAACGTTTTGCGCAGCAAAACTTCACGCCTGTCCCGTTTTTTCGGGGAGCAGGTAGTGGGAAGGCTTGTGGGAGTGAGCAAACCCGGAAACTACAAACCACAAACTACAAACTATTTAATATACTTATTATGAAAAAATTAGGTGGATTTTTTTTCCAGGGACTAATTTATTTAGCTCCTTTAGGTATTACGGTTTATGTTGTTTATCTTGTATACCGGTTTCTTGACGGGTTAATGGAGGCATATGTTGATCCGGTTATTCCTTTCAATATACCGGGCATAAACTTTTTGATCATTTTATTGCTGATAACGTTATTGGGTTTTGCCGGCCAGTCAATCATTGCCAGGCCGATAAAATCATTCTTTATTAAAGTGCTGGGGAAAGCTCCGTTGATAAAGGTGATCTATACCTCAATAAGAGACTTGCTTACCGCTTTTGTCGGGAAAGAAAAGAAATTCAATAAACCGGTGCTGGTAAAGGTAAATAACGTGTCGAATCTGGAAAAACTTGGATTTTTAACCCAGGAAGATTTATCCAATGTTGGTGTGAAAGGGAAAAAAGTGGCCGTTTATTTTCCGCACTCATATAACTTTTCAGGTGAGTTGTTTATTGTTCCGAGTGAATATGTCACACCCATAAATATTCCCTCCTCAGAGATTATGAAATTCATCGTTTCAGGAGGAGTAACTAAAGTTTAAACCTTTAAAATCAAAGCCATGAAGAGATGTTACCCATTGATTTCGTCGGTATTCCTTTTAGCCATGTTTTTAGTGATTCCTTATACGGGGAAAGCACAAAAGAAAAAGGAAAAAGGATATGTATTCAGCAATATTAAAAAAATCAAGACTACACCTGTTATAAGTCAGGGAGCTACTGGCACCTGCTGGAGTTTTGCCACCACCTCATTTATTGAAACGGAATTAATCCGGATGGGGAAAGGTGAGATCGACCTTTCTGAAATGTATTCGGTAAGAAATGCCTATAAATCGAAGGCATTAAATTACATACGTTTTCACGGTAAAGCTAATTTTAGCCAGGGGGGTCAGGCTCATGATGTACTTAATTCAATTCGCAAATACGGAATGATCCCGGAAGAAATTTATTCAGGATTGAATTATGGAGAAGAAAAACACATCCACGGGGAGCTTGTTGCCGTTTTAAACGGTATGCTTGAAGGCGTTGTGAAAAACAGAAACCGAAAACTTACACCTGTTTGGCAAAAGGCGTTTAACTCGGTTTTGGATGCCTATCTGGGAGAAGTTCCGGAGAATTTTACATATAAAAACAAGGATTATACCACAAAAACATTTGCCGGTGAACTGGGATTTAATACCGACGATTATATAGAATTTACTTCTTATACACATCATCCGTTCTATTCAACTTTTACTCTTGAAGTTCCTGATAACTGGTCTTCTGATATTTATTATAATTTGCCCTTTGATGAAATTATTGAGGTTATGGATTATGCTTTGGATAACGGGTATTCTGTATGTTGGGATGGTGATGTTGGAGAAAGGGGTTTTTCACAAAAGAATAAAGTAGCAATTATTCCTGAAAAAGAATGGAGAGATATGAGTGAGGAGGAAATCAATGAAATCTTTGAATCACCAAACCTGGAGAAAAAAATCACCCAACAGATGCGTCAGGAAACATTTGATAATTATACTACTACAGATGACCATCTGATGCATATTGTAGGAAGTGCTGAGGATGAAAAGGGAACGCGGTATTATCTTACTAAAAATTCCTGGGGGGAAGAAAGCAATGACTTTGGCGGATTTTTATATATGTCAGAGTCCTATGTGAGACTGAAAACCATTGCCATTATGATCCACAAGGATGCTATTCCGAAGCATATTGCTGATAAGCTGGGGATCTAACCTGGATAATCGAGTGACGAACAATCGAGTGACGAATTATTCTTCAATAAGTAAATTACATCCCCTGATATCGGTGTTATCAAATCTGCCCAGAATCTCGAATGTTTTGTTTGCCGATAAGCGGCCAAGATCCTTTGTCTCAATAAACGAGCAGGAATTGTAATTTGCAAGGTCAATAATATTAATGCCTCCTGATCTGCCTTCGTTTAACCAGCAGAAAGGATCATAGGTGTCTCTGATGATTACTTTCATCCATGGGGGGGTGTAAAACAGACCATTTCCCTTTGAGTAAGCCTGCGACAGAAGTTCAGTCATACCATACTCTGAATGAATCTCATTTATTACAAAGTTCTTTGTCAGGACCTGGTGTAATTCTTTCCTGGTTAATTCTTCTCTTCTTCCTTTCATTCCACCGGTTTCCATCACAATGGTATTCCTTAATTTCATTTTATGTTTTTCTGCAAAATCAAGAAGAGCGAAACTCACGCCAAAAAAGAAAATTTTCTGTCCATTTTCTAAAAGACGGTTTAATTTACAAACCAGTTCATCGAAATTGTAAAGGTAAAATCCACTATCCGGGTGATCGGATTTTTGGATCAATTTACTGATCATATACACAAGAGAAGAATCTTTCCTTTCAATGTAGGAAGGAAGGAGAGCGAGTATACAAAAGTTCCTGATATCCCCGTAGAAAAGCTCAAATGTATTAAAAAAGCTCTCTTCATAAACCGAAACATCAGTGATCAAATGCCGGCTTGTTGATGCTCCCGTTGTTCCGCTGCTTGTAAAGATACTTTCCGGCTCCTTATTTTCGGTTATTACATCCTGTGTTTTAAAAAAATCGATTGGGAGAAACGGTATTTGAAGCAATGTTTTAACCTGTTCAGGAAGAATTCCAAGATGATTTATGTAAGCTTTATATATTTTGTTAAAATCAGCCTGGTAATGAAAAATTTCAAGGGCTGTTTTTTCAAAAGCAAGATCATTATTAATTCCAAAGATTTTATGTTTAAAATTTAAAGACATTTTGTACTGAATTGTATGTTTAATCAAATCCAACAAACTTTTTTAATCACATATAATTTAATATAGTGTTACGTCAAGGATAAACATACAAATTTTTATGGGCTAAAGACGGCATTTTTTTCACATTTTACAATTGGGCCAATAGATTAGTTCCCTGTTACTGTTATAGACATCTCCATGGGACTTTCAGTCCGGCAAGCCGGACATTATATATGTATTTTTGTCCCGTTAGGGACCAAATGAAAATAGGCCCGCCTGAATGACGAAGTCGGGCAGGCAGCCACTTCAGTGGCTGTGATAAATAGTACAAACAACATTTACAGCCCGTCAGGGCTTGAAAGGTATTTATCACCGGACTAATTATCAAACTCATTCGACCCGTCCGGTTGGTATAACCATTTAAATGTTGTTTCGGCATACGGGGTGTTGATCTTTAAATCAGTCTGTACATCCACAATTAATAATTTTGCAAACAGTTTTTTGCTGGTTTTGAATGTCCAGACCTGATATTTCAAAATTGGTTTGGCAAGTTTTAAGAAGTTTGTAACGTCAACTGTTTTGTAATTGTTGAAGAAATCAGTGGCACTGGTCTCATTTTCGAATTCTGCGGTTAGATTAAACGAATTCTCTATTATATTTGGACTATCCAGGTAAGCACCAGTTACATCACCGGATGGTTCAGTTATCGGACGTATAACAATATCCGGCCATTCATCACTTAACTCAGGATTGTATTTTAACACATCGCCCTTTTCAAAGCTAAAGCCATAGTATGAATATGTTGATCCTTCCAGAACAAGCGTAGAGGTAAGCGTTGCAGTTCCGGATGTTATTATGGAAGGTTCGTCCTTTTTACACCCTGCAAAACCGAGGATCAGTACCAGCCCAGTAATGATTATTTCTTTTTTCACTTGTTTTTCTTTATGAGTTTATTTTTCCGTAATTTTTCCCTATACTCCTTATAAAACCTGGAATGGATTTCTTTTTTAAATTCTTCAGCTTTATCAAGTCTTTTCCTGTAGACCTCCCTGGACTCGGATTTGGATTTTGGAGCGAAAAGTTCATTCGTTGAAATCTCTTTGTCTAACTCATTTTTATAATAATAATTCACAAATATTTCCGGTTCTATTATCCATAATCTGATCGTTTGATCATTTGAACAACTGGCGAAAGTTTTTCCGTCCGGGCCAAAACAAACATCATTGACTCCGCCCTGGTGTCCGGTGTAGGTGTAAATGCAGTTTCCTGTGCTTAGTTCCCAAAGCCTGGTCGTTTGATCAAGAGATCCGGTGATCAGATAATAACCGTCAGGGCTGAATTGCACTGCAAATACACTCATTGAGTGTCCTGACAGGGTTCGGATTAACTCCCCTTTTTCAGGATCCCAGATTTTTATCGTTTTATCTCTTGATGCACTAGCTATATGTTTTCCGTCAGGACTGAAATCCAGATCATAGATATTCTCCGAATGACCATAAAAATGGGCAACAAGACCTCCGGTATTTTTATCCCATATTCGAATAGATTCATCCAGGGAACCACTGGCAATTCGTTTTCCATCCGGATCGATGGTCACTGTGAGTACACTTTTACTTTTATTCTTACCATTTATCCTTGATTATTTTAAAAATTTCCGTTACTG
>CAZEWS010000013.1:22298-24541 GCA_964515985.1 uncultured Rikenellaceae bacterium | reverse complement strand
TTCAGATTCAAATAACAGATTTACTAAAATAAATACCCTAAATAAAATCGCTGATAGCAATCGGGGCTAAGTTCAATGTTTATGGCTTGATAATGGCTAATTTCATTATACTTTGCATTTTTAAGTCGGCAATCTGAAGACTGGGCTATTTATACTTTTCAGGATTTTGAATCATGTGATTAAGTAATCGTCCGATTTCTTCAGATCGTTTATTGAAATCATCAAAAATTTCTTTTGGTATATATTCACAGGCAAGAGCAAATGCTTTTTTATATACAGTTAAGTTTCTGCGTTTTTTCATGACAAATTTGCGAAGCTATGTTCTTTCTAGCGGGAGTTTATTATAAAACAGAATGAAATCTTTGTAATGTCTTGGATTCCAGCATATCACAACATATTTAATTGTATACACTAACTTTGTTGCATAAGGTCTGAGTTTTCATATATTCCAGATAACTAAGGTATTAATAATATATTTTACTTTGATCGGTTCTTTTTCAATTTTATTAACAGGTTTATAAACAAATATTCGTAATTGTATTTAGTGTATACAAATAATGTTTACGTATTCTTCTGAATTTCATATACTTATAGGAAAATATAGTCTCCATCGTAGTAAACTCACGCTAGTATTAATTAGTAGTCCTGCAATACATAGTTAAAATACTAAATGGCCCGTATTAAAACACTACGATGAAAACAACATTTCAAAAATTGCCTTACCCATTGGCGGGATTGGCACGGGAACAGTATCCTTAAGCGGGCGGGGTAGCCTGGTTGACTGGGAAATTATGAACCGTCCAGTTAAAGGGTTTAGTACAGTCACACCAGGCAATGATGCTCCTTTTTTTGCCATCCACATAGAAGAAGGTGAAAAGAGTTATACCAAAGGTTTGATGGGACCACTCCTTGATTATGAAATCCAACACATGGAAGGTCGCCCGGCTGACCCGGCATGGGGAACAATGGCGTTAACGACCAATGCAAAAACTGGTGTTACCTACCGGACATCTTCTATCCATAATGCCTGGAGCAATGGCATCCTCGATTTCTGGGACGACTTTAGCGATGACGGCAAACTGGTTGAAAAGAGTGAACAAATAGACCATGACCCAATGGCTTCGCTGGCGGTACAACAGGAAATCCCGGCAAATGGCAAAAAAGAATTCCAGTTTTTCCTGACCTGGCATTTCCCAAACAGGCAGGGCTGGGCAAACGAGGTTGTTGGGAACTATTACACCACCCAATATAACAATGTCTGGGATGTGATAACAAAGGCATATCAGAGATTAGAAGAGCTTGAAGATAAAACGCTTGAATTTGTTAATGCATTCCTTTATACCGATTTCACGGAGGTTGTAAAGGAGGCTGCCCTGTTTAATTTAAGCACGCTCCGGTCACAAACGGTTATGCATGGGGAACGGTAGAAGTTCAACAGGTTGGCTCAAAGTACAAGGTGTATTTGGAAGTTTTAAACGGAATTTTAAATCTAAAAACTTTTGAACTAAAAGATGTTGGTAGATATGAGTTTAAAAGACATCAAAAACTAGAAAAAGGTAACTTGCTGCAAATGCAAATTTAGAATCTTTATAAACAAATCAGTCCCGGCTTTTTTCTCGTTAAGGGAAAGCCGGGATTTTTTTCGGATGTTTATAGTATTTACTTTGTTTGCTGAGGATATGTTCATTGAACTGTGTCAAGATAAAATCTTTCTTCAAAAATAATTAAAAACTGTGAACTTACGACGAGTTTTTCACCAGATCTCACGTACAACTTTCTCTGGACTTTTCTTTTGATTCATGGTGATTCATTTTAATAGTTAGAAATTAGTAAAATCACCACTTAATTCATATATTTAATTTGTCCAACTTACTTTGAAGTCATACAGCACTAAATCTGTCATGTAATACTTTCAATCGCACAACGGATTATTGTTATTTAAAAATTAGATATTATGAACAAAATAATTTTATTGCTGGTCATTAATTTTTGTTTTATTTTTTCAGCTAATGCCCAGAAAAAAAACCAGGAAAGTAAGTCCCTGTCTTTTCCCAAACCGAATCAAGCCCAGCTTGCCTGGCAGGAGGCGGAACTGGGTGTTGTATTTCATTACGATTTACATGTTTTTGATGGTGAGAAATATTCCCAGCCTTTTAACCGGATCAATCCGGTTAAAGATTACAATATTTTCAATCCAAAAAACCTGGATACGGACCAGTGGATCAAAGCGGTAAAAGATATGG
>CAZEWS010000013.1:10886-22288 GCA_964515985.1 uncultured Rikenellaceae bacterium | reverse complement strand
ACCCAGTTCCGCCTCCTGCCAGGCAAGCTGGGCTTGATTCGGTTTGGGAAAAGATATGGGAGCAACATTTGCTTTATTAACGGCAACGCATGAAACGGGGTTTGCCCTCTACCAGTCGGATGTGAATCCGTATTGCCTGAAAGCGGTGAAATGGAGAGATGGGAAAGGGGATATTGTAAAGGATTTTGTGAATTCCTGCCGGAAATATAATATCAAACCAGGAATTTACGTCGGAATTCGATGGAATTCATTTTTGGGGGTACATAATTTTCAGGCAAACGGAGAAGGAGATTTTAAAGAGAACCGACAAGCGTACTACAGGAAAATGTGTGAGGGAATGGTCGAAGAAATTTGTACACGTTATGGCGAGCTGTTTGAGATCTGGTTCGATGGAGGAGCAGATCATCCGGATAGAGGAGCCCCCGATGTACTGCCTATTGTGAAGAAGTATCAACCGAATTGCCTGTTTTACCACAACGGGCAGTTGGCTGAAGCCCACTGGGGCGGTTCGGAATCTGGAACAGTCGGGTATCCATGCTGGGCTACATTTCCTTTTCCCTCAGTCGACGGAATTCAATATCCTGATATCAGTAAAAACAATCGTTTCTTGCTTAAACATGGTGATCCGGAAGGAAGATACTGGATGCCGGCTATGTCGGATGCTCCTTTACGGGGATACAATGGCCGGCATGAATGGTTCTGGGAACCTGGCGATGAGGAACATATTTATCCACTGGAAAACCTGGTGGATATGTATTATAAATCAGTTGGCCGGAATTCCACTTTGATATTAGGGTCGACTCCAAATCCTGATGGTCTGATTCCGGAACCTGATGTTAAGCGGATGAAGGAATTTGGTGATGAGATCCGGAATAGGTTTAGTCAACCACTCGATCAAACCCATGGGGAAGGGGAAACAATCATACTTAAACTTTCAACTCCTGGCCTTATTAATCATATAATTCTGATGGAAGACATTAAACAAGGAGAACGGGTTAGAAATTTCATTGTGGAAGGATATTCTGGAGGAAAGTGGATAAAGCTCTGTGAAGGCAGTTGCATAGGCCAAAAAAATATTCAAAAGTTTGAAGAGGTTAACGTTTCAAAAGTCAGGTTAAAGATAAAAAAAAGCGTTGCACCTTCAGTAATTCGTCAGATGTCGGTTTACCATGTGGATGTTGAATTTCGAAATTGATTTTTTTGGAAATAGAAACCATTCATCAGTCTTAAATTTAATCGGATGAAATATATCAAGTTTTTATTCTTTGTTTTTGCTTTGATTTTCATGAGCCTGATTTTGCAGGGACAACATTCCCTTACTCATGATATACAGATTTTAAACTGGCATGGTTTTGATCAGGAAGTCTTCCAGTTTGATGGGCACAAAGCTCATATAGTAATACCGAAGAAACCATTGTATGGATATCCCTGGATATGGCGGGCGAGATTTCCAAACTGGCATATTGAAATGGACAGCATCCTTCTGCATAGTGGTTTCCATATAGCCTATATCAATACTAATAATTTGTACGGAAGTCCCATGGCAATGGATGTCTGGGATAAGTTCTATGCTTTTCTGACTCAAGAAAAAGGATTTTCAAAAGAAGTCGCACTGGAAGGAGTGAGCCGGGGAGGTCTTTTTATATACAACTGGGCAAAAAGAAATCCGGAAAAGGTATGTTGTATTTACGCCGAAGCACCGGTATGCGATTTTAAAAGCTGGCCCTTTAGACGGGGGAAATACAAAGGCAGCCTGGAAGACTGGGATAGATTACTGAAAACCTATGATTTTAATTCTACAGAAGAAGCACTGGAATATAAGGATAACCCTGTGGATAACCTGGAGAAACTGGCTGCGGCAAAGGTACCCATTCTTCATGTGATCGGCCTTAATGACCAGATTGTTCCTCCTGAAGAAAACACATTTATACTGGTTGATCGGTATGTAAAACTGGGTGGAATTGCAACAATTTATTCGAATACAAAAGGGCGGGAAAACCTTGCCGGACATCATTTTGTTCTGGACGATCCTGAATACATAGTAGATTTCATTATCCGGAATACTCCAATACCTGCTCAGAAGCTTGATAGTCGTAAGTATCACCACCTAAGGGGAGGACTGGACAATTACAGGATAAGTTTTGAGCAGGAGAAAAAAGGACGGGTGGCATTTCTTGGAGGGTCCATTACCTATAATCCGGGATGGAGAGATTCCATTTGTCAGTATCTGCAAAAAAGATTCCCTGAAACACACTTTGAGTTCATTGCTGCCGGAATACCATCATTGGGCAGTACTCCCGGTGCATTCCGCCTGGAAAGAGACGTGTTAAGCAAAGGTAAAATTGATCTTTTGTTTTAAGAAGCAGCGGTAAACGATCGAACCAACGGAATCACAATTGGGCAAATTCGCGGTATGGAAGGGATCGTCCGTCATGCCAGGATGACTAATCCGGCAGTAGACATTGTTATCATGCATTTCGTTGACCCTCCGAAAATGGAGGATTATCACCACGGGAGAGTCCCTGTTGTAATTCAAAATCATGAACGGGTGGCTGAGAACTATAATATACCAACTATTAACCTGGCCAAAGAAGTGACTGACCGGATTGATGCCGGAGAATTTACTTGGGAGGATGATTTTAAGAACCTGCATCCTTCACCTTTTGGACAACAGGTATATTTTTACTCGATGAAGACATTCCTGGAATCAGCATGGAGTAATACTCTCGATTCCGGGGAACAAGTGATTGACCATTCCCTGCCCGATAAGCTCGATCCTTTTTGTTATGATAAGGGTGCTTTTATTCCTATTGAACAAGCAAACCCAGGAAAAGGCTGGCGCCTGGATCCGGAATGGAAACCAGGGGATAAAGCAAGGACAAGGGAAGGATATGTGAATGTGCCAATGCTGATTGCCGAAGCTCCGGGTTCGGAGTTATCACTCAGATTTGAAGGCCGGGCCATCGGTATTGCAGTTGCCGCCGGACCGGATGCCGGAAAAGTGGAATACAGCATCGACAATTATCCCTGGAAAAAATTGGACCTTTTTACACAGTGGAGCGCACCCTTGCACTTACCGAAATATTATATGCTTGAGGCTGAACTTCAGCCGGGGAAACACAAGTTGAAAGTAAGGATTACTAATGAGAAAAATGAAAACAGCAAGGGTCATGCTTGCCGGATTGCTCACTTCTTTGTAAACGGTAACTAAATAGTATTCATTAGGATATTGTAAGTTAAAAACCAGAAGGAAATGAAATTATTTTATTTTTTATTTTATGCTCTGATTTTTATTATCCATGGAAGTTGTCGAATTACTGAGGTTGACCATGAATTACCCATACCAATTCCTCAACAACTTGCCTGGCAGGATGCCGAATTGGGGGTTCTGATTTGTTACGAACTCCACACTTTCATGCCTGGCCGTTACAACCAGGCAGTTAACAGGAAGAAAAATCTGGATCCGGAGCTATTTTTTCCGTCGGATCTTGATACTGATCAATGGATCAGGGCAGTGAGGGATATGGGTGCCAGGTTTGCCATTCTTACAGCTTCGCATGAATCCGGTTTTCGTCTCTGGCAATCGGAAATAAATCCTTTCTGTTTGAGGAATATTAAATGGAAAAACGGTGAAGGCGATATAGTAAAAGAATTTGGTGATGAAATAAAACGACGGCTCAGTAATCCAATTGCTACGAAAAAAGGAAAAGGAGAAAATATCCATCTTACGTTTAAGAAACCAACAAGAATAAATCGATTAAATAAAATACAATGAATCGACGATTTTTTATTAAACGCTCTTCAGTAGCAGGATCCATTTTTATTTTACCAGGATTATTCCTGTTTTCACCAGATCGTCTTTCTTTGCCCAAAGTCCTGATTATAGGAGACTCTATATCAATCGGTTATACACCATTTGTAAAACAAATGCTGGGCGGTATTGCCGGGGTGTATCATAATCCCGGAAATGGAAGATATACTGGTTATGGACTGGGAAAAATCGAGGAGTGGCTTGGGGATGAAAGTTGGGATGTAATTCATTTTAACTGGGGACTTTGGGACTTGTGTTATCGTAGCAATATTGATAATCCAGGGAATAAAGATAAGATAAATGGTACTTTGACCCATACCCTGGAGGAATACCGGGAAAATCTTGAGAAGCTGGTCAGCAGGTTAAGGCAAACAGGTGCCAGGCTTATTTTTGCCACAACCACCCCTGTTCCGGAAGGCGAACCGGGAAGGATTGCAGGCGATGAAATAAAATATAATAAAGTTGCTCTTGAAGTAATGAGCAAATACAATGTGCCCATAAATGATCTTCATTCATGGATCCTTCCTAAGATGGATAAATATCAAAAAGCCCCCGGAGATGTTCACTTCACAGAAGAAGGCTATCGGTATCTGGCCCGGCGGGTGAGCCAAATGATTATGCAGGCACTTGAATGAATAATGTAATGTTAACCCCGACAGGGTTCTGCCGAAGGCATTCCTGCGGAATAAATCCTGTCGGGGTTGAGCAGGGTACGAGTTATTATCAAAGGATTTTTTTATCATGGAAATTGAAACAATTGAAGAAGGGTCTTATTATCATATTTACAACCGAGGTATAAATGGAACGGATATATTTAAAGAAAGGAGAAACTATTATTATTTTTTAGATCTATATTCGAAATTTGTTGAACCAATCGCAGATACCTTTGCCTATTGTTTACTTAAAAATCATTTTCATTTCCTTGTCCAGATCAAGGAAAACCCCGCCAGGGTTCAGAACCCTGGCGGGGTTACAAACGCTAAAACAATAAATCCAAGCAGACAATTTGGAAATCTGTTTAATAGTTATGCACAAAGTTTTAATAAAGCTTATGATAGAACAGGAAGTCTATTCGAGAAACCATTTAAGCGTAAAAGAATAACTTCTGATGAATATTTCATTCATCTCATATACTATATCCATTATAATCCAACACATCATGGTTTTGTTGATGATCATACGAAATATCCATATTCTTCCTATTGTGCAATTCTTAAAAACAAATCAGAAGATATAAAACTGACAAGTGTATTGCATTGGTTTGATGACATTAGTAATTTTATTTATGTTCATAAACAAAAATCAGATTTTGATAGGATAAAAGAAATTATTATTGAACCTGATTAAAAACTCCGACAGAAAAACCCCGCCAGGGTTATGAACCCTGGCGGGGTTGGATATGCAAGTTAGGTAATTAGCGAACAAGCAGGAATTTTTTTTTCAGGATTTGCTGATAGGATTAGAAAATACTAATTTCGATTCAAATCAAAAACGAAAATGGCATGAATAAAAATTCGTCTGTTTCCAGTAAGTTTTCCCGCCGTAGTTTTATGTTAAGAACCGGATACACTGTTTTGGGAACCTTCTTTATTCATCCTTTTATAAGGGCATTAGGCTTGCCTGATTTTAACAATATCCGGCAAAATGGTCAGGCATCAAAGTACACACCATCCTTAAAAGTTGCATTTGTCAGGAGGGGGGAAGAATATGGAATGTGGTGGCCGGGTCAGGTTTATGATGGTAAAACAGCATTGGTAAATTATACGGAGCAAATCCTGGAAACCTGCAGGGAGCTTGATATAAAGATCGACCTTCAATCGAAACCCATTTATTCAATTGAGGAAGCAGAACAATGGATTAAAAAAGCTAAAATCGAAAAGCCTGATGGTCTTTTAATCGTTTTGCTTGACCGGCAACAACATGCATGGCCTACTGCAAATATGGCAATCGACAGTAAAATACCAACAGTTGTATTTTCACCTTTGGGTTCTTCATTTACCACAAATACTTCGAATCCCTCCAGGAAGGATGGTGTATTCATCTGTTCAACGGATGATTTCTCACAGCCCGCTTTAGGAATAAAAATGATAAAGGCAGGAGCCAGGTTGAGAGAAACCCGGTATCTCGTAATTAAAGGAAGTGAACGAAAGGATGCAGAAATTCAAAAATTGGGTATGAAATTACGTTATCTCCCCGCACAGGAATTTATTGATGAATATAATCGTATTCCGGTAAATAATGAAGTTAAGGAACTTGCGTCACAGATCATAAAGAATGCTACAGGTATTGATGGACCTTCAACTCAGGATATATATAATGGAATTAAAAGTTATATTGTTGCCCGCAATTTACTGGAGAGGGAACAGTGTGATGCCATAACGATGGATTGTCTGGGAGCCCTTGCCTCAAAAAAAAGAATGTTTGATTGGCTCACACTGCACATGTGCTACCAAATTAAATGGTTTTTCGAACGGGCAAGAGCCATACTCGATTGTACATCATCATGGAAACAGGGATGCTACAGCAAAATCCGTCTGGAAGATCGGACAAAGAATTACAGTAGCCGATACTTTGATCCCCCGCGAATATTTTGATCCTGCTTCAGAAAAGGTTAACCCAATTAAAATGCTGATCTCATCAGGTGAAATTGTGGATAATAAGTCTATACCTCCCTCTGGTGGTTGTGTTGTTGCCCCAATGGTTAAACTTGATAATGTGGACAGTTATCTTGAATATCCCGGATTTCATCAGATTTTCTTTTATGGTGATTATAAAAGGGAGTTGAAATATTTCTGCCAGCTTTACGGTATTCGCCCGGAAGTAGTTTAAATGTTGGTTTGGATACAAATTCGATTTTGCTTGGGTTTTTATTCGAAGAAGAACCATGTAAGGGTTTATCTATGGTTTATTTGTATAAACCTTCAAAATTGTTCTTTGCTTTTCTGATAAACTTTTACGGATTCCATTATGGCAAGTTTCATTATCAGGATAAGCCCGAATACCGCATACTTTTGGATGTGTTGTTGTAATGGTGAATTAAAATACCCGACACAACATGCCTGAAACAAATAATGCTTGGTTTTCTCCAGCTCAAGTTCGTTTTCCCCATTTAATAACCGACTTAAATAAAAACATATAACTCCGCAGGAAATCATTCCTAGCGAAAAAATCAAAAATGATGTTGTATTCGGGTTTCCATTTATGGTGCGTATGCCCCCTAAATAACTGAATGCATACTCCCGAAATAAATACTTATCCCCATAGGTGATTATACCCAAAATAAAAGTTAACAAATTTATAGTCATGAGATATGTTATATAATTGTTTATTTTCTGGGCAATATCAAGCTTACCGGTATGTTTATGCATTTCGTTTTGACTAAGCATAATTCTCAATTTTTCTTTTACTTAAAAGATATAAATTTTTTTGTGAATATTAAAATTTAACACGTTGTACGGTTAACCAATGATCGACTATGGCAGTTTCTCCCAAAGGGATGCCTTCGGCAGGCGCTTTTTTAAACTGGCTGTAATTCTACAATAATCCAAAGCCGATGGCCTTGTAATAATCGTTTGGTGAGGTCATGAAGAACACCATCGGTGTTCGATTATTGTAGAAAAAGTAATGCCGATAAGAAAACCGGTCCAACTACCATCGCTTACCAGGGAGAAATCGCTGCATGAACCGGAAAAGAAAAACGTTAATCAGGGCATAACGTCGTCATTATAATTATTGGAAATTTTAATCTATAATGAATTACAAGCTGAAAGAATATCTTCTTTTTAACTTGCTGATTGGATTTTTGATGCTAATTTTGATAGATTAAAGGAGCGTTAACAAAGTATGGGAGGTGTATATATTTTGTCATGAATAGCTTTTTAGATGAACCGATTACTGAATTAGTCGACTTGTTCAGGCCCTTAATAACCGGGGTTGAGTCTGTGATCGATATTGGAACAGGCACGTCCATACCGATCCATATATTTGCCGGTTCTTTCCCCGCCGTAAAATTTTATACAACTGACATTGAGGATCAAAGACAAAGAAAAGAACTGCCATTTATTTTATATGATGGTATAACCTTGCCTTTCGGAAATCAGGAATTTGATGTTTCCGTGCTAAATGAAACCCTGCATCATTGTGAAAACCCTGAAACGGTTTTGAGAGAAGCCCAACGGGTGGCAAAAGCCGTTTTCGTGGTGGAACATTTTCCCGATCCGGGGGTAAGTACGGATGAATTGGTTAAGGGAGAATTTTCGACTCTTGAGGCTCTCGATCTTGAATGTTCTGTTTATAATCCTTTTGATGAAGATTCTCTGTTATCGTTATACAGAAAACTGGGACTTGAAATTAAAGAAAAGTTTGAGATTCCCTATTTCGGGAACCGAAAAATAAAGAAGTATTTCTTTAAGTTGGTTGGGAAGATGGCTCCCGATAGCTATCGGGAGGAATAATGGAAAATTGGAACCATTCTGTGAGTAAAGCGAACAGAATGTCTCACGAGCAGGTTTGAGCGAACGATTGGCTCGAACGAAGTAAGAGCCAATCTTCATGAGCTGGTTCCAGAGCCTGGATTGTGGGAGCGAATAACGACAGTGGGAGCGAGTAATATTGGAGTATTGTGCCGAAGGCATTCCTTCGGAACTAGTTGCAGGTTAATATATTAATAATCAGTATAAAAACTTTTCAATTGATAATGTTTAATTAAATATACTGATTTAATCAAAAAGACTCTGTTCTAAAATACTGTTGTTATTAGTGGGATTTAGTGTTGATACTCGTCAGACCACTGTTGCTGATAAGAGTTATATATTCGTCAGACCACTACTACTGTTTAACTTTATGATTAGATTTAAAATATTATGCTAATAATGAGATATAATAATAAATTTTAACATCTTAGTGGTCAGACGAGTTAGACCACATTGGTTTGAATTTTAGTTTGAATTGGAAGCCATAATGTAATAGTGGTCAGACGAGTAGGTCTTATAATACGGTTTTACTACAATAATCCGATGAATATATTTTAAATCCGTGTCATCCGTGTCATCCGTGTTCTATTCTTATTAATTTAACGTATCGGAATTTCAAAATTGTTTATTGATTTACAACAAGTTATGTGTATGTATTGAAACTTATCTTATAAAAGGCTAAGGCTGAGGCTAAGGTTTTTATGTCTTCATTTTGAACTTGTTCATTTACCTTTGTGTTTATTTTTTGAATTTAAAACATAATTCTTCTTTATTTCCCTTTTTCCCTCAGCCTTAGCCTTAGCCTCAGCCTTATTCCACAATCATTCAAATTTAGCAGTTTCATTTGAATAGTATTAACCTTTTTAATTACTTTGCGAAGCTATGTTCTTTTTACCAGCATGAAAAAAATATCTTTTGTTATTGCTTTGTTTGTACTTGTATCATGTTCAAAATTCAATACGCCTGAGCCGTTTGGGCCGGTCCCTTCCGAACGCCAGCTTGCCTGGCATGAGATGGAATTTTATGCGTTTGTGCATTTTAACATGAACACTTTTACTGACAAGGAATGGGGATTTGGTGATGAATCTCCTGAACTGTTTAATCCATCTGAACTTGATTGCAGGCAATGGGCAAGGGTCTGCAAAGAAGCCGGAATGAAAGGGATCATTCTGACAGCCAAGCATCATGATGGGTTTTGTTTATGGCCTTCCCAATACACTGAACACTCTGTAAAAAATTCTTCATGGAAGGATGGGAAAGGAGATGTGGTTGAAGAACTGGCAGATGCATGTAAAGAGTACGGACTGAAAATGGGTATTTATCTTTCTCCATGGGACAGGAACCATGCGGATTATGGAAAACCTGAGTATATCACCTATTACAGAAATCAATTACGGGAATTATTGACCAATTATGGTAAGGTGTTTGAAGTTTGGTTTGATGGTGCCAATGGGGGCACTGGTTATTACGGTGGAGCAAATGAGAACAGAAAAATTGACCGGGAAACCTATTACAATTGGAAAAATACCTATGCCATTGTGAGGGAGTTGCAACCCGATGCAGTGATCTTTAGCGATGCAGGCCCGGATGTTAGATGGGTGGGGAATGAACAGGGCTGGGCAAACCCGACTAACTGGTGTTTGTTAAGACACAAGGAAGTATATCCGGGTTATGGCAGATATAAAGAATTGCGGTCGGGACATGAAGATGGTACCAATTGGGTACCCGCCGAATGTGACGTATCCATCCGGCCGGGTTGGTATTATCATCCTGTTCAGGATAACCAGGTGAAATCCTTAACTCAACTACTTAATATATATTATCGGTCCATTGGTCGAAATGCGTCCTTCCTCCTGAATTTTCCGGTTGACAGCCGTGGCCTTATTCATGAAAATGACGTGAAACAGGTTTTAAAACTGGCTGAAACAATTGGAAAGGACTTTGCCAAAGATCTGGTAAGAGGAAAAAAGGTGCAAGCCAGCCAGATACGGGGTAATAGCCGGAAGTTTAGCCCTCGCAATGTGAATGATGGGAAAAAAGATACTTACTGGACTACCGATGACCAGGCCACTATCGCTAACCTGGTTATTGATCTGGGCAAACCGACCTCCATTAACCGGTTTCTTATACAGGAATACATCCCGTTAGGACAACGGATTCAGCAATTTACAGTGGAGGCATTTTTAAATGATTCCTGGCCGGAAATTGCTTCAGAGACTACAATAGGTTATAAAAGGATCCTCCGGTTTACGACAGTGGAAACTGATAAGATCAGATTTAATATTACTCAATCAAAGGCATGTCCGGTGATATCTAATATTGAATTGTATAATGCCCCGGTTGTTATTCAGGAAGTTGAAATTCCTCCGGATAAAAAGCCAAATATTTTATTCCTTTTTACCGATGATCAGCGTTTTAGTACGATTAATGCTTTAGGGAATCAGGAAGTTCAAACTCCCAGCATGGACAAGCTTGTTGCTAATGGTATTGCGTTCACCTGTGCTCATATAATGGGGGGAACAAGCGGTGCGATTTGTATGCCAAGCCGGGCGATGTTGTTAACCGGTAAAACCCTTTTCCACCTGGAGAGGAAAGGGGCATCGATTCCAGACGAGCATATCATGTTTCCGGAATTGATGCGGGAAGAAGGGTACAGAACGTTTGGAACCGGTAAATGGCACAACAGCCGGCAAGCTTATGCCAGGTGTTTTACCCATGGTGGTAAAATTATGTTTGGTGGGATGAGCAATCACCTTAAAGTGCCTGTTTATGATTTTGATCTTTCAGGAGAATATCCAAAGGAAAAACAATATTTTGGTGAAAAATTCTCAAGTGAGATGTTCGTGGATGAGGCAATTAAATTCCTGGAAAATGATACTGGGGATGATCCCTTCTTTATGTATGTGTCTTTTACTGCTCCTCATGATCCGAGGATGGCGCCAAAAGAGTATGAAGAAATATACCCCAGGGAAAGAATTTTGGTTCCTGAAAATTTTATGCCTGAACATCCGTTCGATAATGGTGAAATGAAGATCAGGGACGAAAAACTCGCTCCGTGGCCCCGGACGGAAGAAATTGTGCGTGATAATATTGGAGCCTATTATGCGATGATCACACAT
>CAZEWS010000013.1:6589-10829 GCA_964515985.1 uncultured Rikenellaceae bacterium | reverse complement strand
GGAGATAATGGACTGGCTGTAGGACAGCATGGACTACTAGGGAAACAGAATTTATATGAACATAGCATCAGGGTACCGTTGATTTTTACAGGACCCGGAATCCCAAAAAATATAAGAACGGATGCTCTCTGTTATCTGAACGATATTTATCCGACGTTGTGTGAAATGACAAGTATTCCAATTCCCGGAATAGTTGAAGGCAAAAGCCTGGTACCGGTTTTTAAAAAGCCAAAAACAGATATCAGGGATGACCTGTTTTATGCCTACCGGAATATCCAACGTGGTATAAGGACAAACGACAACTGGAAACTTATCGTGTATAACGTCAAAAACAGGGATACTACACAGTTGTTCAATCTGAATAAAGATCCGTGGGAATTGAATAACATCGCAAATAATTCGAAATATCAGGAAAAGGTGAATGAGTTGACTGAACGACTGAAAAGATATATGAAGAGGATAGACGATCCAATGGATTTGGATAAAGAAAACTGGGGAAAAGAAAAAGTAGTTCTTCCCGCACATAAGATAGATCATAAAGCCGTTTGGAAACCGGTTAAATATTTAACAATCTACAGTTCGAAATATACCGGAGGTGGAAACGGAGCCCTAACCGATGGCAAACAGGGCATGCTATCTGTTCATGATGAAGCCTGGATATTTGTAGATGAGATAATTATTAAATAATCACTGGAATGAAAATAAATAAAACTGGTACATCCATTACAGACAGCTGCAGTGTTTTTCTATCATCCGCCGGATCCAGAATCTTCGGGAGCGGACGGATAATAAAATTTCTACCTACTCCAAAGTTTTTGGGATCTGGTAGATTATACAACCCGGTCCGCCCGCTTTTAGCGGTCCGACCGGTTATACAATATCCCGGACGGTCGTTTCGGATGAATCATAATTAAAACATAAAACAAATCAAAACCATGATGAAAATGAATAGGCATTCCGGCATCCTTATCTTCTGGATGATCCTTTCTATGACCTTGTTTACTGGCTGTTCACAAGGCAAAAACGATGGTAGAAGATACAATGACTTTTACCACGGTGAATATGTAAACTATATTGCTTTTCCCCTTGGTGGGATAGGAGCAGGGATGGTTTGTGTGGAAGGCACCGGGACATTTTCGCATGTTTCGTTGAGGAACAAACCTGAAATATTTAAAGAACCTTGTGCTTTTGCGGCAATAAGCATTAAAGGGATACGCAACGGAGCAAAGGTGTTGGAAGGACAGGTCCCAACAAGAAAATTATTTGGCGGAGCAAATACGGGGAATGGTCTGGGTGGTACAAGTTATGGTTTGCCTCGCTTTGAGAAATCTGAATTTCTTGCAAGATTCCCATTTGGAATAATTAACCTGTATGACAAAGACATTCCTGTTAAAGTCCAACTTACTGCCTGGAGCCCCTTTATCCCTACGGATGAAGACAATTCAAGCCTGCCAGTCGCAGCTATTGAGTATTCTTTTGAAAACCCGACTCAAAAAAATGTTGAAGCTGTGTTTTCCTGGAGTGCACGGAATTTTATGAAAATTAACCGGAATAACTCGATAAAACCTTTGAAAAATGGTTTTATTCTCCATCAGGGTGGCAGCAAAGAACACCCGGAACAGGAAGGCGATTTTGCAGTGTTCGTTGATGACAATAATGTTAAAGTAAACCATTGCTGGTTTCGCGGGGGTTGGTGGGACGCCTTAACGAAAACATGGAACGGGATAGAAAAATGTGAGATCGTAGAAAATGATCCTGTTGCAAATGAAACTCCGGGAGCATCCCTGTTTGTCCCATTCAATCTTGAGCCGGGAGAGAAAAAGACCATTCGGTTGATGTTTGTTTGGTATGTGCCGGCTTCGAATTTGCGTCTTGGGTCTGATGCGCCATCACAGGGGCCACAAGAGGATGAGGAAAAATGCTGTCCGGGGGAAAGCTGTATTTCAGAGGAGGTTTATTACAAATCCTGGTATGCAGGGAGATTTGCGAAATTAGAAGATGTGGTGAAATACTGGCGCTTGCATTACGACGATCTCTTTGAAAAAACACAATTGTTTACGGAATCCTTCTTTAGATCAACACTCCCGCCGGAAGTCCTTGAGGCGGTAGCAGCCAACCTGACCATATTAAAATCACCCACCGTATTACGCCAGGCGGATGGCAGACTTTGGTGTTTTGAAGGATGTAGTGACAACAGGGGCTGTTGTCATGGCTCATGCACACACGTTTGGAATTATGCACAGGCAATCCCTCATTTGTTCCCTGCTCTGGAACGTACGCTCCGGGAAACGGAATTCTTCGTTAGCCAGGATGAACAGGGTCATCAAACCTTCAGGACCAACCTGCCCATCCGGCCGGTAGCTCATACATTTCATGCTGCAGCAGATGGTCAATTAGGCGGTATTATGAAAGTCTATCGCGACTGGCGTATCTCAGGGGATGCCACGTGGTTGAAAAAGATCTTTCCAAAGGTGAAGGGAAGTCTTGATTACTGTATTGAAGTCTGGGACACTGAACATATCGGTGTACTTATTGAACCTCATCATAATACATACGATATTGAATTCTGGGGACCCGATGGCATGTGTACCGGTTTTTATCTGGGCGCCCTGAGTGCATATATCCGAATGGCAAATGCTCTCGGCCAACCCGTACAACTCTATCAAACACTTCTTGATAATGGGAGACAATACCTGGAAGATAAACTTTTCAATGGAGAATATTTTTACCAGCGCACCCAATGGGAAGGGCTGAAAGCAGAAAATCCGGTGGAAGCTTTAGCAGCCATGGTGGGGGCTGGCTATTCTAATGAAGCCTATGAACTCCTTAAACAGGAAGGTCCAAAATATCAGTACGGAACAGGTTGTCTCTCCGATGGAATGCTGGGTATGTGGATTGCTTCTGTGTGTGGTCTGGAAGAACCGGTAGATCAGGAAAAAGTTGCTGACCACCTGAAAGCGGTTTATAAGTATAATTTGAAACATGACCTGCGCGATCATCCGAACCCACAGCGACCGACTTTTGCCTGTGGAAATGAAGGAGGTCTGCTGCTCTGTACCTGGCCAAAGGGAGACCAGCCTACCTTGCCCTTTGTCTATAGCAACGAGGTTTGGACAGGCATTGAATACCAGGTGGCAAGTCATTTAATGATGAAAGGGTTGGTAGAGGAAGGCCTGGATATTGTGCGTACCTGCCGGGATCGCTATGATGGCCGTATAAGGAATTCTTTTGATGAGTATGAATGCGGGCACTGGTATGCAAGGGCCCTGGCAAGCTATGGATTGTTACAGGGATTAACCGGTGTACGCTACGATGCAGTGGATAAAATTCTTTTCATCGATTCAAGGATAGGTGATGATTTTACTAGTTTCCTGTCAACAGAGACCGGTTTTGGTAATGTTGGCTTAGACAATGGAAAGCCATTTGTGGATGTGAAAATGGGAAAGATCGATATCGAAGAAGTTATTGTTGGTGAATAATTATAGATTGTCCGGATTAAATGTTTGCGAAATTTAAGATAATAATAATCAAAAATTTTTACAAGATGAAAAAATACAGAATTCAATGGTTGTGGATGGTGATCGTTGTAGCCATCTGCTGCAGCGGATGTGGACAAAAACAAACTGAGAGTGACCAGACCACTCTCAATTTAAAAACCAAAACAGATGATATTGATCCGCTGGATATTCCACACAATGAGTTGAAATTCCTCTCTGAGATCGGTGTTTGTACACAGTCTTCAAATCTTTCCATGGCAGAACAATCTGGGGCTTCCTATGTGGAAGAAAGTGTCAGAAGATTCCTGGTTCCAACAGAGCCCGATTCGGTTTTTCGACATAACCTGGCTAACGTTCCCGGTAGAAATATTTCCATTGTTGCTTGTAATAGTTTTCTTCCTGGAAACCTGAAATCAGTTGGTCCGAATGCAGTTCATAAAACAATATTAGCATATGCTGATACAGCCTTTCGCAGAGCAAAGGAGGCAGGGATTAAAATTGTGGTTTTCGGGAGTGGCGGATCGCGCAAAATACCGGAGGGTTTTAATCCGGATACAGCCAGGACTCAGTTTATTTTTTTATTGGGAGAGCTCGGACCGGTTGCTCAAAAGTACGATGTGGTGATTGTCCTTGAACCCCTGAATAGTGGTGAAACAAATTTTATTAATTCTGTTGGGGAAGGTGCTTCTATTGTTCGGGAGGTTAATCATCCCAATATCCGGATTAAATGTTTGCGAAATTTA
>CAZEWS010000013.1:6173-6535 GCA_964515985.1 uncultured Rikenellaceae bacterium | reverse complement strand
CGGCAGGTACGCACAATATCCAGTTGTTAGCTGACATATACCATATGTTGATGGAAGGTGAAAGTCCTGATGCTATCCGCCAGGCCGGATCTCTGATACATCATTGTCATATTGCTGAAAAAGAGCAGAGAACTCCCCCAGGTGTTCATGGTGAGGATTTTACGGAGTACTTTAAGGCTCTAAAAGAGATAGGTTACATGGGGAAGATTTCAATAGAATGTAGATGGGAGAATATTAAAAGTCAGTTATTCACGGCTATCCAGACTTTAAAGGAACAAATAGCAGTCCTTGAGTAAAATGCCAGTAATGAATGGATACCAGCGTATAAGAGCAGTTCTGAACGGGGAGTGGCCGGACAAGCG
>CAZEWS010000013.1:0-5892 GCA_964515985.1 uncultured Rikenellaceae bacterium | reverse complement strand
ATGTTTCAATTATATCCACCAGAATCCTGTTAGTGCAGAATTGGTAGAGAAATTAGAAGATTGGCCCTATTCCTCGTTTCGGGAATATTGTGGTTATTCAAGTGATAAAATTTGCAATATTGAATTGGCAAAAGAATTGTTAAATCTTGATTGGGATAATTTTCGGGAACAATCTTATTGTATTTTGAATGAACAAGACTTAAGGCAAATCTTTTAAGAAATATTGGTCTGCCTATTATTAAAAGCTAAGGCGTTTACCTATTATCCGTCGGACCGTTGGGAACGGGCGGACGGATACGTACTGTTGGAATTCCAGCCTGTCTGTTCAACAAGGTCAAGCGGATAAGATACAACCCAGTCCACCTGCTTTGCATGGTCAGATCGGTAAAAGAAAGGCAACCCTGTTCATTCGGACATCCCGGTGAAGGCGGAAAGGGTGGTTATTCTCAGGTGAGATCATTATTGAATAACTGAAATATAGAAATTCAAACATAAAAAAGATGGCAAAAATTTATTATGTAGGTGACTGGGCTGTAATGACAGGCCCTGTATTTGCTGAAACGCCCTTTTATTATTCTCACAAAGGGCTTGAAATATTTAACTATGGGCATTGGCTGAAAGAGGCATTGGAATCAAGCGGGAAACATCAGGTAACTTCTGTTCCTGCATGGGATTTTTATAAATTGGGACCGGGTGAATACGAAAAAATTCTTGTTGAATATGACGTTCTTATATTTAGCGATGTAGATGCAAAACTTTTTCAATTGGCCCCCAGTTTCTTTGATCGAAAGAAATTTGGAACAAAAGTCTTAACTTTTCCTGACCGGATAAGATTAACCGTTGAAGCTATTGAAAATGGTATCGGAGCCATTTTCTTGGGAGGATGGTATTCTTTTACAGGGGAAATGGGTAAAGGAGGATGGAACAGGACTGGTTTAAAAGAAGTATTACCCGTATTGTGCCTCGATTATGAAGATTTGGTTGAAAGTACAGAAGGATTTACTGCGAATATGTCTGAAAAGGCTAAAAACTATTTTAAGGATATTGATTGGGATACTTTTCCTCCAATTCTTGGATACAATAAAACATTACCCAGAGAAGATTTTAAAATTCTACTTAATGTAAAAGAGACAGGTGATCCGCTTCTGGCAATCGGTCAGACGGATAAAACAACGAGCGGACGGATGGATGATGGAGATAATCCCGCCTGACCCCCACCTAAGCGGGGTATGGCAAGTAAAAGTAGTCAAACAAGTAATTTAACAAATCCGTCTGACCGTTCCAAACGGTCTGACGGGTAATTAAATAATATATCACAATGAAAAGAGTTAAAAATTTTAAGTTAATCTTGTGTCTCCTTTGTATAGTGATATTTGGATATTTCTCAAATGCTGCAGAGGAGGATAAACTAAATCTATTAAGCAATAAATATCCTGAAGACCATCTGCAGCAAATACTTCTGCCTGCTGCTGATTGGTATCCTTTTCCAAAAGCATCCGACAGGGAGGGATGGACAAGCCTTCCGGCAAAGGTTCGGACGAATCATATTACACAGGCGGAAAAGCATCTTAACTGCGAATGGGAGACACCGAAGGCATCTGTTTTTCTTGAATATGTAAGAAATGGTAACAGAAGTAATTACCAGAGTGTTTTATTCAACAGAAGATCCAAACTTGCTGAATTGGTCCTGGGGGAATGCATGGAAGGGAGGGGCCGTTTTATGGATGATGTCCTGAATGGAATCTGGACGATCTGTGAGGAAACATATTGGGGTGTTCCGGCTCACCTTAGCTTGCAGCAAAAAGGAAATGGATTGCCAGATGTAACTGAACCTACGGTTGATCTTTTTGCAGCTGAGACAGGCATGCTGTTTTCATGGACATATTATCTGCTGGGTGACCAGTTGGATTCCATTTCACCATTGATCAACGAACGGATTTTGTATGAGGTCAATCGAAGGATCCTTAAGGTGAATCTGGAAAGAGACGATTTCTGGTGGATGGGATTAAAGGGAAACAAGGTGAACAACTGGAATCCATGGGTTTGTTCCAACTGGTTAACCGCTGTTCTTATCCTTGAACAAGATACAGACCGACGGATACAATCTGTTCATAAGATCCTTCGATGCCTGGACCAGTTCATTAATCATTATCCTGAGGATGGTGGTTGTGATGAAGGCCCTAATTATTGGGGACGGGCCGCAGCTTCGTTATATGACTGCCTTGAGTTATTGAACTGGGCCTCAAAAGGAGAAATAGATGTTTTTGATAATCCACTTATCCGGGAAATGGGACGGTACATTTACAGGACATTTATAAATGACAGGTATTTTATCAATTTTGCTGATGCTTCGGCAATTGTCACTGTTGATCCCAGCCTGGTTTACCGCTATGGGAAATGTATCAGGGACGAAACCATGATGAGCTTTGGTTCATACATGGCAGGGAAACAAAATCTTGGACAAAACTTGATAAAAGGTGGTTTTGGATGTTTGGGAAGAGTCCTGCCCACTTTGTTTGCTCTTGATGAATTAAATAATACAGAACCTGCAGCACCCTTCTTCAGGGACTTCTGGCTGCCCGGACTGCAGGTAATGGGAGCAAGGTCGTATGAAGGGTCGGTAAAAGGTCTGTACCTGGCAGCAAAAGGAGGTCATAACGCTGAAAGCCATAACCATAATGATGTAGGTAGCTTTATTGTTTACATTGATGGTTTTCCTGCAATAATTGATGTAGGAGTAGAGACCTATACGGCAAAAACATTCAGCAGCAGACGGTATGAAATCTGGACTATGCAGTCGGCATACCATAACCTGCCCACCATCAACGGGATTATGCAGAAAGAAGGTGAAAAATACAATGCGAAAGATGTTCATTACCATAATGAAGAGGAGAAAGTGGTTTTTAGCCTCGATATTACAGATGCATACCCGGAAGAAGCGAGGATCGATTTCTGGAAAAGAACCATGATCCTGAACAGAGGGAAACAAGTAGTAATTCAGGATAAATACAAATTAAAGGAAGTCAGGAAAGAATTAGTATTGTCTTTAATGACATGGAAGGAGCCGGAATGGATCAGGGATGGAAAAATCGGGTTACAGAAACCGGATAAAACTAAAAAAGGAAAAGAAGTGTTCATCGAGTTCGAGAAAGGTAAGTATACGGTAAACATAGAAGAAATTGAGATAGCTGACAACCGTCTGAAAAATTCCTGGGGGGAGAAAGTTTACAGGATCCTATTTACAGTAAAAGAAACATTACCTGAAGATGAATTGAGATTTTATATAAAGCAATTGTAATAAGCCCCGCGCCCGCTCCAAGCGGTCAGACCGGTAAAATATAAGGATTTCGAACTGTAAAAAATAAATTAATTAAGCTTATGAAAACTAACAGAAGAAATTTTATCCGCCAATCAGCTTTAGCTGCAGCGGGTTTGGCCGGATTGGGAGTGACTAGTTCTTGTTCTGGTCAAAAGGATCAGGATATCTCTGATCGTAATAAACCTGTAAAAACCAGGTCAAATCCAATTGGAGTATCTACCTATTCCTTTTGGCAGTTCAACGGACCAAAGGAGGACTCACCTATTGAGAAATGCATCGATGATGCTGCCCGTATGGGATTCGACGGGGTTGAATTGTTGCTTGTGCAAATGACTTCGGAAGACAATACTTACCTGCAAAAGATCAAGCGCAGGGCCTTTCACGCAGGACTTGACCTGATGGGGTTTTCCACTCACCAGGGATTTGTCTCTCCTGATCAGGAATACAGGAAAAATAATATAGAAAAAACCATTCATCAGGTCGGACTGGCTTATATGCTTGGGATTCCAACCATGAGACTGAATACAGGTCGGTGGGGAACTATTAGATCTTTTGATGAACTTATGGCTAACAAAGGTATTGAACCGGTTCTTGAAGGCTATACAGAGGAAGAAGGATTTAAGTGGGTAATAGATTCCATTGAAAAATGTCTGCCCAAAGCTGAAGAATGCGGTGTGGTACTGGGCTTGGAGAATCATTGGGGACTGGGGAGAACTGCTGAGGGAGTAATGCGGATTGTTGATACAATCGATTCTCCATGGTTGCAGGTCACTGCTGATACAGGAAATTTTCTTGAAGATACATATGAACAATTGGAAAAACTGGCACCAAAAACCTTTCTTATACAGGCTAAGACATATTATGGTGGTGGTAAATGGTATTCTCTTGATCTGGATTATACAAAAATTGCCGGAATCTTTAAGAAGTATAACTATCAGGGTTACGTTTCACTTGAATTTGAGGGTGGGGAATCACCGGAAACCGCAATCCCCAAAAGCCTGGAGTTATTAAGGGAAGCATTTAGTTAGAAGCTTGCCATTATCCGTCGGACCGTTGGGAACCTGTCTGTCCAGTTTTGCTCCGTTGTGTGCCTACGCTGAAGCTTAGGCGCAAGCGTAAGCTATGCGAAATCGATGCGGACAAGGCGGGCGGACGAATAATGGAGCCAAACCGGTCAGCCCGCTTCATGCGGTCCGACCGGTAAAATTAATTTTAATACAACCGTTACACTTTCCCAATCATGATAAATTTATTCACCAGGGCTATTATAGGAACACTGACTCTGGCATCCCTTTTACCATCCTGTAGAAGAGATCTGATGGATCAACTGCCTGAAAAACCAAACTTGATTTAATATTGATAAAAGACCAATTTAATAAGCTAAGAATATGACTAACTCCGCCATTTATGGCGGAGAAAATTAGCAACCCAATTAAAATGGGGCTTTAGCCCCAAACATTATAGGCTAAAACTATATTAAACCTCATATTTTTATCTAAATATTATCAATATGTCATACGTCAGAATATGGGTTCATTGTGTTTGGGGAACAAAAAGAGCTGTGCCATTCATTACAAATACAAATAAAAACTATATAATTGGCCATATTAGGGAGAATGCAAGAGAAAAAGACATTTATGTCGATTTTATCAATGCGCATAAAGAGCATATACATTGTTTAATTTCATTGAATCCTGACCAACCAATTTCAAAAGTAATGCAACTCATAAAAGGGGAGTCATCTTTTTGGATAAATAGAAACTATGCATGTGTCCTGGGTCCGGTGGGTGGAGTTCTCCCACTCCACAGGAAGCTAAGGAATTGGATTTACCTCCTGTTCAACTATATAACCTGGAGACAGATATTTCAGAAAAGAAAAATGTTTATGATCAATACCCGGAAATTGTGAAAGAATTAACACAACTTTTAACAGATTATATTAAGAAGGGCAGAAGTACTCCCGGTGAACCCCGGGAATATGTTGTTACCGAAAAATGGCCGGGATTGGACTGGATGAAAAGCATGTCCAATTTTTAATCGGGCATTTCTATTATGGATTGTATAAAAAAACTAAAAAAATGGAAAAAATTTTATTGACGATATTATGTTTTTCCCTTTTCAGCTACTTTAGTATTGCACAATTGACCGGTGGTGGAGGAGAAGCTTATCCTGAATTGAAAACCAATAAGGAATCACTTGAAAAGTGGAAGGATATGCGCTTTGGAATGTTCATCCACTGGGGACCTGTAAGTTTGCGGGGAACTGAAATTGGTTGGTCGAGAGGAAGAGAAATAGCGTATGAGGAATATGACAACCTTTACAAGGAATTTAACCCTGTGCTGTTTGATGCTGCTGAATGGGTCAGAATTGCAAAAGAGGCAGGAATGAAGTACTTAGTGATAACATCCAAGCATCATGATGGATTTTGCCTCTGGGATTCAAAGTACACGGAGTATGATATGGCTTCGACACCCTATGGAAAGGATATTCTGAAACTGTTGAAAGATGAATGTCAAAAGCAGGGTATCCTGTTTTGCACCTACTATTCCATACTTGACTGGTACCATCCTGAT
>CAZEWS010000012.1:0-25030 GCA_964515985.1 uncultured Rikenellaceae bacterium | reverse complement strand
ATGAAACAAACATATTCTTACCGCACCAAAAATTGGCGCTATATTTTGTATCTAGACGGAACAGAAGAGTTATATGATCATCAGAATGATCCGTATGAATGGGATAATCTGGCCAATGAAAATAACATTGTGGCAATAAAGCAAGAGTTGCGAAAGAGTATGTTTGAAATTATAAATGGCAGAAACTGAGAATCTGAACTTTCTTAGTAGTTTATAGTATTTTTGATGCTTAGTTAGATTTAATAATCTGGCACATAGTAAAATTCCATAAACCGATTTCTTAACAAAGTAAATTTCGTGACTCATGGATTAATAAGTAAATGAAACATGAATAGGAATATTAGATTTGCCGGATTTTTCACATTACTTTTTATTACAGTTTCAACGTTTGCTCAGCAAGCAGCTGACACCAATATGCTGTCGCTGGATGGAACCTGGGAAATTATTTTTGATCACAAGAATGAAGGTAAGGAGGGCGTGTGGCATACTGATGCAGCATTTGAAAAGCACTCCTCAAAACGTGAGATACAGGTTCCCAGTTGTTGGGAAGAGATAGAAAAGGATTATGAAGGCGTGGCTTTTTACCGTCGTAAATTTACTATTCCTACAACTTGGGAAGGTAAAACTGTAGAGCTGAAGTTTGATGCGGTAAACTACCTGTCAGAAGCGTGGCTCAATGACCACGTAGTGGGATTTCATGAAGGTGGATTTACACCCTTTAAGTTCCGAGTAGATAGATTGACCAATCCGGGAGAAGAAAATACCCTGACACTGCGAGTTGTAGGCCCGATATTATTAACCGACAACAATATTGATGGTATTGGACGGATGGAAGTACCGCAATGGCGTGGTGCCATTGCTGGCGGTATCTGGCAATCTGTTACCTTATCAGCCGCTGGTGAAGCCCTGGTGAAAGATGTATTTATCGAACCAAAAATTAAAAACAATACCGCGGCAGTTCGTTTTAATGTTGAAAACACTGCAGCCGATAATATTTCGGCAGGGTTAAATTTAAGGATATATTCAGCAACAGGTGAGGTTGTGGCCCAAAAACAAGAACAAGTTAACCTGTTGCCCGGTTCTAATAATAAATCATGGAATTTAGAAATCCCTGATGCAAAATACTGGTCACTGGGAAATCCATATTTGTATAAAGCCGAACTTATTGTTAAAACAAATGGTGGTGTGTCTGATGAATGGAAAACACGTTTTGGAATGCGTGAGTTCACCATTCGTAATGATAAGTTTTACCTGAATGGTGAACCGATTTATTTAAAGGCAACTTTTTTTGAGGGATTATACCCAGTAAGACTGGCATATCCGGATAGTAGAGAAATGGCGATCCGCGAGATTAAATTGGCAAAGGATGCAGGATTTAACATGATTCGGCCATGGCGTAAACCACCACCACCCATGTGGCTTGATCTGTGTGATGAAATGGGAATGATGACCGTAGGTAGCCTGGTTGTAGAGTGCATGGAGCGTCCTTTATCCACACCATACTTGCCTCACAGAGTTGAAAATGAATTGCGTCAATCCATCCTGCGTGACAGAAATCGTACTTGTGTGGTGATGTGGGAACTTTTTAATGAGCTGCATCGCCCTATTCTGATTCAAATGTTACGCCCTATGTCTTTGCTCGCCCGTGAGCTGGACCCGACACGACTAATTCTTGATGAATCTGGAGGTTGGGCAGAAGGTGCTAAAATGTATCTTCCCTATGAACGTACCGGATTTAAATTTAATGATATTCATGACTATGCCGGTTCTCAAATTACTGAAGATATCTACAACGGTTATTTGATGATCGGCACAACAAAAGAAGAGCGCCAAAAAAAGAATATGGGACATATAAAGGTTCCGGGCAGGAATGTTGTTCCCGAACGCATGTCCTTCGTATCTGAATTGGGATATGGCAGCTTACCGAACCTGGTAGAAAACAACAAACAGTTTGAAAAACAGGGAAACCCAATTGTGCCGGCTACCAGATACCATAAACGATTGGCAGAAGAATTAACTTCTGCACTTAAGAGGACCGGGTTTGATAAAGTGTATCCTGACCTTGAACAATTTTGCCTCGACCAGCAAAAAATGCATGGTATTGCAAATAAACGTATGTTGGAAGCTTCGCGGTGCAATCCAAATGTAAAAGGTTATTGTGTCCACGCACTCGCCGGTGGCGACTGGGTTTTGGGTGCCGGATTAATCGATCTTTGGAGAAACCCTAAAACGGCAGCTTACTCAATGACCAAAGAGGCAAATCAACCGCAGATTGTCTCTATTCGGGTATTACCACGTAATGTGTATGCCGAAAAAGGTGCGCTTTTGCAAATAACAGGTGTCAACGAACTTGAAAAAGTAAAAGCAAAGGTTTTAGTTGAAATATTTTCGGAAAAAGAAGAGTCTGTTTTCAGTAAAGAATTTAAAACTGATTTGTCAAATGGTATTTCAGATCTTTTTAAAACCGAGCTCAAAACTGAAGCCATGAAGGGAAGCTATCATGTAAAGGTTAGCCTCAAAGATAAAAGCGGAAATCTTATCACATCCAATGAATGTTCTTTTGATGTGTTTCAATCTGAGCAGCTTGCAGCACCACAAACAAAGATTTCCGTGATTGATCCTTCCAATTCAGTAATTCCTTATCTGAAAACTTCGGGTATTGAATACACCCTTTTTGATCCGAATCAGAATCTTTCTGTTCCGGTTATTATCGGAACTGCACCAAGAAAAGATGATGAATACAAGAAACAGGTTCTGGCAGCGAAAGAATATGTCAAAAAAGGAGGGTTCGCACTGTTTTTAAAAGTTCCCGGAGAAAAGGTACATTATGGCAATCGTGAGCTTAAGGACACGGGAATCGAGGCACTTCCATTTAAAGCCCAATTACTCAATTCCCTTGGATTATGGGCAGGCAGGCCACACATGGTAAAAGAGCATTCGATTTTTGAAGGACTTCCTAGTAACATCATTATGAGTGGTGTTTACGAAAACATTCACCCGACAGAATCAATGGTAAGGCAGGAAGGTGAATACATTTGCGGCGTGGTAACGTATGATCATTTCAAGGATATAGATAAAATGAAGCGGCATTATGCTGGTCCTGGCGACGTATGGTGGGCAGCCGATGTTTTACTGGCTCCAATGGGAAAAGGTAAAATGTTGCTTTCAACTTTAAAATTGACAGAAAATTTGGGCAAAGATCCTGTTGCTGATAAAATATTGCTTAATATGCTTCAGTTTGCTGCAAAAAATGATGTGGAAAAGTAAAATAATCAATACTGAATGGTTCATGAGATTTGCTATTGTACTATTCTTACTATTCAATATTTGTTCTGCGACTTTCGCAACAGATATGAAAATCCGACCGGGAGTTAATGGCATCTGGTTTCAGCCAAATGAAGGAGAAACTTCGTCTTTTTCCTGGCAGTCGCAATGGATATGGATGGATGACGAAGTCGAGTCAGATATGATGCTCGCCAGGCGATCTTTCGATTTGCCCAATCCACCCCAAAAAGCATTGCTTCGAATTACCGCAACATCGCTATATCAACTTTATGTCAATGGTGAGTATGTTTGTCGCGGGCCTGCACGTTGTACACCACATCATCAATCCTTCGACATATTAGATGTTACTGGTTTGCTTCATGAAGGCAAGAACATACTTGCGATTCGGGTTCATTATCAAAAAGGGAAGCGCTCATACCATCACAGTGGACGTGCGGGTTTATTGGCTCAACTTGATATTTCTTTAAACGGTAAGGAGTCTTCAATTATAACGGATGCCAATTGGAAAGTTTCTCCTGACCCATCCTGGGACAATGGGGCTCCACAGATAAATCGATTCCAGCTTGTAGTGAGTGATTGGGTGGATATGCGACAACATATCAAAGGGTGGAACGAGATAACGTTTAATGACGCTAACTGGTCAAGCGCGAAGCCACTGATGAGAAATGTAGGATGGCCGTCGCCAGAGAAAAATGCTCAGCCTCAGACGTTGACACCTCCATGGACTTCACTGGTCCCTCGCGATATTCCCTACCTCCTGGAAACTGAAGAGCAGGCAGTTAACCTTATCGAAGCCATACAAATTGATGAGGATATTTCAGGACAACAAAAAGGCAAAAGCATTTCCTCTTTAAAACCCATCCCTTTAACAGGGCATATAGATGAGCGCATTTATAAAGGATTTCATAACTGTCAGGGAAAAAGTGAACCTTTGGAAATACCAGCTTCGGATACGCCCGGAACCTGGTTTATATTATTCGATTTTGGCAAGGTTTTAAATGGTATGCCTAAACTGGATATTCAAGGAGCTTCCGGATCGATTGTTGATATTGTATGCGCACCATTTATTATAGATGAAAAGTTTACCCATAAAATAGTGGATTCCGATTTTTTGGATCGAATTGTGCTGTCAGGAGACAGAGATATTTGGGAAGCTACATACTTTAAACCAACCCGCTACATGGGAATTGTTATCCGAAGAGGGAAAGAGCCGGTCAAGCTTTATTCTGCCGGTATACATCATATTGAGTATCCTTTTGAAAAGAAAGGACTTATACATTCCACAGATGCTCCATGGGTTAAGCAGTTCTTTGATGCTTCTGCCAGAACTATTCAGGTTTGCACTACCGATGGATATACCGACAACTACCGGGAGCGTAGGCAATACGCACAAACCGGATATTATGCAGCTCTTGGAAATTATTGGATTTTTGGTGATTTGGCCCTGCAACGCCGCTATCTCGTACAAGTTGCACAGGAACAAGAGGCAAATGGCATAATGCCTGCCTATGCCCCGCTTGCAAGCGATGATTATATGATCATTATGGATGCCAACTGTTTGTGGATTCGTAGTTTACGTAACTATCTGCTGTATTCAGGCGATAGAAAAACTGTGAAAGAATTGCTGCCGGATGCCAGAAAGCTGATGGGTTTGTTGCACAGTTATACCAATTCCCTGGGTCTGTTAGACAATCCACCTTATGCGTACTGGTTGGACCATGCACTTAATGATCGCAGGGGAGCAAATTTTTGTTTGAATGGACATTACCTCGGAGCTCTTGAAGATTTTGCCCAGGTATTGGGTTGGTTGAACGAACCAGGGAATGATGTGTTTCAAGCACGTGCCGACCTGCTTCGTCAATCGCTCCGCACTCATTTATGGGATGAGGAACAACAGCTCTTCACGGATGCTTTGATCGATGGGAAACGCTCAGACATGTTCAGCGAACATGCTAACGCCATGGCATTGGCCATGAACGTGGCTACTTCAATACAAGCTCAATTGATTGCCGAACAACTGCTCTCACGTGATCAACATAACTACATTAAAAGAGAATCCGGTATAACCATGGTTACCCCGGCCATGTCCTATTTTCTGCATAAAGGGCTTTGTAACTACGGTTATGTTGAAGAATCTTTTGGGATGTTCCGTGAAAGATTTGATAAAATGTTACAGCCTGATACTAATGGAACACTGTGGGAAGAATGGTGGCGTGATGCAACCGGGCGTTCGGGTACTTTACAAAAAGGAAGAACGCGCAGCGATGCACAAACCGAAAGTGCATTTCCTCCTGCTTTATTTGTTGAATACCTTCTGGGAATCAGGCCATCACAACCCGGTTTGAAAGAGGTTGTGATCTCTCGTTCACCTTCAGGGCTGAACCGTATAGAAGGCGAAATCCCATCACCTGAAGGAATGCTTCTGGTACAATGGAATTTTAATAAAAACGGTGCTGGTGAATTGAATGTGGAGGTTCCCGGGGAAATGCAGCTGAAACTTGACCTGGTAAGCCTGGATGTTCCTGCCGGTAAATCAATTCTTGTGAATGGACATATACCTGAATCAGAATTGAAGAACAAACCCTATATCATGCTGTCAAAGGGTAGTCATGAGGTGAAATTTTAAAATTTCAGGTTTGAGCAAAGGAATTTATATACTCAACCCACAAGCCTATAAGCCGGTTTGACCCGGAGGAAAAATCCATTACGGTTAATCTGGATTTCGATGATCATTACTGCATGCATTTTAAAGACCAGGAATCCACCTGGAAGCTGGAATTGGCAGACTGGGTGCTAAAAAAAGGCAGTACAAAATGCGAACTGATGGTTGACGGATTCAGCCATGAGATAGAAATGCATAAGGGCAAAGCAGAGATGATCACAGTCCCGCGCGGAACCGGGAATCACAACATTCAAGTATCATTTAAATAAACTGATATGAAATATTCAAAAAACATTACCATTGGTGTATTCTTATTTGTAATAAATCTTTGTGTTTTAGCAATTCCTCAAAATATTTCTGCTGAGGAAAAACCCAATGTAATTTTCATCGTTTGTGACGACCTGAATGATTACTCAGGTGCATTTGCCGGACACTCGCAAGTAAAAACTCCAAACATCGACAAACTGGCAAAATCGGGCGTAACTTTTGTAAATGCACAAAGTAATTGTCCGCTATGTTCTCCATCCCGTAACAGTTTGTTTACCGGAGTCTATTCGTACAAATCAAAAGATTTTGGATTGACCAATCTTTCCCGGCAACCTGTGTTAAAGCATAATAAAACATTAATGGAGTATTATACCGAAAATGGTTATCATGTTATGGGTAGTGGTAAATTGCTTCATACAAACCGTAAAGAGTATTGGGATGAATGGGGCGTTGATGTCAATAACTACGGGCCATTTGCCTTTGATGGCACCAATCAGGTTGGGCATCCTTCAGTACCCGAGCCATTCAGAAGCATCGGTGACGTAGATGGTTCCTATGCACCTTTATCAGATGTGCCGGTTTTCCCCGAGAGTGAAACGGATGGGAAAAAAACAGGTTGGATCTATTCAAAACCGAGTGGTAAGATGTTGAATTACATAGATGAAAATAACCGCGATTTGCTTCCTGATGAACTGCATGCACAATGGGCTGCCCGAAGATTGAAGGAGATGGATGAGGAGGGATTTGATAAGCCATTTTTTATGGGGATTGGCTTTGTTCGTCCTCATACACCTTTGTATGCACCTAAACGATTTTTCGATATGTTTCCCCTTGAGGATATAGAACTTTCTCCAATAAAAAATGGAGATGTTGATGATACCTATTACAGAGATATTTACCCGGTTTCAAGGTCGGCTTCGGGGAAATGGTATTCAAATACCTCGAAAGGAGTGATGTATTTTAGAATATTGAAAGAGTCATATGGAGGAGATGAAGAAGATGGGTTGAAACATTTCGTGCAGGCATATTTGGCATGTGTAGCATTTGTCGACGAGCAGATTGGAAAGGTAGTCGAAGCAGTGGACAACAGTAAGTTCAAAGATAACACCATCATTGTGCTGACTAGCGACCACGGGTGGCAGATGGGAGAAAAAGAGTATCTGTTCAAAAATTCACCTTGGGAAGAAAGCACCAGAATTCCTTTAATAATCAGGGCACCGGAAGCAAAAGCAGGTGCCAGTGTTGATCACCCGGTTTCGCTTATCGATCTCTTCCCAACACTTTCCGACCTGTGTGGTTTAACAGGTGATAACCGGAAGAGTGAAGAGGGAGGCCCCATTGGTGGTTTCAGTTTAAATCCATTTCTTAAAAATCCCAAAACCAAAAACTGGGAAGGTCCGGAAGGTGCGCTTTCGATGATCGCTGATGGCCTGAATAGAAAAGAGGCAGGCAAGCAAACCTACTCTTATCGCACAAAAGATTGGCGCTACATTTTATACATGGATGGTAGAGAAGAGTTGTACGACCATAAGAATGACCCGTATGAATGGACAAATCTGGCAGACGATAAAAAGTTTGAGAAGAGAAAGAAAATTTTAAGAAATCTATTACGTGAATTGGTAATTGAAATACCTGAATAACGATATTGCTTGAAATTTAAATCACATTTAAAAATGTAGAATAAAAACGAAAGAAAGTGATGTATAGTACTTATTTTTAATCTGTTAACAACAAAAAATAAAGCAAAAAAACATCACTAAGTATTCTGGTCTCAATACAGTAGCAAAATATATGAACAGACAAAAACAAAACAAGATGCATGCAATATTAAGATTAACCGGATTTTTCACATTACTTTTTAGTTGAAATATTTTCGGAAAAAGGAGAGTCTGTTTTCAGTAAAGAATTTAAAACTGATTTGTCAAATGGTATTTCAGATCTTTTTAAAACCGAGCTCAAAACTGAAGCCATGAAGGGAAGCTATCATGTAAAGGTTAGCCTCAAAGATAAAAGCGGAAATCTTATCACATCCAATGAATGTTCTTTTGATGTGTTTCAATCTGAGCAGCTTGCAGCACCACAAACAAAGATTTCCGTGATTGATCCTTCCAATTCAGTAATTCCTTATCTGAAAACTTCGGGTATTGAATACACCCTTTTTGATCCGAATCAGAATCTTTCTGTTCCGGTTATTATCGGAACTGCACCAAGAAAAGATGATGAATACAAGAAACAGGTTCTGGCAGCGAAAGAATATGTCAAAAAAGGAGGGTTCGCACTGTTTTTAAAAGTTCCCGGAGAAAAGTTTCCTTATGGCAATCGTGAGCTTAAGGACACGGGAATCGAGGCACTTCCCTTTAAAGCACAATTGCTCGGTTCGCTTGGCCAATGGGCGGGCAGGCCACACATGGTTCAAGAGCATCCGGTTTTCGAAGGTCTTCCGGAAAACGTTATCATGAGTGGAGTTTACGAAAACATTCACCCGACACAATCAATGGTAAGGCAGGAAGGTGAATACATTTGCGGTGTGGTAGTGTACGACCATTTCAAAAATATAGATGATATGAAACGGCATTATGCTGGTCCTGGAGATGTGTGGTGGGCTGCCGATGTGTTACTGGCTCCATTAGGAAAAGGTAAAATGTTGCTTTCTACTTTAAAATTGACAGAAAATTTGGGCAAAGATACTGTTGCTGATAAGTTACTGCTCAACATGATCAAATTCGCTGCAAAAAAAGGAATGTGAACATTGGCAATCATATCAAATTGTTCGAGAAATCTCTACGGGTTAAAACAATGGTTTTACATGCATTATAATAATCAGAAAGAATCAAACAATCATTAACATAAAACTTTTACCTTCCAGATGGCTTGGAACCGGCAAAGCGGCTAGTGTAATGATTTGTTATTTCATAAACTAATTATTATATTTGTCCTATGGCACGATTAGGACAAAAAATAGTATTAAAAGACCAAGACCATCAAGAGTTGTTAACAATGTCACGTAGCACAAGCATTGATTATCGGTATGTTATCCGGTCGAGGATTATATTATTGTCTCATGATGGCGTGAATTACGATGCAATACAATCGGAATTAAAAATATCCCGGCCAGTTGTAGCGAAGTGGAAAAAACGTTTTGTAAAAGAAGGGGTAAATGGGTTAAAAGACAAACAACGGAGCGGAAAACCACTGATTTACGGTGAAGCAGATAAAGCCCGTGTTATTCAAAAAGCATGTTCTAAGCCTGAAGGTGGATATACAAGCTGGAGCCAACGGCGAATAGCAAAAGAAGTAGGGATGAGCCAAAGCAAAGTAAATGTAATATTAAATGAACATTACTTAAAGCCGCATAAGGTTGATTATTGGTGCGGCAAAAGCACGGACCCAGAATTTGAAGAAAAAATGTTAAACGTGGTTGGCTTGTATATGAACCCACCGGAAAATGCGATAGTTTTGTCGGTTGATGAAAAAACGCAGATACAAGCATTGGACAGAAGCCAACCAGAACTTCCTTTAAGACAGGGAACCCCTAAAAGATTAACTTCAACTTACAAAAGGCATGGGACTGTTTCATTAATTGCTGCATTGGCAGTCCATGATGGAGAAATTACAGCAAGAACAATAGATAAGAATAATTCGGAAAATTTTTTAAAATTCCTAAAAATGCTTTATAGGAAATTCCCTAAAAAACATTTACATATAATTGCAGACAATCTGAATGTGCACAAACAAAAGGATGTAAAGGAATGGATTAATAGCAAAAGAAGGGTGTCGGTACATTTTACCCCCACATATTCTTCTTGGCTAAATCAAGTTGAAATTTGGTTTAATATACTAACAAAAGATGTCATAAAAGGAGGGATATGGCATTCTAAGAAACAATTAGCAGATCAATTAATAGAGTATATAAAAACATACAATGAAACCAGGGCCAAGCCATTCAATTGGACATATAAAGGAGAAAAAAATAAAAGTAAACGTATTAACAAATCATTACACTAGGTCGCAAAGAGTCGGATACATGTCCAGCAATTCCACAAGCGCCGGGTTTGACTGTCCGCGTACCTTCATTCCGGGGGTACTAACAATCAGCGGCACCCGTGTAGCGATTTCATAGTTGGTGGCCTTGCCCCATATACTATAATCACCTAGGTGCCAGCCGTGATCGCCCCATAGCATGATGATTGTATTCTCGCGCAATCCCAGTATTTCCCCGGCGCGTGAAAAGACAGGTGCGGCTTCTGAAACCCGATGGCCAAGAAAAAGGGTTCAGACTGGTTCTTCAGCTCCTGCAGCGTCCGGAGAGCCTCCTGCTCCGAATGTCCGTCCCTGTAATAGTCATCAGGAACGTCATCGTAAATGGTGACCTGTTGTTGCCTTTCTCCAAGATTATAGAGTGCGCCTATGGCAAACCATCGAGTAGCTTTGATAATTCGACGAATTGTTTTCATATTATTCGTCTATGAAAACTAGAACTCGTAATCTACGATCTGTTCCGCCTCCTGAACGGACTTAATATATTCAACAACTGCATCATGTTCAGGATACTTCGTGTAGTTCCAAAATGTTTCTTTATTGTCGAATACGGAAATCAAACTGACATCGTAAAATGAGGCACCGTAATTTCCTGTATTTATGCCGGTTTCATATTCTACAATCTCGGGAATGAATCCCGGGAGGGTATCCAGTCTTTTCTTTACTTCAGCAGCCAGCTCAGCCCTGGACTTACCATCTACCTTTTCTTTAAGTTTCCACAATACGACATGTTTGTACATGATCAAAATCCTCCTTTGAATTATTTATATACTGTTAACTATGGAATTTCCATGTTTTATGGAAAGGAGACCTGTTGCCTGGTATATCCGGCAGCATTTGCAGGGATGTTTACTCCCATCACTGGTCATCGGCAAGGCCTAATATACTATTTGGGTGGTACTGGCTTTCTGATCAGGCATGCATACATAAGATGTTCAATAGTCTTAATGATCCCTGCTAATGGGTGATTTTAAGCTTGAACATAATTTGCGTAGCCTAAAATGATGCTTGCGATGATGAGCACGGCAATGCCCAGCAGCATAATTCTGAAAGGTTTCACTGCTCCTTTCCACTCTCCGGAACCATATGCCCAGATATTACTTATGATCAGTGATAGTCCCAGTAATATGGGCCAGCCGATAACAGGGCCGATTTCACCCAGCAGGGCGGAGCCCTGTCCGTATATACCCAAGGCAGCAAACCAGCAGAGGCCAGCAACAATAGCCCACAAATAGGCCTTGCCAGATTGGCTCACACCGAAGGAACTCCAGCTTTTGTTTTTAAACAGTAGTATAACTGCATAGCCTGCATTCATCAGGTAAGCTCCGGTAAGGACAACCGCCCAGGCAGCCAGGCTGCTGTTCCGGGTGATCACACCGGAAGCTTCGGCTACCTTAGCCACAGGGGCTGCATTGGCAAATCCCACATTTAACAGGGCAGACAATACCCCACAGACCGAAGCAAAAATAATTCCTTTAACAATGTTTGACGATTTGCTTTCTTCTTTTCTCATCTTATCCCTCTTGATTCCCGCTACGGCAGTAATGGCCACTCCGATAAGCATTACGAACACCCCTGCCAAGACAACAGAAAAGGCCGGGTTGGAAACAGCATTTTCCAACTGGAAGAGGGGTATCAAACTACCCACCGATGAGGCAAGTCCCATAACAATTCCGTAGGTTAGAGATAAACCGATATAGGGCACGCATACCCCGAACATAATGCCCCCGACGCCCCATAAGAATCCGAACAGAGCTGCCAAGGTTATGGCATTGGCCGGTGCGGAGCTGATGACGGCAAAGAGATCAGGAACGACCAGCAGGGCCCAGGTGAGGGGAAAAGCAAGCATGGCCACCGAGGCATGTACCAGCCACCAGGACTCCCATTTCAGGGGAGCCATATATTTCATACCAAGACCGAAAGTGCCCTGGAAAAAACTGGCAAAAATCACCAGAAGGAAAGGAAGAAACATTGATTCCATAGGATATTGTTTTAATTAAATTGTTGTTGTAACACGTTTCTTAATTAAATAATCATCTAAAGCGAGATGCGAACAGTCGTGTCCTATTCCGCTGTTCTTAATTCCCCCATGGGGCAGATATATGGAATATTTAGCGCCGTTAATCTGTACTTCCCCAAATTCAAGCTCTTCAGTGAAACGGACGATGCGATCATGGTTATTGGTAAAAATGTAGGATGCAAGTCCATACTCTGTATCATTTGCCATTTCAAGAACTTCGTCATCTGTTTCAAAACTCATAAAAGGAGCAATCGGTCCAAAAATCTCTTCCCGGAAAACACGCATTTTGGCTGTTACATTTAACAATACAGCAGGTTCAATCCAGTTGCCCTGTTCTTTACTCTGGGGTATTTTACCGCCCGTTTCCAGTTTTGCACCCTGAGAAACCGCATCATTTATGAGTTCAAACATCCGGTCACGGTCATATCTCGTGACGAGCGGACCCATGTCTGGTTTTTCCTCAACTCCAAATCCCAGAATTAGTTTCTCTGTTCTTTTCACAAAGGTATGCACAAATTTTGCATAGATATTCTTATGAATGAAAAACCGGTTGGCGGCTACGCAAATTTGTCCACAGTTCCCAAATTTCAGTGCAATGGACAGGTCAAGTGCTTTTTCAAAGTTGGCATCCTCAAATACAATAAACGGTGCATTGCCTCCAAGCTCCATACTGAGACGTTTAATGGATGTTGTGCTGTCAGCTATAACCTGCTGGCCGGTGGCTGTTGAACCGATCATTGTGATAAGGCTTGGAATTTTACTTTTCGACAGGGTTGTGGCCACCTCACTACTGGGGCCCGATAAAATATTCACCACACCGGCTGGAAATTTAATTTCATGTAATATTTCGCCCAGGATATATGCTGAAAGGGGTGACAGGATGGACGGTTTAATAATGATTGAGCAACCAGCAGCCAATGCGGGACCTAATTTAAAACCTACATTTAGTAAAGGGAAATTCCATGCCAGATAAGCAACTGCCACACCAGCCGGTTGACGGATCATTTTATGCCTGTGGGTATTCTCATAATCCGGTATCTGTTCATCCCGGAGGTTTTTCATTGCTGCCGGATACCATTCCAGTCCGTTTACCAGCGCTTCAATGTCCTCCCATGATCCCTCGTAAGTTTTACCCATTTCATATATGATGGCTGATCGTAATAATTTTTCTTTTTCCAGTACTTCCTTGCGCAATTTTTGCATCCAGTCCGTACGTTCAGCAAGAGATAATGATGACCAATGAGCAAATCCTTGTTGTGCTGACAGGAGCGTCTTTTGGGCATCATCTGCACCGGCCTGGGCTACTTCGGCAATCACTTCACCTGTTGCTGGGCAAATGACCTCCGTTCTTTTCTTACTTTCAGCATCTACGAGCTCACCGTCGATATAAAGCTGGTGATACCCAAAATTCATGGTTTTCATGTTTCTATTATAATCTTTAAGGTACTAATCAGTAACTTTGTGTGAGAGGCTACTGGAGTTTGAAAATTCATTTAATGCATCTGTGTTAACTTCCACTCCCAGTCCTGGTCTCTCTGGAACATCAATCATACCGTCCTTCATAATAATTTCAGGTTCAGTTAATCTCTCTCTTAATTGATTATCAGTTTGATCATATTCAATGAGGGATTCAGGTGTTATCAATCTTCCAGGTATGTTTTCCAGATTAGAAATGAAGTGAAGCGCTGCATGAATCCCTATGCCGGTTCCCCAGGTGTGAGGAATAATATCGACTCCATATGTGCTTGCCAGGGATGCGATCCGTTTGGCTTCGGACAATCCCCCGCAGGCGCATATGTCTGGCTGCAAGATGTCTACAGATTGATTTCTAAGTAGATGGTGGAAACCAAACCTTAAGTATTCACACTCTCCACCTGCAATGGGTATGATTGTTTTTTCTCTTAACTCCTTGTATTGTGTGTAAAACTCCGGGGAAATGGGTTCTTCAAACCAGGATATTTGAAAGGGTTCAATTTTTCTGGCTAACTCAATTGCTTCCACCAGGGTATAGGCATGATTCGAATCAACCATCAGTTTAATGCCATCACCTAGAATCTCACGCATATTTTTTACATTGTTATAATCAGAAGTGATACCCAGGCCAACCTTCATTTTTATGGCTTTAAAGCCTCGATTGACATAGCTTAGGGCTTCTTCATCAAATCTTTTCGCAGGGTTGTCATAATCTGAGAAATATAAGCCTGATGCATAGGGTTTGATCTTATTCCTGTGTGTACCGCCCAATAAAGCAGATACCGGTAAATCCAATATTTTCCCTTTTAAATCCCAGATGGCAATATCAATGGAACTCATCGCGGCAACGAGAACACCCCTGCGTGCATAGTCCAGTGTTTTGCGGTACATCTGGTGCCAGATTACTTCGTTATCCATAGGATTTTTGCCAATAACTATGGGTTCCAGGAGTTTAATTCCGGCTTCCAGTACCTCGGCTGGTCCGTACCCTTCTCCCCAGCCATATTCACCGTTTGAGGCAGTTATTTTTACAATACAGATACATCTTTCAGAGTATTCCCACTGAGAAAAGAAAAAACTTTTTGACAGCTTATCTTTAAGTACATACGTTTCTACTTTCTGGATTTTCATGAAATGCTGGTTATGTCTGTAAAATAAATTCGAAATCCTGCTGTGTAAAATAAATCATTAGCAATCTTATTTATATTCAAAAATTACCCACTATTAACAGTATTTTATCTAGTTTTGGCCAGTTCCCGTTTTCAAGAATATTTAATGCAAGACACAACTGACCGATGATTTTTATCAAACATATAGTTCATTCTTATTCCAAGAAAAAGTAAATGGAGAAATAACCATTGCTTATAATTACCCAATCATTATCATATAATCAAGATTGGTTAAAAGTAGTTGTTTGAAGTCGATTTCGGGTGGTGGCAGATGAAGTGATCTGTATATGAATAGCACGGTACTTAAGCCGCTGTTTTTTTGCTCTCTGTCAATTGATTGTATTGACATCTGTTGAACTGCAATCAACTCCTGTCCAATACGCCGCAGGTTATATGCCCCGACAGCCAGTCCGATATATCGTTTGAAATTTTGTAATCTTTGTTTCCCCGATGGGCAATCTGCCAAGTGTCAATTAATAACGGACATCATCTTCTCCCGCAATTCTTTCTTCTTTTCTGCATATTCTTCATCTGCCGCCAGGTTATTCCATTCATAGGGATCATTCTGATGATCATAAAGTTCTTCTTCACCGTTGCGGTAGAGGATGTATCTCCAGTTTTTGGTACGGTATGTATAGTTTTGTTCGAGTACCTCATCCTGATTAACACCTACACCCAGAACCGTCAGGGCTCCATCAGGACCTTCCCAGTTCCGGAATTCAGTATCTTTCAGAAAGGGGCGCAAACTAAATCCATTTATCGCTGCACCGGAATCGCTTTTCATTGTATTGCCCTGAAGATGGCAAAGGTCAGTAAGTGTCGGGAAAAGGTCGATTAAAGCAACCGGGTGATCCACTTTTGAACCGGGTTCAGATTCTCCGGGAGCCCTGATAATCATAGGGACCCGGGTACTTTCTTCCCAGGGAGAATTTTTAAACAGATAATCCTTTTCTCCCATCTGCCATCCATGGTCACTTGTTAAGATAACTATGGTATTATCCTTGAACTTACTGTTATTCAAAGCATCCATTACGGTCCCGATTTGTTCATCCACAAAAGCGATACAGGCCAGGTATCCCTGCAGGAAATGTTTCAGGCCGGTTTCAATATCAGGATAAGACTCCTTTAGCAGCCTGTAATATCTTGGCCCCTTCTTGGTGAGAGGATAAACATTTGTATAATAACAGTCTTCTGCGTCATTTTCCCTGATTAGCGAAAGTTCTATTTCCTCAAGAGGGAACATATCGAAGAACCGTTTTGGCGCATGTAAAGGAGTATGAGGTTTTACAAAACCAACACACATGAAGAAAGGTTGCTGCTCATCACGATTTTCCAGTTCCTTTATTTTGTTTACCGCCCACTGAGCATGCATTTCATCCGGCATCAGGTCCCGGTTGTTTTCATCCGTATAGTTCAGGTACCTTTCTTTATCCCATCCATAGATCCACCCGGGGTTATCCTGTCCCGCTTCATCTTCGGGGAAAGATGGTACATCAGACAGGGGTGCAAAAGAACCATCTACTGCACCTATGCTTCTGAAAGGTTCCGGTACGGATGGATGTCCGACCAGATCCTTGCCATTATAGGCAAAAGGCCCGTAATTGTTTATGTCAACTCCCCATTCATCCCAAAGACTTTCCAGGTTATGATGAAGTAGTTTTCCGCTTCCAACTACCAGGTATCCGTTCTCTTTGAAATACTCCATGAGGGTTTTGTTGTGTTTTAAAACCGGTTGCTTATAATGGGCTATCCAACCGAAATCTCTTGAATTATGAGTATAAACCCCTGTAAATAAACTATTTCGGGACGGGGAGCAAACCGGGGTATTGCTATGAGCATTGGTAAAAACAACTGCTGATTGTGCCAGTTTGTCTATGTTGGGAGTTTTAACCTGGGGATGTCCGCCGAAAGCTCCTGAGTAATCATTTAAATCATCACAAATGATGAACAGGACATTCAGGTGTTCATCTTTTATTTTATTTCCCCCTGGCGTACATGCATTCAGAATTGACGCCATTAATAAAAGTAAGCTGTACAACAAATAGTTCGATTTCATGTTGCTGAATTTTTAAAGTGAACACATAGAATTTATTCTTGTTTTGGCTTCTCTACACAACCATACATCCGAATCCTGTACATCGAGCTTCCTACCTCACGTACCGCCTCGATGGTCTCAGGATAGGGTTTGTTACATATATCAATCAACCCGATCTGGTAGTTTTCTCCATCGCCGCGACCGGTGGCCACCTGATCTTGAAACTGAAACCAGCCCGTCCCGACAAAGTATGGATTCTTCATCGCACCGCTAACGTAATCACGGTATGCTCTGGCGCGGTCTTCCTGACTGGCAACCGGGGCCGGAGTCCCGTGTGGAACAAACTGTGGTACAGGGCTCCAAAATGAAACTCGCCGATAATAACCGGTTTCGAATCGATGTTCTTAACAGGTATGGTGATCCGTTCGTACCTGGAAAGATCCCAGGGATGGCCGTGGGCATTGATTGTGATGCCGATCGGCCTGTCTGCATCATAACCCGTCGTTACCCGAAGTACCGAAACATATCCTCCTGGAAACCCCGAATGAGCAAATTCCCGGTCAAAAGTCAATTTGGCATTCTGCGTACTGACACGGTCCAGTTCAGATGATAGAAAACCACTTTCAAATGCCAGTATCATTGAAGGCTGTGTGGTTGACAAATCCCTGGACTGTTTTGTATTGGATTGCCGGGTTGTGCACGAAGTATGCATTATAAGCCATAAAGGAAGGAGGATAGTTGTCATTAAAATGAAAGACGGAACATGAAGGTAGTTCTTCATAATAATTTACATTTTAGTAGTTTATAATTCTTCGAGATATACTCTTGACCAGAGTTGATTCACATCAAGTTCTAATGAATTAGTAAAGAATTCTTGAGCTTTCTTTGTTTCGGATTTCCCCATATATCCCAATCCTATGATATGATAAGCATTTGCTTTTCTCTGGTTTTCCGTCAGTCCCGATCCAAATTTTGCAAAGAAATCAACTTCGGCAGTTGATTGAAGTTGTTTCTGTCCGATATCTATCATTTCCTCAAAGATCTGATTCGCTTTTTTGTGGTTACCTGACTTCTGATAAGCCATGGCCTGATAAAACAGGTATTCACGATTGATATTTTTTTGATTGTATGCTTTGACATAAAAATCCTTTGCAGCAGCTAAATCTCCTTTTGCTTCATATGCCAGTCCCGTATAATAATAAATCTGCGGATTTCCTGGATATGTGGAAATCCTGCCTATCAGCTGGTTTTCCGGATAGGTATCAGCCAGCAGGAAATCATTGAGGGCCGCCTCCGGATTTCCATTGGCCAGGTGCAGTTTCCCTTTTAATAAATGGGCATTTACATGTATGTCATGCAATTCATCTGATCCCTCCTGCCTGTAAAAATACCTGCTATCGAGTAAGTTGATGGCCCGGCCATATTCCCCTGCAAGCACCAATACCAGAATTTCCCGAATCAGTGCATCTTGCCGTTGAGCAACATACTTATGATTATCAGTCAGGATTTTCAACCTCTTTTCAATGGAATCGCCTCTCCTTTCATACAATTGATCAAGTTCAAAATAATACCTGCTTTGCGTGCGGTCGTTCATTATGGCCTTTTTATATGATGCAATTGCTTTGTCCACATCATTAAGTTGATATTGATAACCCCAGCCAAGGTTTCGATGGGCAATTGCCAGTCCAGGCTCAAGTTCAACTGCCTTTTCCCACATTTGAATGGCTTTTTCGGGCTGTTTGTCAAACAGTAAATTCCCCATATAATAATAGGCTCGTGAATCTTCATTATTATTATAGGTTAATGCTGTTTTATAAACATTGAGGGACTCTAATCTGAACGGGAAGCAATAATCAGTAGATTTTTCCATTCCTTTACGAAAATAATGCCTGGCCTGGTCATGGTTATTCATCAAATGATGAAGATAACCCAGACAATAAAAGACGGTAGGATAATTTTTTAATACTTCATTCTCGGAGTTATCCGCAATTTCTAATAACGCCATTGCTTCAGAAAAAAAATCTGAATTCATATAATAAGCAGCCAATTCAAGGTAATTTTCAGGGTAATCCCGCAATAATTGAAATAATAGTCCCCGGTACTGATCTCGATCCTGAGTTTCATTCAATTTATCCGATATCAGTTGTAATTCATTAAATGCATAATGATTTAGCTTGTCAATTTCAATGATTTGTTTTGCGATGGTAATGGCCTTTTTTTCTTCACCGGTCAAACGCAGCAATGAAGTTTTCAAACACAAAGCATTAATATTTGAAGCATTGATCTCCAGTGAACTGTTTACGGCATCTAAAGCTTCAGGATATTTATGTTGAATACTGTAGATCTGTGCCAGTTTAAAATAAGATGCCGACCTGAACTCATAATCCCACGCAGCCCGGTATAAAGTGTCAATGGCTGCCTTGAATTTCCCCTGCTTCTTTAATATGACACCCAGGTGATATAAGGGCTCACAGTTTCTTGGCCGGGTATAATTTTCTGTGAGCCTTGAAATCGCTCTCCTGAAGTAATCTTTCGCCACTTCATAATCTCCTTTTTCCTTATGGATGATTCCCATAACAGTGTTACACCTTACATCCAGAGTATCTCTTTTCAGGGCTTCCAGAAAGTAATCTTCCGGGCTCAGTCTTGCGTTATGAAACTGCCTGATCCTCAGCCCCGTATAATATAACTCCTCAGTTGTGCCTACTTCTTCGGGATCCCCGGGAGGGTCCACCGGATAAGGAAGATTTTCATTATAAGGAATATGTATGGGCTTATAGGAGATTATCTCCTCATCATTAGCAGATAATAATCTCAGTCTTAAATCCTGCTCCCTGATTTCACCCTGGGGAGTAAATTGATGGCTGAAAGGATTTGCAGGATCAATATCTATAGTCTTTTCAAAAATGACCTCTCCTGAACGTTCCAGAACAATTCTGGCATTGTTGATTTTTGAAGTTGTATTGGCAGCCATGAAGATGTTTCCGTTTTCCCGTACTTCAAGGTTAACAGATGCATTGAGATTTGCATATTTCACGCCTTCAGTTTCTCTAAGGGGATACCAATGCTGTTGAAATTTCTTGACCTCGAAAGGTTTGATCCAGCTATAGTCAGGCTGATTATCCGAATATGCCCCAACCATTAACTCAACGTAGGGCCCGTCCTGATCCGTTAGCACTTTTGTGTCCCACATCGCCCCACCGGGGCTCCATTCCCAGAGTTTTGCACCTTTTACGATATGAGGATTGCCCACATGCATGGTACCTGCGTTTTTTTCAAAATCATAACCTGCCAGGAATCCATCCTGCATGTCATGAGCAAAGAAGGAAACAGGCATTGGATGGTTTTTCCACCAGCTGGCATCAATGCTGTCTTTATAGTATTCGCGACCTACATAACTCTCAGTTGTTACCGGCCAGTGTGAAAAACTGTTTTTTGCATGATAGGTCGCGTATTGAACCGAGGGTGGGAAAATGATCTGGTATTGTTCATTCGCATGAGTTGCAACATTCGCCCAGTACAGAAATGAATTTATATTTTCTGTAGTGTTCATAAGCGTTCCGGATACTTCCAGGTATGATTTTCCTGGATGTAATGTAATTCCGATCGTCCACCTCATTCTATGCCTGGGTTCAAATTCACCAATCCAGATGGTCTTGCTTCCATCCCCGTTATCAGTTAATCTGTAATCGACAGGTATATGGGTAGACGCCCTGTGATGGTGAAATACACAAAACTCAATGCCCCCTGATATCCATGCTCCTGTCATTCCGATCAGGGCGGGTTTAATGACATGTTGCCGGTAAAACATTTCATATCCATTGGTCTTATCGGTAGCATAAAATAACCTGCCACCGATCTCAGGTAATACACACAGTTTGATGTAATCGTTTTCGATAAACAGAGCTTTATAATCCTGCATACCCTTTTCGAGACTCAGGTTATCGATTGCAGGATAGGGATAGATTACCCTGCTGGCACCCTGGTAGGATTGGTTCCTGAAAAACATCGGGCTGGGGTCCGGGGGATTTATCCTGTATGTGGGTATAGTAATGGTATCTTCCCAGATCATTACATCTGGGGGATTCTGTGCGATTATAACATGGGTAATAGAACCGAGTCCAAATAATACACATGTTAATAGTATTCCTGTTCTTCTCATTTTAGTGAAACTCAAATTAATGATTAGTTTTAGGGCACCTCTAAAAACCTATTTTTTTGGTCCATTGTTTGACACAAATCTAATTCGGTTTTTTCTAAAAACCAAATTTTACCCCCTCCCCTTTTTTTATTTGTCTAATTATCAGTTTATTACTTTGTTTATTACCTTCTTTTTCTTGTAGACCTTCTATTGCTCTTCACCGATATACGCGCTATCAGCATAAAGTGGTTGCCCCTCGTCTTTTTCGGTAAGCAACTCTTCTGTTGCTTGTGACCACGAAGTAGCACCGTAGGATATCAACATGGGTTTTTAGAGGTGCCCTTTATACTATCAGTTGTAATAAACATCTTCCCGCCAGATTGTATGAAAATATCATTGGCTGATGTTTTATTGGTTTGAATCATAGAATATTAACACTACTAGCAAAGTCCTAACGGGTATCAATCCACACCTAACTGATCAGCGATATCCTCCAAACTGTCGGCCGTAAAATCTGGCGAAAAACCTTTGAACAAAGGATCCGATTCACCAAACTTTGAAAAAGAATCAACCAGGACAGCTGTTTCATTTGCCGTTGAACCTTTGCCCCATTCGTCCGGTCGATTGATGAGCGCAGTACGAAAACCGACTTTGCTTGCTGCATGCAAATCAAGGCTATGTGCTGCAACCATCATCACCTGTTCCGATTTATATCCAAGTGCTCCGCACTCCTGCGATAAACTGAATGATGGAATTTGTAATTGTCCAGCATCTCACAGGAAATTACACAGTCCCAGTGAAACGGTGCAATTCTGGAGATACCGGTGATCATGGCTAAACTTAGAATAGTGATGGTTGATAAAATATACTTGTTCTTCAGTCGTGCATGACCATTTGGAGCATCCGGCCATGGGGGTATTCTGTGCCAGAAAAGAGTCATCTCATCTTTGTCAGAACCAAAGAAACCCTGTACGCCCAGTTCATTGAGAACGATGTCGAGTATTTGCCGATGTACACCATCCATATTCCCTCCCGGTAATTCTCTTGTCCTGGCATTCAGAGCCATACCCAATGCTTTGGTACGCCAGGTCTCTGTCACGGAAACCCAATCCGCTTTCACGCCTTCCTGGCCGGATCCCCCCAGGGTAACTACCACAGTATCGAGCAGGAGCCTCTTCGCAATGCCGATCACATCTTCAGGAAAATCCTCGGATTCTGTCCTTGATGCCATTCGGCATAAAGTCCTCATTGGATCTTCGTTGTCTTCGAGTACGTACTTTTTTACCATGTTCCCTGCTCTTTGCATTGTTGCTGAGTTGGATTCTATCGTACGACACGACCCGAGGTGCTACCACCCATCAGTGTTTCCACTTCTCTGCGTGTTACATAATTGAAGTCCCCATTGATCGAGTGGCACAGGCAGGATGACGCAACCGCAAAACGGATGGCATCAGCCGGCCCGGCCAGTTCCGGCGTATTCAGTGCAAATATCAAACCTGCTCCGAAGGAGTCTCCGCTACCTACCCGGTCAACGATAAACCGGATCTCATAAGGCGTATATTGACCATGCTGCTCGGGTGCGAAATGAGCCTGATCCTTTTCTGCTTCATATAGCATAGCTCCCCAGTTATTATGTGTGGCTGATATGCTTTCTCTTAAGGTGATCGCCACCAGCTTAACATTGGGTAACTGTTTAACGATTTCCCTCGCCACCCCGGCATATTTTGCAGCATCCAGTTTTCCGCTTTCAACATCTGTGTTATCCGCCGAAATACCCAGTACATCGTGTGCATCTTCTTCATTGGCGATTACCACTTCAACGTATGGAAGGATTTTCCGCATGGTATCCTGGGCCAGGTCAGCCGGAGGGGTGCCCGGTTTCCACCGCCAGAGTTTTTTCCGGAAATTCAGATCACATGAAACGGTCAGTCCGGCCGATTTTGCCTCCCTGACAGCCTTTTCTGTGGCCTCGGCTGCAATTTCGGAAAGGGCCGGTGTGATGCCTGTTATGTGCAGCCAGCCTGCGTCTTCATACAGTTTTTTCCAATCGTATGAAGACCCCGGCGTAATGGAGACAGAGGAAAACTCACGGTCATAGATCACACGGCTCGGGCGCTGGTTGGCGCCTCGTTCAACAAAGTAGAGGCCAAGCCTTCCTTCCTTGACCTTTTTAATACCGGATATGTCCACGCCCAGTCCTTTAAGTGTGGTCAGGCAGGCTTCGCTGATGTCATTCTCAGGAAGTGCTGTAACAAACCTCGAGTTGCCACCCAGCATGGCAATGGATGCTGCCACATTGGCCTCTGCACCCGCAAAGGTCAGGTTAAGCTTGCCAGGCATACTCTGCCTGAAGCGCTGAAATTCATCAGGACAAATACGCCCCATAATCTCACCGAATGTTACTATGGTCTTCATATGCTCTTTCTGTTAAAGTGATGCTCTGGTTTCTGTGATGATTTTACGGATCTCCATCGCATTTGCAGTGATGGTTTCCCAGTCCCCGGCCTGAATCATCGAACGTTTTGCAATCCATGATCCGCCAATGGCGCAGATCAAGGGTGATGCAATATATTGCCCGGCATTATTAATATTTAGTCCACCGAGAGGGATGAAACTCAGGCCCAAATATTGATAGGGACCTGCCATGCTGGCCAGATGCTGTAGTCCCCCGGAGGTTTCTGCAGGAAAATATTTCAAGATCCGGCAACCCTGCTCCACGGCCATTTCAATATCGGTCGGTGTGACAATGCCCGGTGCAAAGGATAACCCGCATTCCTGTGCTGCTGCGATTATCCTCGGGTTACAACCAGGTGCAACGGCAAAGGCGGCACCGATGTCTGCCGCGGCTTTGACCTGCTGAACCGTGAGTACAGTCCCCAATCCGACAGTAATCTCCTGCACTTCATTAAGAATGGTACGTGCCGCATCCATAGCGACAGACGTACGTAGTGTAAGTTCAATGGCATTGACACCGCCTGCAAGCAACGCCCGGGCCAGGGGGACGGCATGTTTCAGCTTATCAATTACAAGTACGGCTATCACACCGGCTTTATTGACTTTATCAATAATTTCAGGCGACATCGCCCGTTGTTCGACGGGTTGCATACTGGTTTATTTATTTTAAGCGTTGAATTCTGCCGGATCAAAATAGCAACTGATGTCTTGTATTTTCCCCGAACGAATAGTAAACACATTGGAGCCCTGAGTCTGGCCTTTCTTGCCATCGTGTTGTTCAAAGTGAAGTGTGAACTCCATGGCTAATCTATCACCCGATTCAGTACTACGGCGAATCTCTACATAGGCCTTCGGGAACCCGGATATTACACCCTGATAAAACTGTTTTAATGCTTCAGTTCCTTTTAAATATTCAGAAACTGGTGCCTTAAAAGTAGCATCCGAATGAAAACATTCAAGAATTCCATACAGGTCCTTTTCAGCTTCTTTTTCCCAATATTTTCTAATTTTCCGCTTCTTAACATTCCCTATGAACAGAATACAAATTCAGCCAAATTATTTTTATTAGATTCTGTCAAATGTCGAAATGATATATCGTAGCAATTATTTTCTTTCAGGGGGCAATTTCAAAAAATATCTGATCTGAGGTATGCTATAGATTATCTAACATTAACCATATTTTACCCTATTTCGTAAATGACACCTAACCTGCATTATTCAAGCAGAAGATAAAAGAAAAAAGTAAAAAGTTAAAAATGAATTATTTGCATAAGAAATTCAGATTACTTTTTTATGGAAAATTTAATCGTCTATCAAACATACTATGTTATTAGTACTTTTATCTTTATCCTTTTATCTTTTTTCTTTCTGATTAATTTGTGAATTAATCAGGCTAACTGTCTGTTTAAGAAATTAATTCATTAAGCAGATATATCAGATAACATTACTCTCTTAGGCATTGTTAATAAAGTATAGCTATATCATT
>CAZEWS010000011.1:0-25437 GCA_964515985.1 uncultured Rikenellaceae bacterium | reverse complement strand
CCGTAAGTTTTTCCGGTTAATCCGTCCATCTTTATGTAAAGTTGATCCAGACCGAGTTTTTTGCTTACATTGGTCAGATGAAGAATAGGAGTGGGAAGGTCACATAGACTGATATACCCTAATTTGTTCTTTAATGCTGGAAAGTGCTCAAATATTGGGATCATTATATTAATATTTCATTTCATACCGATTTTTCATTTTCGGCTTTGTTGTAAATGCGTGAAACTTTTGAAGCTAAGCGGGTATAGTTTTGAATTGATTTTATGTACATTAATAACAAGTACCAAACTTTAGTAATTTAGTTTAAAATTATCATGTGATCCGGAGTTAATTTGAAGCCCGATTTGGAGTCTGACTAAAAGTAATTTACTTCAGGGTTGGGAATTCAGTAACGCGCAGGTTAGTGCACCCATATGGGATCAATGTCAGCGTTTCAAGAGTTTCAGTACTAACCACCGGACTTTTAGGCGTTTCACCTGCGGAGCCATGAATCATTTGCCATTCCGGCACCCTTGCCCCTTTCACCTGGATCATAACAGGAGCTCCTTCGGGTGAGAAAGGTACATTTCCAACAGGCTTTTCCGAAAATACCAGGTCTTGATTAACCGTCTCTTCGCTTATATCCAGTGCATAATTCCATGAAGTTGTTGAATACACTTCCCAGTCTCCATGTGGTGCTTCCCGGTAATCCCAATCTTCATGTACTGCCTTCCATTTTTCCCCAATTTTCAATGCATAGACTAGAGGTCCTCTTTCGATAGCAACAGCATTATTATATCGACGACTCACTCTGGACTCCATAGGCAATGTCAATAGCACTTCTGTCTTTTCATTCCATTCGCGTTCAATCTTATGAAACGTACCAGCTTTTGGTCGCGAAACGGTTTCTCCTGCAATTACCAAAGATGCCTTATTAGCCCAGCCTGGTATACGCAAATACAAAGGAAAGCGAATCGGCTGATCCACAGTAATTATAAAATGGAGTTTATCACGAAACGGATAATCTGTTTGTACCCGGGCTGTCACCTGCACACCATCTATACTCGTATTCGTTACACCCGGTGCTAAGACAACGGCTGCAAGTCCCCCATCATTCGTCTTCATCCACAGGTGAGCGGTAAACTTTGGCCACCCCTGGCTAAGATTAGATGTACAGCAAGGATAATGAGGTTGGAGACCAAATATGTTGGATTCTGCACTATTTGTTGTCCAGGGACGATCCTCCCTAATACTGCATTCCACCTGATTAACCTGCTGATCGTATTGGTGCGACCACATGTCCGGTGAAAAGGTTGCCGGTAAGGCATTAAAGGTTATCTTTTCCAATCGGTCACCAAATGCCGGATCACCCAGAATGGATAATAACAATTCGAGTGAATACATATACTCTACTACCGAACAAAGTTCCGTGCCCTGGGTAGGATTTTTGCCAGCCAGACATTCGTCTCCCGAAAAAACACCAGTCACCATACCATGATGTTCATCAAGCTGTTTAAGCATATTGTATATTGTTGTGCGATCACGTTCCTGTCCAGACTGACGCCACCAAAGGGCATTAGATTTAAGGGCCATGGCATTGTTCACCACATGCCCCATAAAATTCCATTGTTCCTTAGGTGTTGCTTTGGCATGAGGCCAGTGCTCAAAGTAAGTACCCCAATCGAATCCCTGTGCACGTAGCTTCGCTGCCAAACTGATAAGCCAGGGTTCCTCCGTTTTGTTATAAAGCCAGTAAATCGGGATAAGAGCTTCAAACCAACGATACATTGCCCAGTCACGTAAACCAGAGGGGCCAATGTGTGCATCAATCCTGTAAAGACATTTTTCTATTGCGGTTATTACTCTCTCATCTCCCGTAGCCTCCTGATACTGAGTTAACATCTTCATCGCCAGAAAAAGTGACCAGATATCAAAATCATGAACATTCTCTCCTCTAGGTCCAAGCCAGCCATCATCGTACTGTCTATCCAGGATAATATCAACATATCCTTTTACTTTATTTTTCAGATTCGGGTCATCAAGCGTATATGCAAGTGGGATAACTCCATCCAGCCAGTAAGGTGCACGTTCCCATCCTTCAGCATCTCCACCAAACCAGCTGCTATTTTTAACATCAGGCCAGAACTCATTCAGGTGTCCACTCAAACCATCAGCCTGTATACGAAGCTGATTCTTAAGCCAACCCTCTGCTTTAATTGATCCCAGAGGCAGCGGCTGCATAGCCAGTTGTTTAAGCAATGATTGGGCAATTAAAGAACCAGTAATTCCAAATACTAACACAAATACTATAAACTTTTTCATTTCAGTAACCTTCTTAAGTTAAATATAAAGTTATAATTATATTTCAGAAAATAATATAAAACTATTAAATGTGAATAATTATTTACTCAGATACTAAATAAAAATCCTACCCTAATTCAATCTTTCAATATATCATTTGCTGCCAGTACCAAAAACATAAAATGTGTAGCTCCCCCACCCATCACGTATTCGGTTTGTTGCCAAAAATAGGGCCACTCTTTCAGTTCCGGGAAATCGGGGCGGATAATCCCTGTCCCCGAGGCGACTCCACCGGGGATAAACGACCGATCGGCGCGGTTTACGCCATACGCTTCGGTAATGGAACGCGAACCTACACCAGAGGCAAACGAAGAAGTATTTTCACCGGGATGGTTACCTAACACAAAATTCAGTGCATTAAAAATCAATTCATTACCGAACAATTCAGGCAAATTTTTATGCAAAAAATAGTGTTGCATCCCCAATTGCTGGATTCCCCAGCCATCGCCCCAAATACGGATATTATAGGGAACTCCAAACGGATTTTCTTTTTGCTTTTTGTCGAGGTCATCCTGCAATTTTTGGTATGCCTGCATCAACTCCTGCCTGAAATTTTCTTCCCGGCAAGATTCCAAAACGCGCGCAACCGCCCAACCTGAACCGTTTATATTTTTCACAATCTGCTCCTGCATTAAAAGTAGTTCATTTTTGTATTTTTCAAAACCAGTAGTGATAAATAGTTCAACCGTTGCATTTATTTTTGAAGCGTAATCGCCACCGCGCAGTTCCCTTTTCATTTCATATAACTCAGCAGCTGCTTTTAAACTCCTGTCTGCCAATTCATTGTTGTATCCCTTTAAAATACGGGCAGCAGCTGTCAATGCCTGAATGGCGGTAAATTCATTACCTGCATTTTCCTCGGTAAACACTAGCCGGTCGTCCAATTTTCCCGATTCCATTCCTGTTTTTTCATTTTCTGCCAGAGCCGGATTATACTTTAAATCGTCGGTCATCGATGAAGCATCGCCCAACAAAACATATTGCCTGAGGTTGTTGCAGATAATTCCGTTATACAGTCGCCCGAGATTTTCATAACCTCCAAGAATACTTAAAACACCGTGTTCAACCTGCTGCAAAACATCGGGTTTCCCATCGGGCAGGTGAATCTCCACAACCCTTTTATCCTGATCTACTGTTGTCTGATCCCAGTCAACGCCAAATTCTTCGTAAGCTAAAGCCAGTGTCCAAACGGTACCTGCCTGCGATTCCACACGCAAATCATAGTCGCCGGCATCGTGCCAACCACCTACGTTTAATCCCGGCACTTGTTCCAGCGGTTCGTAATCGGTTAGTGTTGATTGCCCCTGTTTGTAACCATCGAAATGGTTCGTGTCAACCGGGGCCATTAAAGCATCGTCCATGTGGCATAGGTCGTGCCAAACACGGTATCCTTCGTTAATACGCATGTGGCACATTTGCACCGGAAGAAAATATTCGAGTGTAGGTTGCCAGACATGCCGTACATAAACATCATCTCCAATTTTAAAAGGTTCTGTTTTATAATCTTGATACTGAACTTGGTAAATACCCGACTTCTCTATTTCAAAAAAATCGAACTTATAATAATTAAACCGCAGGTATCTTCCCCATTTTTCAGGTATTGTTTTTTTAATTGTTTTGAAACCACCATTTTCTGATAGACGGAGCAAAGAAACCTCAGCGATTTGAGTTTCTGTTTTATCCAGTTCAACAATGGCTGTTTTTTGTTGATTGGTATGATAACCAACCTGGTTAACATGTACCACTGGTTTGTGTTTAAAATTTTTTATAACATTGGGTTCGATCAGCCATTCCACAGCATTTTTTGTGGCTCCTGCGGGAACTTCCGACCGTACCACAAACCAGCCGTTATTATGATAGAAACGACCGTCGAGCAACTGCAAATCAGATTTCAAACTTGTAATAATAAGTGTCTGCTCAACAACATCGGGGGCAATGGTAAATTTTTTACCCGTAGCAATTGGAAAAGCCTGCCAGTTCCCATTGGCATCTTTTTGCATTGGGCCGTTGGCCTGCAACGGAAAAATACCTGATTGTCTGTCCATGTACCACGATTTTCCGAAAAGCATTGCCGGAAAAAGTTCCAGGTTGAATCCTACTTTTCCGATCCATTCTTTTGGCAACGGTTTTTCTAAATCCACTACTACCCGAAACTTTTTACCTTCACCAAAAACATGCACATTGTAACTAAAATTCAGATCGGGATAACAAATTGGAGTATGCCCTTTTCGGTTCCGACTTTCATCGGGGAAAGTACATTTTACACGAATCTCGTTGTTTTCAGGAAAAATTTTACGCTCGCCTACTTTAGGGATGGGCTGCCACTGCCCTGGAGTAGATTCCAACCGGATGTCACCGTTGGTTGCCACACGTGTTCCATTTTGAATTATTCCGATAGCCCCCTGATGACCTTCGGGATAAATGTCGTAAAATACCATAACATTCAATCCCGGCATTTCAAAGTATTCGTCTTGATTGATGATTAAATCCTGGGCCGAAAGTGAAAAAGCAACCATAAAGATTGCAGTTAAAGTAAAAATTTTCTTCATGATAAATATAATTTAGCTGGTTCAAATTTGAATAGAATAGACAGGCTTATTAACTCAATTATTATTTTCAATTGCAAGTATATTTATTATTCTCCCTGATCCTTGTGTAAAGATATAACATGGATAAAATCTTTAGATTATTTTGTTATTGCATATTCATTTTTTTGTCACTAATATAACACGAACACCACCACCGGGAGATTTATCTTTGGGAACTACTATCGGGTAATCGGATAACCGCTCAACCCTCACTGTTTTTTCGCTGTTGGTCCAAAGGTCAGTCACTGTAAATTCTTTCTCATCACTAAATCCTAGCTTACCAGGAGATATTTGAAGTCTGAAAGTTACATCTTTAACAGTATTGTTATTACCAACCACAATGATTGCTTTTTCGCCGGGTATGAATCGTGCATAGGGTTTTACATTTGAATAGGGATTAGACGTAAAGGGAACATTAATCAGGTTTGTCTCATGCCAGTTGTTATGGAAAATATCCTTATGATTCATACGGATATTTATTATCCGTTTAAAATCACTAATCACATCCTGCTGTTCATCAATATCATTCCAATCAAGATATGAATGCAATAATTTACCATTTAATCTATGGTTTAATAGTCCGGGAACAACCAGATGCGTAGCATTGAATAATTCTCCATGCATCATCCAGGGTACAAAAGGAGCGAATATAAGATTATGGCCAAACAGAAAACGACTACCTTTTACCTGATAAGCTCCTTCTCTGGGACATTCACCGGGATTATAATTGTAAGCACATGGTGTTTTGGAGTTGTGCGAACTGATATCTTTCACCCGATAAGGGTCTTCAGTAGATATATTGGTAAAGCTTTTCATGGAACCATATTCTGCTTCCGGATTTTCCCAGCTGAAAAGAGGGTCTTCCATATCTCGTGAAACTGGAAATTCGCTCCATCCGGCTCCACGTATGTGTCCATCCAGGTGTACTCCTTCAGTAGAAAGGAGGATTTGCTTTCCTCTGGCAAAGCAGGATTTAAGAATAGGATCCCAGATGTACTTTCTATAGGTTTCATGTGCGATATCAATCCGCCATCCGTCAAGACCTATTTCTGTACACCACCAGGTATGGGTGTCAATGATATATTTTACTACCTCAGGATTGCTAACATCGAATACTCTTTGTCCATATAAATTATATTCCTTCGGGATAAACCAGTCAGGATGTTCGGTAATCATTGGGGAAGTTTGGTCAACACCATAATGATTTGTATTACTGATTACATGAAAGCCCATCTGGTGAGCCTTGTTAATAAGTGTCTTAATATCATCAAGAGTTCCCAGATCGGGATTTGCTTCATGGTGACGAATTGCATATAAGTTTGTGCCGGGTGTATTATAATAAACCGAATACAGGCAAATTACATTGACCCCAAGCTCTTTCAGGAAATCCAATTTTCCTATAATACTCAAATATGAAGCATTGCCAAATTTGTTCTCCCACTGATCGCTATTACTAAAATCAGGATGATTAAAACTTCTGATGGGGACCTCCAGGATTACAGCGTCCCGAAGCCAGTCAGGAGCAGGATAAGCCGGATTTTGGAATTCAGATGGCTCGGGCCACTTCATAAAACTATCTTTGTTATCATTCGCCATTTTCAACAATGACTGAGAAAAAACGGAAGTGACGCTCATGTATCCAACTGTTAATACAATACCGATCATTAACAATTTTCTAATATTCTTTCTCATAATTATTTTGAATTTTTATTAATAATAGGTTCTAAATATTAGTTTTCCCCGATTTTCAACAAGATAGAACCCATTAATTATTTGTTTTGAGGAATCCAAACCTTATAAAAACTTCCTGGTTTTCGGTTTCCAACAGAATAAAATGGGATAGCAGAAATAATCACTCTATTGGAACTATTTGTTGAATTATTTACCAAAGCCCTTCCCTCAATCATATTCACTCCATTTAATATATTTGAGTTATATTTAATTTTCATAGGGGAATTAATATCTATTTTTAAATCAGCTAATCCATGATTATCATATCCCTCAAAACAATATACAAGCGGTCCGGAGGCCAAAGCAACCATATTTTTTAAGTTTTCAACAGAATCATGTGCATGCACTAATCTTGGCTCCATGGGTAATGTGAGTTCTATAACATCTCCTTTTCTCCATTTTCGGGTAATTGCAACATAACCATTGGTTGGATTTACATTTAAGAATTTGCCATTAATGCTTAATTTTACTGAAGTATTTATTTCTGAATAATATAATCCGTATGGATTTTCTATCCCTTGCGCCCATCCAGGAATACGAACCTTGAGTGAAAATTCCTTTTTTGTATCAGGCTCGACCTTTAGAGAAATCTTACCATCCCACGGGTAGTGGGTACTTTGTTTCAATAAAACCACCTGACTATCATTAAATTTGATTTTTGCTTCACTGCCAATAAATAAATTAATATAAATTGCTCCAGAATCATAAGAGTATATAAATCCAGGCAATGCAGAAACCATTTTTAAAAACATTGGCGGGCAACAAGGGCAATAATGCCAACTCCATCTAGCATAATTCTCAGCAATCAAAGGATTTTCGTATGAATAATGATCGCCTGATTGTGAAACAGCTGAAAGTACATTATTATATAATACCCTCTCAAATTCATCCATATACTTTCCATTTCCTGTCAGCTCATTCATTCGTTGACTAAAGAAACCAGCCCCTACTGCTGCACAAGTTTCCAGATAGGCATTATTAGGTAAAAAATAATCAGGTCCGAATCTTTCTCCACGAGCAATTGCACCAACACCTCCTGTAATAAACATGCGTTTCCCTATCATATTATCCCATAAAGTACTGGATGCCTCAATATATCTAGGATTTCTGTTTTCAAGAGCAGTTGTGGCAAGACCAGTAGCAAATAAGGTTGCACGAACGGCGTGCCCTTCAATGGTTTTTTGTTCAAAAACAGAAATGGAATCTTGCGCATATTCCCCCCATGAAGGACGATTATAATGATTGCCTCTTCCCTCAATCCAAAATCTCACCAAATCATAATATTGATTTTCATTAACTGGCACGACCATTTTCTCTTTTGCCCCAGGATTCTTATTAAACAACCAATACAATTTCATTAAGGCTTCTTCTGGTCCCGAATGAGCAGGAACTACATTTTTCCTGGGTGCAGGTCCAATCTCATCACACATATAATTAGCAAATTTAATTGCAACATTAAGCAGTTTTACTTTTCCTGTAGCCTTATAATAATGAACTGCTGCTTCAATTAACATACCAGCATTATAAACATCATGTTGATAGCTCAACCTCCCCCCATTAAATCCCCATCGATGATCCGGCTCTATGAGTTGTGTGTAAGTATTAATATAACCATCTGGTTCAGAGGCTTGAGCAGCAGTGATACGGTCAATGTAACCATCTATACGTTGCTCCAGTTTTGGATCAGGATATTGAGATATAAAATCTGCAGCAGCTCTTATCGTCTCGTAAATAAGTCCATCATACCAAGGGGGACCATCATGTTGCCCGATCCCTCTTTTCCCTTGGGCTACAAGATCAAAATTCAGAAAACCATCTTGCTCTCTTCCAATCCTTTGCTTTACAGAATAATATATATATTCACTTCCAGGTTCATATTTTCCATTGAACTTGTCAAACACATCATTTATAGTTGTTTTACTCCACAATTCAAATTTTGGATCCCAAAATGGATCATTAATTTGCACCTGATTTATTTCTAGAAATTGTAAAGTTTGTCTTTCTTCAGTTTGATCCTTAGGTTTTGAACAGGCTATATTCAATAATAAGATAAATAATAATAAGACTTGGTTTTTTTTCATAGTACATAATTTATTTACATATTTATAGTCACTTAACTCCAAATTTGTATATACAAACATGGTTATAAATTTCACATGGATTCAAGACGGTTGAAGGAAATTCTGGATTATTTGGACTATCCGGGAAATGTTGGGTTTCCAAAGCCAAAGTGCCCCGATAGTCATATGTTGCCCCACTTTTTCCTATAATTTTCCCATCAAAGAAATTACCTCCATAAAATTGAATACCCGGTTCAGTAGTCCATACTTCCATATATCGACCAGATACCGGCTCATAAACAGATGCCGCTAATTCAAGTTTTTTTTCAGTTTTTCTATTCAGCACCCAATTATGATCATACCCGCCGCCAAATTTTAACTGTTCAAAATCCTCATCCAGTCTGCTCCCAATCAATGTTGGAACACGAAAATCCATCGGGGTATTTTCTACTGATAATAACTCTCCGGTTGGGATTAAAACAGAATTGACCGGGGTGTATTGATCAGCATTAATCATCAACAGGTGGTCATTAATAGAACCCTCGCCTTCTCCATGAAGATTGAAAAACGAATGATGAGTAAGATTTAAAACTGTTATTTTATCAGTGGTAGCAGTATGAGTAATAATAAATTCGTTTTTATCAGTTAATTGATAGGTCATGCTAACCTTTAAATTACCAGGATACCCTTGTTCTCCATCTTCAGAGTAATATGTAAATCCCAATGTTTGCTCATCGACCTGTTTTGCATCCCATACTACCATATCAAAACCTTTAAATATACTGTTCTCCTTTGCATCTAGAAGAATATTTCCAGCTTTTACCTGAGTATTATACTTGTTCTTCTTTTGGTGCATCATTACAAATATAAAACTTTACGGTAATCCCCTATGTATTTGGTTAAACATATTTACAACACGACAGATATTTTCTTTCCAGTATATTTAACCACTTTCCCTTTACGAATATTCATCAAGTCCCCCATATCCTCATGAACCAATGAAATGACAAACCTTCTTTTTGTTAACATAGTGGAATATTGTCCCTCTTGGTTATTAATAGTCAGGGTTTTATTGCTATCCTTCCATTCAAATTTGATTGTTGTATTAAGTCCTTTTTCATAGCCGTATGTATTGCCATCATCTTCATAAAGGGTAAATGTTCCATTTTCTCCTGGAAATACAAATAAATGTATCTCTTCAGGAAGTTTTTCATCTACATATTGTATTGAAGGTCCAAGTGGCACAATGGAACCGGCTTTAACGAATAATGGTACTTTATCAATAGTTGCAGATGTTTTTATTTTTCCCCCTCCTTTATAACTGTTTCCTGTCCAGAAATCATACCATTTTGTACCATATGGCAAATAAATATCAACCGTTTTATCTACTTCCAGTTCACTACTTTCATTATTGGATTTATGATAATAATACATTTCTTGAGTTACAGGTTTTACAAGAAACGATTCTCCAAACAAATATTGATCGTTAATTTCGTAACTATTTGTATCATTAGGAAAACTCATAGGAATGGCTCTCATTACTGAATAACCTTCATTAGTTACTCTCCAAGCAGTAGAGTAAATATATGGCATCAACCTGTAACGCAAAACTGATGTTTTTTTCAGTGCTTCATAAAAAATATCCCCTTCATCACCAAACCTCCATACTTCCCTGGGAGTTCCTGTACCATGGGAACGAAAAATGGGAGAAAAAGCGCCAAATTGATACCAACGTGTATATAATTCTCTGTAACAAGGATCTTTATGCCCATCAGGGTAATTCCCTCCCCCTACATCTGTAAAAAAAGCTCCAATATCATGAGTCCAATATGGTATGCCAGACAAACTGAAATTGATTCCACCTGCAATCTGTGCCTTAAACACGTCCCATCTTGCAACAACATCTCCTGACCAGGTAACAGCTGCATTACGTTGTTGTCCCGTAAATGCCGATCGGGTTAAGGTAAATACCCTTTTATCATCCCCCAATGCTCTCTGTCCCTTATATGCGCCAGTTGTAGTCATCAGGGAGTAAGTATTTAGATATCGGTCCAGGGGACCAACAGTAGGACTAACACAAGTAATTATTTCTTCCTCCGTTTTTTCCCGGGTATCTGTATGACTCAATTCAGGCTCTGTTCCATCCATCCAGAGAGCATCGACACCTTTTTTTATTAAATTTTCTTTAATGTATTTCCAATATATCTCCCTTGCCTCCTTAGTGTATGCATCATACAATTTAGCTCTTTCATTACTCCAGAAATGCCCATAAAGAAATTCTTTACTGTTCATCTCTTTAAAAACATCTGTTTCATTGCCCATTGATGGCCATATGGATACCATCAAATGGACATTTAAATCATGTAAATCTTTAATATTCTTTTCAGGATCAGGATATGTTTCCAGATCAAATTTCAATGCACTCCATTGAGAATTCTCTCCCCAATATTTCCAGTCTTGTACAATATTGTCAATAGGTATTTTCCTGGACCTATATTCATTAACAACCTCTTTTAGCTCTGCAAAACTTTTATACCTTTCCTTTGATTGCCAGTAACCATAAGCCCATTTGCCAAATAGTGGAGCATCTCCTGTTAACTCCCGATAACCTTTTATTACATCATCCATATCTTCTCCTACTATGATAAAATAACTGATTACTGCAGCGTATTCAGACGTAAATGATGTGATGCCTCCATTATTTTTATATAAAGTTTTTGAGTAATTATCCCATAATATCCCATATCCTGATGTCGAAACAAGCAGGGGATTAACAGATATTTTATTTGCCTGTACAATATAGGTCTCATGATCCTGGAAATTTACAACTCCATCCTGAAACTGTCCAAGACCATATAGCCCTTGTGTTACCGGGATTTCAAACTTTTTTTCAACCCTGTATAACGGGGTATCTCCAAGCATGTTTTTCTTAAATGAAAATGAATTGATTGCCACATCCCGGAATAGCAATTCATCTGATCTATAATAACTTATATGGCCACTGGTCTTATCTATTGTAAATTTAACCATGCCCCAACTTAATGTAACCTTATCTCCTTTCTCTTTCCTTTTTATGTGTATATCTTCTGGAATTTTAGTTACCGTAAAATTCTCTTTCATTGGAAGAATGTCTCCTTTTGGATAAAACAATACCTGTGCACTTCTATATGTATATGGAATTATTTGTAATTCCCCCTCTTCCAGGAAGATTACATTATCATTATTTCTTTTGCAGGCCGTTAATGATAATAGTATCAGGAAAATCAGTGTTGCTTTGAGATAAATAAAAGATTTCATGTTTAATATATTAATTATCAGAAAATGGAATTATTTTATATCTAATAAGTACTCATGGGCAAGCACCAGAAAAACACTGGAGGTCCAGGTATATGCAGGATCCCTGAGTGACTTACCAGTTTTTGCATCAAAATTTTCCCCAAATCCATTTTTAAGACACATATCACAAAATCTTCTGGCAACCTCTCTGGCAAATTCATCTTCACCGCAATTATTCAACCCATCAACAATAATCATGGTTGATGGTGCCCAGATAGGCCCCCTCCAATATCCATCAGGTTCATATAACTCACTCGCCGGGTGCTCAGTAGCAAGACCATATGGAGTAATTTGCCCACTCGTTTTTAAATCATTGATCATTTTTTCTCTTATATTTTTTGGTAAACGTTCACCGAGAATGAGTGGAAGATAACTTATCAGGCTACGACTTTCTTTATTATATAGTTCACTTCCTACTTCCTTATGAACGAATTTCTCCCCATTCCAAGATCGCTCAATAAACCTGCTGAGAAGATCATTTGCATGTTCTTCATAAGTTTTTGCCATATCAGGTTGATCAAGTTTTTTAGCTATTTCAGCCAATACATCCATTTGATATATGAGGTATGCACTAAGATCAGGCCCTTCCACATAGGTTGTAGAGTCGAATACTGTGCTGTTATCCCAGCCAGAATCACAACCATTAATATACTGTGGAATTTTATTGCCATCTATATCCCTGTAGTTAAACCAATAAGCGACCTGTTTACTTAATACATTATAAGCAATTTGCAAGCGCTCACGAGTAAGTAAATCATTATTAAATTCCATAAGTTTCTTTATGGTCCAACCATGAATGGGAGGCTTGGTTATACCTTTATAAAGACGTGTTGGATTAACCATATCGGGCATATTACCAGCCTCATCCTGTAAGTCGAACATAACCATAAACTGATCCCATGCTTTATCTGGCAATCCATTAGCAAGAGCCATAGCATTGAAACAATGATCCCAACTCCATATATTAGTCATCAAGTTTTTCGACATAAACATTCCCTCCCTTTTAAGTAAACCCCTAGGTTCGACTATACAAGACCAGTTTACATAAGCAGCATAGGTGCGGGTTTCTTCATATTTATGAGGAACAATAGGCATATTGTTTTTAAATTCAATAAAATCATCAGATGCATCAATTATACATTCTTCGAAGGACTTTTTATATTCACGAGGCAACCATCCACTTTCAAACTCATCTAACACAATTTCAAAAAACCCACTTTGACTAGGTTTTACATCAATGACTACCATTCTGTCCTTTTCAATTTCCTTTCTGCTTATCTCATATTGACCATCCAAAATACTGAACTGGTAACTATTATTATCGAATGAGATTATGGAGAATGTTCTATCTTCTTCAGGTTGAATACGGTTAGGAATAGTGAAAATACCCCAGCTTTCATCCTTAATGGTGGTTAAACGCATTGGTATGGTTCCTCTTATTCGGATCGCTTTTTCATCATGGAATACAATTTCTGCTTTCCCTTCTGAGGATATGAGCCTTATCATTTCAGGTGTTGCCTGATATTCAGGTTCAATTATTTCTGAATCATTCATTACTTCCAATAGAAAATTAGCACCATGATGCATAAATCCTGACTTACCACTAACATTTCTGATATATAAACCTTCACCTTCATAGTCTGTTTTATCAAGCATTGAAATGGCTAAATATGAGCCTTTGAAACTAAAGGGCACTTTACTAAGATCAAAATTAAATTTAGCATGCTGAGGAAATGATTTTATCGAAATCAGTGAGACAAACATAAAAGAGATCAAAAAGAACTTTTTCATTACATATTTATTTATTAAAGGATTCGGTTATTAACGTTTATAATATGTTAAGATCATAATGATATTTTACGATTTTTTCTACCATAGACTTTTCTATATGCACACCATTTAAGATAGCTCGCGAAAAATGAATAGATATAGAAACTACCAAAAATATTACTACAAATCTATTTTGCATTGCTATAGAAGGAGTTTAGTAACCGTGTTTCCACTTTTGAATTATGAATAATATCCGTTAGCTTTTTATTCCATTCAATATCTCTCCACATTCCAACAAATTGAGGGCCGCAAAAATTACTTGTTGCCATCGCCACCCAACGCCCGGTGATAGCTGCTTCGCGAACTCCGATTTCACATAAGTCCATTATCCAGTCCCAGTTTAATAACGGCCAGTCCTTATATGTTACCAGCCCCCAACATTCGGTTGTTATTAATGGTTTCTTCGAATATTTAGACCAGGCGGCAGCATTTATTATCTGTTCTTTGAGTCCATGGATCCAATATTCCGATTTTTCACGGTAAAGTTTTTCCGCATATTTTGCAATTTTCTGATAACCAACAGGGTCAAAAGATTCATAATGGTAGTCTATTTTATCATAAAACTCGCCGTTGTTATAATTTACCATCCAAATATGTTGCTCAAGCAAATCGAGTACCTTTATATCGCCCCAGTATTTTGTTTGCTCGGTAACCTCCCCTGTAAAAGAGAAAGTGTATTTTAAGTTCGGGTATCTTTCTTTTAAAATATTAATTGATGTTTTCATCCATTCTATCGATTCATCTGAAGCCCAACTTCCCAATCCTTTCTTATAAGGTGTCCATTCGTCCAATGGCCATTCGTTAGTTAAATCGACATAAATAATTGTATCAATCATATCTTTCTCATTTAATAAATCCAGAACTGATAGCCAAACCTTGGCTAACATATTAGGTGATGTAATTACCTGATACGATTTTTCTGAATCTTCTCTCCACCAGGATGATAATGCGACTTTCAGGTTTCTGTCCCTGCATTTTGAAACAAATTCTGTTAAGCAAGGTTCAACAGAGACCCTATTATAATCAGGGCTACCCCAATCATGGGTATTCCAATGAGGTTTTAAGTTGTAACTCCTGTACGGGTCTTTAAAAACAAGATGGGGAAAAGGATCTATCCGAACTGCATCATAACCTCGCTCTTTAAGCTCATCTAATATCTGATCAAAATCTTCATATCCTGCTCCAGGCCAACGTCTTTCCAACCAGGAAAAATCCCACATTGTAATAGCTAAAGGCCTGTATGTTTTGTTATTCTTTAGTAATTTCTTCTCTTTTTCAACGATTTTAATATTTACGTTGTTAGCTAAAAGTGTAGAGCCGATCGTTATACTACTTGCTAAAGTAAATCCTGATTTAATAAATTCTTTTCTTTTCATTTTCTTAGTCATATTTGTCCAAAATATTTATTAAAGCATAAAAAAATGGCTGGTTGAAAAGGGTAATTTTAAATTACTTTTAAATAGATAGATATTGCCAAATCATTAACTATTTTACTAATATTTCTGACTTGTAACGTATTGAATATCAATGCTATTGTTTTTTGTTTTTGGATGTTTCCACCTTCTTATATTAGCTTATATATCAGATAATCAATGACATATAATCTAAATGACAATTAATCGTTTTTAAAGCAGCGGCTTTTAGACCTTTTTTGTAAAGAATTAACTGCTTCATTAAATTCATTACCTCTGCATTTTTCATGGCTTCCTCATATATTTCTGCTGTATCTATTTTTAAAACATCGCATATTTCTATTTTACTTGCATCGGCTTCTTTATTACGAATGTAACCCGAAGAAACGATTGTTCTTTTTTTCTTGTATTGTTGTTGTCTTTCTTTACGACTTAAACCATATACAGGATACCTTTTTTCTGCTTTTTTCAGTTTTGTTTTTAACTCTTTTAATTTTGTATCTCTTATTGCAAATTCTTTTTTCAATTCATTTACTTTACTTGCTGCTTTCTTTTCTGAAGCTATAGCTGTTTCGAAAAATTTTATATTGGCATTGGTGGGGTTTTCTTTTACTCTTGAACGATGTTTCAGTACTCTCTCTTTCTTGTTTTTTAGCACATTACACGCTTTGGCAATTTTTACATTAAGATTTTGAAGTGTTTTTGTTATTTGTTTTATAACTATTTCAAAATTAACAAAATAGCTTCAATTATGCAACTCTTTTTGGACTTTTTTTGATTTTTATATTATTGGTTATAAAGGACTTATAAAGTCAGAATTATTAGCTAGTAAAATTTTAACTCGTCCTTTATCGAAAACAAATTGATTTTATCCACAGCAGTGCATCCACTCTATTTCTTTTAGCCTTACGCACCATCGATGGTAGTTTAGCGGAAGGGAGGCAGACGAATAAATTGACCAACAGTATGTAAATCCCAGCGGCCATTTTCAGGACTAGTATTTATCTTATAACAAGTGAATAACAAAGTCTGCGTGCAAAAAGACCAGTCGTATGCCCAACTTTTTTTGTGAAGTAAAAGGCTGAGTTTATAACACAGCCTCTCGTGGCACAGTTTGGATGGATTCTCCAATTTTAATATGGTTGTCGCCGAAGCCGTGGAATACATGCACCTGCTTTGACCTGGTCAGCGGCTTGTCATCCAGGCTGTGCATCGCGAACAATGGCGGAGCATCATAGCGGACCCCATTCCAATTCAGGGCATGAAAGGCGCTGAAGGTGGGTGCTTCCACTAAAAATCCATAGAGCGGTAGGAGGATGGCTTCGCCATTTTGGGAAGAGCAGGTGTAAATAGATGAGCTCATGTTCACAGTGGCGACAACGGCCTCGCGACCTTTGCCAAAGACGGATTGCTGAATTTTTCGATCTGTGCTCAGGAACCGGTGTTCGGTCATCGGCATTTGGGCGGTCAGCGCATTCAGAGGTCCTAGAATTTCATGGGTGTTTTTAACGAAACGGTCAATGGGATGAAGTCCTTCCGTCCATCCTTGGTCTCCGCGTACGAAAAGACCTTGATCTTCTGTTCCACTTTTTTCCTGACCAGATGTTTGATCGTATTCCTTCCAATAGAGGTGCGAGGGAATGTTATGATAATTCAATGTACGTCCCAGAATGATGTGTTGAAGTACATATTCGGCTGCGTTATTGATGTTGTAGTCATATTTGCCATACATGGCGATGCCATCGCGATAGACAATTTCAAAAAGCGGAATGATCGACGCGCTGAGTTTTTCTTGGAGCTTGGCGTTGTGATGACCTCGGCCGTGGACACCCGTGAGGCCTTCAAAGAAGTCGCTGTGTGGCAGCGCCCATTCGCGTCCGCCTTCGCTGCCAAAAACGCCAAATATTTCGCGGGCATAATCCGAAATTACCTGCTTCCAATACATGTCGTCGGCTCGGGTCAGCGGGTGCTTGAGATCAAAGCATTCCTTCAATTCGGCTGCAAACGTGGTGTCAATGAAGTAGGAGTTGGCATCGGTGAGTTTTTTAACGGCCAGCAAATTTTGGGGACGCCGGGCAAGCTCCACTGCCTTTTGAGAGCAAGTCAGATATGCCCTGCCGCCGTTCCACCTACCGCCTACGGTCAGGGATCCATCGCGTTTTTTCATGATGTAATCCTCGTTCCAGGAGGGCGAGTCGCGGTAAATGTCCTGGTAATTATCATGAAGACAAAACAGGTAGCCCAGGTTCATCACGCGGCGGGAACAATCGGCCAGTGCGTTATCGCCTCCGCATTCCGGCGCGGAAGGCATAATGTCGGGATGCTGGTTGTCGTAGCCGCGGTTAATCCAGCCGCCGATTATGAACAGGCAAAGGTCGATTTTCAGATCGTTCTTAAAATGCTCCGCAACCTGGGCTGCTTCATCAAAAGTCCAATTGACACTCTTACTCAACTCCTCGGAACTGTCTGGGCTCATCGTGCGGGATAACGTTGACCAAAGCTTGATGTTGGAGGCACCAAACAGCTTGGCATCTTCAGGGTGTTGTTTGAGTTTCTCTGACCATGGTACATTCCATTTTTTGACCTGGGGACTATTGCGGTAGGCCTGAGCGAGAGTTACATAATCGCCACGACCGCAGAACTGAACCTGAAACGACCGGGATGTTTTACTCAGGACGACAGATGTGGAAAGGATTTGATGTGAAGCATCCTGTTCGGTTTTAGGCTGTTGGCTATTTATTTCGATGTTAGTGTAGGGATCATTCCAGGTAATTAAAGCAGTGGCGTTGTTTTTAACGATTCCCACCATTGTCATGTGACAGCCTTCGTAGGCGTAAGTATCAAAGCTTTGGCTGTAGTTTAAACCGCTGTCAGCGGGGATCAGCAGACCCTCGCGAATCGGAATCACTACATAACCTTTTTCGACGTCCGTAGTCCACAGAGCGTTGTCGAGCAGACGGATTCTTTCCACGGTCAGACTAGGATCTGCTTCGTAGCTGAAATTCAGGCTATTGGCGACGAGGCCGGGCTGAATGGTTATGCGGAGCGCTGCTGACGGTTGGCTTGTGAGCGGATGAAAAATGGCAATCAGTGAGTTGCCTTTTTGCTGGATAACACATTGACTCAGGATAACAGGTGTGGATTTGCCTTCAACTGTGAGCACTCCTCCGCCGAAACACGTCTGGAATGGATTAGAATGCCAAATGGTTTTGGTTAAACGGTCGGTGATTTGGAAGGCACCGTTGGTCGGTGACATCGAAAAGTTGAGCTTGGAGGTGGAAAAGGAAACAGAATTTTCTATTCCCACGTTTTCAAGGTTTTTCTTGTCCGTCCTGCCACTTTCAATCCCTGCGACATTTAGCTTATCGTTTTGCGATTGACGCCTTATTCCTTTAATTGCATTCCAGGGGAAAATTAATATTCCCGCGGTAGCGGTGGTGGTAATACCTAAAAAACGACTTCGTGAAACTTTCTTTTTTCTTTTCATACTAATGAATATTTGAAAGTTTGTAATTGGTGGTGTAAAAAAATTGGTTTTGGATATACCTTAAAAAACGTTCCAAAACTGAAAAATGCAAGAAGAAAAAATTTGTTAAGTCTTTTCATGTTGATATACATTAAGTAGTGTTATTAAAGTACCACTAAAGGTGGGTTTTAAATCCAACAAATAGATTTATTTTTCCACCGATGAGTTAATAGTGTAATTGCCTGTATGTTTTGTTATTCCTTAGTAATTTCAGCTAAGTTCTAATTATAACAGCATTTTGTTTAAAAAGTTCAAACAGGTGATAAGCCTGGTCTGTCAATAGCATTGTCAAGAACCATTGTTTCAAAGTTGTTTTGCTCTCTCTTATTTTGTCAGCATAAGCGTACCAGTTCAGATAGTTTTGTAAATATTTTGAACTAACCCCATTAAATGGTCGCAAGAACTTTCTGACCTGTGCATGGACATTGTTGACTTTTTGCAGATGGATGGTTTTATCATTTTTATCTACATGATCTTTGGCCAATAGTGCTTTGTGTTTTATTACAGGGTTGTCTTTGGCAAAAGCTTTGTAAGAAGGGTGTTTGTCTGTGATCAGGGTCGTGTTGTCGGCCAACTTCCCGTCCAATACCTTTGCGATTTCTTTTTTACTAAGGCGTTTTGTGGCAACAGCTTTAAGGTATTTCTCTCCTTTGCGTTCAACTGCCGTTACCACCTGGACAACTGTGACTTCTTCTTTTCCTATGTTCCGTCTGAAGTCATTTCCTCTCTTTCTTGGTTCCCTGTCCAAATTCCGGCTGCCCTTATTGCTAAGTTCCAGTTCCAATTCGTCGCACTCTACTTCCGATGACAATTGTTCAGGAACAAACTGGTTTAGCGAACTCAATATCTTGTGCCGCCAGTCAAAGCTTGTCTGTATGCTTATCCCGATTTCTGTTGCTATCTTCTTTATCGGAATACCCTGCTCCATGCACCGTAGATATGATTGCCATTTGGATTTAAGCTTGATATCATACAATGGTGTCCCTGTTGTTTCACTATACCATCTTTTGCAATCATTACATTGGTACATCTGAACCCCTTTCTGCTTGCCCCTTCTATATACATTATTGCTTGTACAATGTGGACAGGGTTTCTTTCTCCTTTTTCCGGACACCTCTTCATGGGCCTCTGTTAATATCTTGCCTTGCAATTCCTGCTCTTGTAACAACTCATCCAATAACTGGGATTGTGCGGCTATTGGTAATTGAGCAAATAATTTTTTAATTTCGTGTTTTGTTTTCATTTAACAAAAATACATATAATTGCTGTATTATTTAGAACTTAGCTGTAATTTCTTCTCTTCTTCCTCGATTTTAATATTTACGTTGCTAGCTAAAAGTGTAGAGCCAATCGTTAAACCACTTGCTAAAGTAAATCCTGATTTAATAAATTCTTTTCTTTTCATATTCTTTATCTTTTTTGTCAAAAATATTTCTTAAATCATAAAAAAGTGACTGGCCAAAAAGGGTAATTTAAAAAGACAAGGTCTCTCTTTGATTTATATAGTATTAAATTACTTTTAAATAAATTGATGCTGGCAAATCCTTAACTATTTTATCATCCTGCATTCAAAAACTGGTCCTGCTATTTGACCTTTGGAAGAAAAGAATTTAACCACTACCTCATTTTTCCCATAAGTCAGGTCCAAAGGAATAATGTTGAGTTTATCGATAAAGACTTTTCCCCATCGGTTAATAGTCACATTAGTAAGAAACTCATCATCGATAAAAATATCAAAAGCATGTCCTGGACCGTGATCACCCCAATAGGTACAAATCAATTCCATAGATTCTTCCGGAGAAACTTTCATTTTAAAAGAAAATTGTTCATTGCCGGCTTTGCGGAATTTACACCCATTAAAGGTTCCTATTTCTGTTTTATGACCCTTAAAAGAGTGGTCTCGTTCGGATTGAATTTCTCCCAATTTTATCCAATCAACCGAACGTTCTTCCAATTGTTTCTTGCTAAGGTAATCACTAAGATAGGCTTCCTTGTTCAGATTCCACTCATCCTTAGTGAAATGATTAAAATAAACCATCATAGTATTTTCTCCTGTCTTGAAGTATGGTATTAGCTTGACATTTTCCGGTACAGCCTTTAAAGTTTGAAAAGAGAGAGGTTCACCTTCAATTTGAGCTACCATGTTTTCAATTTTTGAATTATCACTAACTAGAACTGGGAATGGTTTGTCCCAAATACCTTGTCCTAAATCAGCCGCCAAAACAATAGGTCCGTACAGGAAAGCCTTTAATTTGGGACTTCCCAGGGCAAGCTCGGAATAAAGGGACATTGGCAGTTGATAGGATACAATATCACAATCATGCCACTTTCTATTAATTTCAATATACGATCCGGGATTGGCTGTTATACTTTGTTTTTCTCCATTTATTTCAAGGTTAAAACCATTAACTGCCCAAAAAGGAAACCGAAATTTTAAAGACATTTTTTGTGGTTTCTCTAATTGTAGTTTATAGGTCATTATATCGGACCAGGGAAACCCTGTTTCCTGGGTTAGCTTTAATCCTTTTTCTTCCCAGTTTAATATAGAAGGTATAAAAAGATTAATATATAATCCTTCCTGATGATCTTTAAAATAGATTGCTTCTCCATATTTAGCATGTTTTTCCATTCCAGTTCCGGTACAACACCAGAATGACTTATCTGGACTGCAATAGTTTCGTGCTGAGCCTGAACCTAATGGTTCAAAATAAGTTCCCATTCCATCCTTTGGATTCTGTGAGGCCAGTATCTGGTTATATAAAGCTCGTTCAAAATAATCTGCCTTCTCAACAGATGGATGAAGACTAAAAAGGTGTTTGGTAAGCTTAAGCATGTTATAGGTGCCACAATTTTCACAAGTCATGGCATCTATTCGATCATAAAGCATGTCGGGAGGTCCCAAATACTCCGCGTCCCCGTTTCCTCCTATTACATAACTATGGTGTTGAACTACAGTATTCCAGAAAAAGTCAGCCATTTCAAATAAAGCAGAATCACCGGTAAACTCAAATTCCCTGATAGCACCAATAACTTTGGGAATTTGAGAGTTAGCGTGTTGGCCATCTAACTCGTCACGCGATTCTGATAAAGGATCTAAAATTAGTTTGTGATTGAAACGTTTCGCCAAATCAAGGTATTTAGCTTCTCCAGTAAGTGCATATACTGTGGCAAGCGATTCATTCATTCCTCCATGTTCGCTAAGTAACATTTCTTGTACCTGTTCATCTGAAAGACTTGATAAGAGATCAATTGCCCAGTCTGCCAATTTAATCAGAATATCTTTCGCCTTTTCATTTTCAGCATATACATATGCATCAATAAGGCCAGCAAAAAGCTTATGCATGTTGTACCATGGCACCCGACCTCCGTTAAGCTCGAATCCATTATGTCGGAGCCTAATATCTCCATTCTTTATTTCACTGAATATCTGTTTTCCGTTTCTTACACCCCCAACGAAGCCATCACTATTTGTTATCTGACAGACATCTAATTCCTCAATGATATAATCCACCCGCTCTTTAAAGCTTTCATCATTGGAGGCAGCATACATCATGGCGCAGGCAGAAATATAATGACCAAGGGTATGTCCGGAAAAGCGTTCTTCCCAACCGCTATAGCTTGAATCTTTAGGAACTAATCCTGCACTGACCCTGAAACGATAAAGTAGACGATCGGGTTTTAAATCCAGTAACCAATTCGCATTAAGTTGCATAGCCTTTTTAAAAGGGCTATCTAATAATTTTACATCCTCAAGCTTAAATGGAATAGCTTCTGGTTCTACTTTTTGTACTCCCTTTTCCGATTTTTTGACCTGACAGCTAAGCATGAAAATAAAAATAAAAAGCAAAAAATACAGTGGCTTTTTCATGTCAAAAATTTTATTACTCATTTTTCTCTATTGCTGCACAAGAGCTGAATATTTTCTTAAGGCGTTTTGCATTAAATTTTAGTTGCCTGTCATAAGTATATATTCCGTTTATCTCTTGTTCTACATCAGTTAATTGTGTGTAACAAAAACCTGAGATATTGGGATTATTAAGAAGAACTTTTGTTAATTCCTCTATTAATTTCTCGATTTCTTTAGCCTGTTTCCCTTTACCCCATTCCCAGACACGGTCACCTGGTTCGGATAATTGATTAGCAAATCCTTCAGACCAATGAGTTCCACCGTATTCATCAACCACATAAGGTTGCCCTTCGTAAGGAACGGATAATTCAGGGTAACAAACAAAAACATTACATTTTTTTGGTGAAACAGAATCATATCGTTCACGAAATGTATTAGGATTCTGGTCATAGTCGTGTACAGTGAAGATATCGGTGTCTATATGTACATATCCGCTTGCATCATTTACCGGACGCGTAGGATCAATTGCACGGGTAATATCTATAGTTTCCTGTACAGCCCGGCGATTACTTTCAATAGTTGTTTCCGCCCTTTCATTGAAAGGTGTCCATGCAATTATTGAAGGATGGTTTAGATCACGGAGGACAACTTCGTACCATTCACGCTGTAAATTACGAATACCCTGATGATTGTCTGATTTAATCTCCCAGTCGTAAAATTCACCCCATGTTAGGTATCCAAGATTATCAGCCCAATAATGGAAGCGCTCTTCAAAAACTTTTTGGTGAAGTCGTGCACCGTTAAATCCAACAGCTATAGCACGCTCAATGTCAGCTTTAAGTTCCTGATCACTCGATGCTGTCCAAATACCATCAGGATAAAATCCCTGATCAAGGACCAATCGCAAAAAGATAGGTTTATTATTTAGATAAAATTTGTTACCTTCTATGTGAAATTTTCGAAGACCTGCATAACTATTCACTCGGTCAACAACCTGATTACCATCTAATAATTCATATTTAAGTTTATAAAGATATGGATCACCAGGGTTCCATGGTTTTGGGTCTTTTATATTTATTGTAAGAGGCACTCCACAAGCAGATGAAGAGTTGATTGAGCATATTTCTATGCCTTCGTTCGACATCAAAGTAGCTTTAAAAACCAAATCCTGCTTATAATTATTAAAAACAGGGATCAATACAAAACGGTGATTATCGAGGTCGGGGATTACACGAACCGATTCAACAAAACTAGATGGTCTTGCTTCGAGCCAAACTGTTTGCCAAATACCGGTCGTTCGGGTATACATAATACAATACGATTCTGATTTATCGCTTTGCTTCCCCGTGGGCTGCATTCCAGAACGTGTATCATCAATGGCACAGACAACAATATCATTCTCTCCGCTTTTAAGAGCATTAGTAACCTCAAAAGCAAAGGAAGCGCTTCCGCCGTAATGTCGGCCAACAAGAGTTCCGTTTACCCAGGCACGGCAATCGTAATCTACAGCACCGAAATGCAAAAACATCCTTGATCCATCCCATTCCTTCGGAATGGTAAAAGTTCGGTGATACCATACCGCCGGAATGAAGTCCGTATAACCTATCCCTGATAATTTGCTTTCAGGACAAAAGGGAACGAGTATCTTTTTATCCAGCCCCGAAGGATTCTTTGGCCAACCTTTCTCAACACCGGAAAGACTAAAATCAAAAGCAAAGTTCCATTCACCGTTAAGATTGAGCCATTGTTCACGATAAAACTGAGGTTTTGGATGTTCAGACCTGGGAATTTTATCGTTACCCTCACTTGTCCATGCCATTACAGTGTTCGAAACAAACAGAAATGTTGACAGAATCAAATAACAAGTTAATATTCTATTAATCGAGATTATATTTTTCATTCTAAAATCGTATTTTATAGCTTGAAATATTTGAATCGGAATTAATTAGTTATTTTACTCAATTTTCTCTATTTCAGCAGGCGCATTAAAGATCTTCTTTAGGCGCTTTGCATCAAATTTTAATTTCCGGTTGTAAGTATATATTCCATTTATTTCATACTCTACATCAGTCAATTGTGTATAACAAAACCCGGAAATATTGGGATTATTTAAAAGAATCCTTGTTAATTCTTCAATGTGATCTTCCATCATTTTGGCTGATTTACCATATCCCCATTCCCATGGCAGACTGCTAACTTCATGTATTTCTTTAGCATAATTTTCTGACCATGAGGTTCCCCCGTATTCATCAACCACATAAGGTTGCCCTTCGTAAGGAACGGATAATTCCGAATGGCAGATAAAACCACTTTTTTTATCAGGTGATAAAGAATCATATCGTTCAAAAAATGTAGCTTGGTCCTGGTCATAGTCGTGTACTGAAAAAATATCTGTGTCCACATGTACAAATCCGCTGGCATCATTTATTGGACGAGTGGGATCAATCCCGCGCGTTAGGTTCACAGTTTCCTGAATAATTTGACGATAGACTTCACCATCGGATGCTAATCTTTCATTGAAGGGAGTCCATGCTATTATTGATGGATGGTTCAAATCGCGAAGTACAACTTCACACCACTCTCTCTGAAGGTTTAGTATAGCTTGTGGGTCGTCTAATTTAAGCCCCCAGTCGTAAAATTCGCCCCATGTAAGATATCCAAGATTATCAGCCCAATAATGAAAACGTTCTTCAAAAACTTTTTGGTGAAGTCGGGCCCCGTTAAATCCAACAGCTATAGAACGCTCAATGTCAGCTTTAAGTTCCTG
>CAZEWS010000010.1:0-25964 GCA_964515985.1 uncultured Rikenellaceae bacterium | reverse complement strand
CAACGAAGTAACATTCATCAGTTTTAGACGAATTATCCAGCTCTAAACTGTAGAAGTAGTACTTTGTAAAATTCTCAAAAAACCTGTTTCTCAAAAAATGTTCATCCCTGACAAAATCTATATCTAAGCTGGAATCACTCCAATAACCGTTAGTCGGAATGTTTAACTCGTTTACACTTGATATTCTATTGAATGTATACTTTCCGACCTTAAGTTTATCCGGGAAGTTATATTTGTACGGCTCGGTTGTCCCGATCAGCTTTAATTTGAGTAATAGCAGCTTATATGACCAAAAATTAAAAATAAGATAATGTTTTGCTACACCTATAAATTTTGTTCCCAATTCCTTTTGTATCTTGAGATTTATATCTGTCGTGCCAAATCCAAATGCTGATTTATTATTACACATTTCTATTATCAGAAGCAAACCTGCAGCTCCTCTGTAATGCTCTTCAACAATCATGTCGTGACCCCAGAATATCTTCTCCCCTTTCCCGGTTATTCTTGCTTTGGTTGGGAAATATAGAGTGCAACCTACGATTTTACCCTCATCATTCATAACCAGTAAGTTGTTTCTGTTATCCTCAACCTGCTCGGGAATTTGGAATAACCGAAATTTAAGATATTCTTCCGACTTTTGAGGCCATGATTTTTTCGAAAAAGCTAACAGCTCTTTATAATGCTTTGGTTCAAAATTAACGATTTCCATATTTTATTATATTAAAAATTCTGTCATCAAATATTTAAATACTCCACTTCCTTAGACAACTTACTTACGAAGTTAGGTTAAATTAGATATAATATGTTCTTCATTATATTGACTTCTTTTATTCTATGCCTGAGTAAATTTCATTTTTCCTTCAAATTTCTCCGGTCACAGTTTATGTTTTTAGTATTATTAGGTTCCCTTTATGAATTGGTTAGCGGGTATCTATTTTACTGCATCCACTTTTTCTGCCAGATCTTTTATTATAGGGCTGTCAATAAATACTCTTAATGATAAATCTACCTTGAAAGCAGATTTAATTTTTGACATGACAGTTATTGCAAGAAGGGAGTCCCCTCCAATTTCAAAGAAATTATCCATAAGTGATATGTCCTTATTCATAAAAGCTTCACTCCAGATATTAAAAATTATCTGTTCAGTATGAGTAAATACCTTTAAGTCGCGCGCCCCCGTGGTGACTTTATCAGTATTTTCAAGAGTTGATACTTTTTCATCAATTTTGCCATCATTAATCTCGGAAAACCCTTTCAATAATTTGGATGTAGAGTTAAGTTCTTCAAAATCCTTCGATAGTTCGAAATCTATCCAGTGGCGTTTTCTTTCAAAGGGATATGCCGGAAGACCTATCTTTACTGGTTTAATATCCTTAAAGAAGTTATCAGAATTAATGTTGATACCGATAGTATACAAATTACCTAAAGCAGTAATTACTTTATATCTGTCCTCAATGCAGTCGGCTTTTCCCAAAGTAGTAATTATTGCTTTCTTATTTACAACCTCTTTATTTTGTCTGACTAAAGAACTCAGATGAGTATTTGGGCCTACTTCCAGGAATATTACATCTTCATTTTCGACAATCGAAGTAATTCCTTTCCGGAACATAACGGTATTCCTTAATTGTTGAGCCCAGTATGATCCCGAAGTTGCCTGTTCCGGTGTAATAAATTCTCCGGTTAAGCACGAGATAAAAGGTAATTTGGGGGGGGCTAAATTGAACTGCTCGACATATTTACTAAATTCATCTAAAATCGGATCAAAATCAGCTGAATGGAAAGCATGTGAAGTGTTAAGGGGAACAAATTGGATTTCATTTTCATCTAAAACTGCATTTACCCTTTTTGAATTTTCTTCTTTAAAAGAAATTGAACAAAATGAAGGAGAATTGTCGGCTGCAATTTCGAATGATGAACTATCTATACTTTTCAATTTCTCTATACTTGTTCTAACCGCTATCATTTTCCCGACAGGCATACTTCTCATTAATTTTCCCCGTTCAATTACAATTTTTAATGCTGTAGCCATATCGAAAACCCCGGCTATACAGGCTGCAGTGTATTCCCCAATGCTATGGCCTATTAGGTAAGTGGGTTTTATTTCGAATTGTAGTAAAATTCTTGCCAGGGCATATTCAATTATGAATAGAGCAGGTTGGGCAATTTCTGTGCTGGCAAGTCTCTTTTCAGATTCATCAATATTTGTACTTTCGAATAGTATAGATTTAAGATCTTCGCCTGTTTCTGATTTAACAATGTCAAAACACTCATCCAAAAGTTTTCTGAAAAGATTGTTCGAATAGTATAGGTTTTTACCCATAGACATATACTGGGCTCCCTGACCGGGAAACATGAATGTAATTTTTGAAATCAGTTCATTTGTGGTTCCTTCGGTGAAGTTATCTGTCCCGGATAATATTTCTTCTATTCCGGAAGCAACCAGAAAACTTCTGTGAGGCATATGGTTGCGTCCGGTCGCAAGGGTATACGCAACATCATGGATATTAATACCAGGTTTGACTTTGATATAATCTATGAGGTCTTTTTTTCTTTTATTTAAAGAATATTCTGATCTGGCAGATAAAAGAACCAATTCGGGCCATTCTGATTCTGAATAAATGGATGGTTTCCGAACCGGAGGTTCTTCAACAATAACGTGAGAGTTAGTACCTCCAATCCCAAAAGAACTGACTCCCATTATTAAAGGTCTCTCTCCAGTCCATTCTTTGAGTTCTTTTTGTACATAGAATGGCGAATTCCCGAAGTCAATATGTGGGTTGGGTTCTGAAAAATGTATTGTTGCTGGTATTTTTTTATGATAAGCAGCCAGACACGTTTTTATAAAAGATGCAACTCCCGCAGCTGCATCAGTATGCCCAATATTACTTTTAACTGAACCAATACCACAATAATGTTTTTTATTTGTTTTTGCTGAAAAAGCTTTTGTCAGTGCAGCTATTTCAATTGGATCCCCAAGCTGAGTAGCTGTACCATGAGCCTCGATATAACTAATATCTTCTGGTGAGATTTCTGCAAACGATTGGGCCATCATGATAACCTCAGCCTGACCATCGATACCGGGAGCCATATAACTTACTTTGTTGCTGCCATCATTATTTAGTGCCCAGCCGCTAACCAAAGCATAGATTATATCACCATCCCTGATGGCATCTTCCATTCTTTTTAAAATTACAGCTCCTACTCCGTTACTGGAAACTGTACCTTTTGCCTGGGAATCGAACGGACGGCAACAGCCATCAGGTGAAGGGATTGCACCCTCCTGATAAATATACCCACTTTCCTGGGGTATAGATATACAAACTCCACCGGACAGACATATATCCGACTCGAAACTAAACAGGCTCTGGCATGCCTGTGCTATCGCAACCAAGGAGGTTGAACAAGCCGTTTGAACATTGATAGCCGGGCCCCTAAGGTTAAACGTGTAAGCAGTTTTAGTAGAAAGAAATGAGGGATCATTTCCAGTTAATATCTGATATGATTCTGTGGAACGTAACCGTATAAAATTTTCCAATTTCTTAGGATCTCTGAGGATATTATTGAGAAGGTAGGTGCTAAAATATCCTCCGGCAAAAACGCCTATTGCCCCGTGATAATTGATAGGGTCACAACCGGCATTTTCAAATGCTTCCCATGCAGTTTCAAGCCATATTCTGTGCTGGGGATCAGTTCCTGCAGCTTCTTTTCGTGTCATCCCAAAAAAACTCGCATCAAATTTATCTATATCGTCCAAAATACCGCGTGCCTTTACATAATCCGGATTGTTCCTGAGATGATCAAAATCAAATTCAAATTCGGAGAGTTCGTCGTCAGTGAAATGCTTAATAGTGTCCTTACCCAAAATAAGATTATCCCAATATTCATTCAGGTTTTTTGCACCCGGGAACCTGCAAGCCATTCCAATAACTGCAATTTTATTTTGTGCTGTATCCATATCGATCTTATAAATTCATGAATTCTGAATAAGAATTAATTCATTAACGGTACTTTTTGAAATCAACATTTTTCCTACGCCGGCTTTTGTCATCAAGATCAATACTTTCTGATGAAAGCTCCTGATTTGTTTTTCCTGTTATAAAATCACTCTGTCCTTTAATGGTTGGAAATTTGAAAACTATTATAGTATTCATTACTATTTTAAACTCTTTTGAAATTAATGTTGCAAGACTTATTGCAAGCAATGAGTTACCGCCAACATCAAAAAAATTATCTGATATACTAATATTCTCGATTATTAACAGACTTTTCCATAGATCAAGTAACCTTTTTTCAGTATTACTTGTTGGAGAGACAATAATATTCTTAGCTCTGTCTCTATCCGGACCCGGAAGGCTTTTTCTATTTAGTTTCCCGCTACTGTTCAAAGGCAGAGTCTCGACAAAAACATAATACGTAGGAACCATATAATCAGGCAACTTTTCGGATAAATATATGCGAATTATCTCTTCTCCAATTTTAGTTCCAGTTTTTAAACATATATAGGCTATAAGAGATTTGGGTTCGATATTTTCTGCTACAATTACTGCACAATTGTTGACTTGTGGGTGCTCTAATATTTTTGATTCAATATCGCCCAACTCTATTCTAAAGCCCCTTATCTTTACCTGGTTATCCAGTCTTCCTATATAATCTATATCTCCTTCTGCAGTAAGTTTTACCAGGTCCCCAGTACGGTAAGCTCTAACAATATTATTTTCTGAGATTTTAAAATCAAAGAATTTTTGATGTGTAAGTTCAGGATGGTTCAAATACCCCCTGGCAAGATTTACACCTGTAATGATCAACTCCCCTGGTACTCCAATAGGTTGAATTACATTTTTATCATTCAAAACGAATAGTTTGGTATTATCGATGGGTCTACCAATATAGACATTTTCTATGCTATCTTTAGGGCAATTATAATAAGATACATCTACAGTGGCCTCTGTCGGGCCATACAGATTGATTAAATCCGGCAAAGAATAAATTACTCTCATCTCATTAAATTCCTTAACAAGTTTTAATGGAAGAGCCTCACCACTCATAAACAAAAGGTTTAAACTTTTGAGTTCGTTAAACAATTGCCTGGCCTTTAACATTTCGAAAAAGACGATAAACATTGATGGGACAAAATGAATTGTAGTAACTTTAAAATTACAAATGTATTGGATTAACGTTTCAGGTTCTTTTTCAGCTCCCTTCGGAAGTAAAACAAGTTTTGCCCCATTAAATGACCACCAGAACAATTCCCATACTGATACATCGAATGTTATTGGAGTTTTTTGAAGTAATGTGTCAGATTTGCCAATGGGATAGGCTTTTTGCATCCACCCCAACCGGTTCAGAACTGAATGGTGCTCAATCATCACTCCCTTGGGCGTTCCTGTTGAACCCGATGTGTATATTACATAGGCGAGATTCTTTGATGTGACTTTTACATTTGGATTCAATGAAATCTCAGATAATGGATTTTTAATAATATCATCAACAATTACTAGTTGATTGCCTTCGGGGATATTAATTGAAGAATCTCGGGTGGTAAGTATTAATTTTGGACTGGCATCCTTAATAATACTTTTCAACCGCTCCAAAGGATAAGCCGGATCTAAAGGAAGATAAGCAGATCCTGCCTTCAATACACCAAAAATACATATCATCATTTCTGCTGAACGGTCCATACAAATGCCAACTTTATCCTCGATTTTCACATCCTGACGAATCAAATAATTTGCCATCCTATTAGCATGCTCATTAAGTTCTCTATAACTCAATGATAGACTATTCGTCAACAGGGCTGTAGCATCTGGGGTTATTTCTATCTGTTTTTCAAATTTCTGGTGAATACATAAGTTATTTTCATATGGTGCATCTGTATTATTCAATTTATTTATGAACTTGATATCTTTTTCAGTTGTAATATTATGCTCTGATATATTGACAAAAAGATTTTCAACCATAGAATGCAATAATTGAATGAAGCTTTCCTTTAAACGGATGATTGTTCGCCGCTCCAATTTGTCAATATTGAATTCTATCTCACCAATAATACAGTTTCTGTCTTCCCATAAATGGAAATTAATATCAAATGGTGAAACTCCATCTCTAATTGTAACCCATTCACCTGAAACCCCTCCTAACTCCATAGGTTTGATTAAATTAGTCCACCATGATAAAGAAACCTGGAAAAGAGGATTCATATAAAGGATCCTATCTGTCTTAGCGGCATCAACAATCCGATCGAAAGGAAGATCCTTATGGGCAATTGCCTCATGTATAAAATCTCTGGCATGGTTGAGATACTTCTTGAAAGTGATATCTTCGTTAATCTTAAATCTAATCGGAAAAGTATCAACAAACATCCCGAAAATTTTTTCCATTCCTGGTTTGGTTCTATCTGCTACGAAAGTCCCAATGCAAATATCATTTTCACAGGTATATTTCTGATATAGAATTCCTAAGGCCGATAGTATTATTCTGAATACAGATATTCTTTCTTCCTGACTGATTTTCTTAAGTCTAGAAGTGATATTTTCAGGTATTAATATGTCTTCACTTCCGCCTAGCCCTGTATTATTATTTCTGGGATAATCATATGGAAATTTTAATGCAGGAGGACTATCTTTCAGATATTCTTTCCAGAAACTTATTAACTCTTCCTCGTTTTTAAGAATACCTGTTTTTTTTTCTAAGCTGGCATAATCATAGCTAAAAAATTCAATAGGTTCAAGTATTTCCTCCTGATCTCTTAAAAAATTATTATATATCTTATTGAAATCCTGAACAAACACACCCCATGACCACCCATCAAAAATTATGTGATGAAATGTTACATGAAAATAGAAATTTGTCTCACTCAAATTAATCAGATATAACCTATAAAGAGGTCCTTGTTCGATGTCAAATAGTTTTCTTTTATCTTCCGCAACAAATGAGGCAGCCTTCTCTTTCCCTTTTTCGATTGAGTAGTCAGAAAAATCAATTAATGCGATTTTGGCAGGTCTTGGTTTAATATCACAATAGGGTTCACCATTAACCTCTTTAAAGGTTGAAAACATTGTATGATGTCTTTCAAATAAGACATCTATACTTTTCTGGAACAAATCATAGTTGAGTTTACCATTGAAATAATAAGTATAGCTTAGATTATACGATGGATTAAATTTGTCTAATCGAGAAATAACCCATAACCTTTTTTGGCCAGATGATAGTGGTAGATCTGTCATATTTGTCAGATGTATAGTTTCATCCATTTTATCACAGTTTAAATTCCATTATTTTCTTTAAGGTTTATTAATCATCAAATTTCACCTTTCAAGCCAAACAGGATCATGTACCTCATGAAAGTTAATAAGTATACCCATCTTCTTTTAATTTATTTAATCATTATTAATCACACTTTTTCATAATTGAAGAATTATCCCTAAAAAGAAACTCCAGTAAAATACCTTACCGGAAAACATTCCCTTTTTACTCCTTTCTTCAAAATGAAAATTATAAAGTTAAGAAATCTGAATCTGAATCAGCATTGGTTACAAACAAGTTGAGGTTGGTGTCAACAGGAAAATTCGTAACAATGTGATCTTGCGAATCTGTTCTGAAAATCAGAGGATATAAATTAAATCTCCTATATTCAACAGATGTTCTCAATGATACAAGCGGAAACCTATTGCGCCTTCCCAGCCTGGCTGCTGCTTTAAGTATCAATTTATATTGTTCATACTTTTTGAAGTTGAACCTGAAATCTACAATTGAAAGAACTAAAAATCCACTTTCGATTGCAGGTCTGACAACGAAGTAACATTCATCAGTTTTAGACGAATTATCCAGCTCTAAACTGTAGAAGTAGTACTTTGTAAAATTCTCAAAAAACCTGTTTCTCAAAAAATGTTCATCCCTGACAAAATCTATATCTAAGCTGGAATCACTCCAATAACCGTTAGTCGGAATGTTTAACTCGTTTACACTTGATATTCTATTGAATGTATACTTTCCGACCTTAAGTTTATCCGGGAAGTTATATTTGTACGGCTCGGTTGTCCCGATCAGCTTTAATTTGAGTAATAGCAGCTTATATGACCAAAAATTAAAAATAAGATAATGTTTTGCTACACCTATAAATTTTGTTCCCAATTCCTTTTGTATCTTGAGATTTATATCTGTCGTGCCAAATCCAAATGCTGATTTATTATTACACATTTCTATTATCAGAAGCAAACCTGCAGCTCCTCTGTAATGCTCTTCAACAATCATGTCGTGACCCCAGAATATCTTCTCCCCTTTCCCGGTTATTCTTGCTTTGGTTGGGAAATATAGAGTGCAACCTACGATTTTACCCTCATCATTCATAACCAGTAAGTTGTTTCTGTTATCCTCAACCTGCTCGGGAATTTGGAATAACCGAAATTTAAGATATTCTTCCGACTTTTGAGGCCATGATTTTTTCGAAAAAGCTAACAGCTCTTTATAATGCTTTGGTTCAAAATTAACGATTTCCATATTTTATTATATTAAAAATTCTGTCATCAAATATTTAAATACTCCACTTCCTTAGACAACTTACTTACGAAGTTAGGTTAAATTAGATATAATATGTTCTTCATTATATTGACTTCTTTTATTCTATGCCTGAGTAAATTTCATTTTTCCTTCAAATTTCTCCGGTCACAGTTTATGTTTTTAGTATTATTAGGTTCCCTTTATGAATTGGTTAGCGGGTATCTATTTTACTGCATCCACTTTTTCTGCCAGATCTTTTATTATAGGGCTGTCAATAAATACTCTTAATGATAAATCTACCTTGAAAGCAGATTTAATTTTTGACATGACAGTTATTGCAAGAAGGGAGTCCCCTCCAATTTCAAAGAAATTATCCATAAGTGATATGTCCTTATTCATAAAAGCTTCACTCCAGATATTAAAAATTATCTGTTCAGTATGAGTAAATACCTTTAAGTCGCGCGCCCCCGTGGTGACTTTATCAGTATTTTCAAGAGTTGATACTTTTTCATCAATTTTGCCATCATTAATCTCTGAAGATCCTTTCAATAATTTAGATGAAGAGCTGAGTTTATCAAAATCCTTCGCTAGTTCGAAATCTATCCAATGGCGTTTTCGTTCATAAGGATATGTGGGCAAACTAATCTTACCCGGTCTGGCGTCTTTCATAAGAGCTTCAACATCAATGTTGACCCCGAGGGTAAACATATTACCCAATGCAGTTAATATTTTATACCGTTCATCAATATGGTCGAATTTCCCTAAAGTGGAAATTATTGAGTTTTTATTGACCAGATCTTCATTATGTCTGACAAGAGAACTCAGATGAGTCTCAGGACCTACCTCAAGGAAAATGACATCTTCGGTTTTTGCAATGGTAGAAATACCCTGTCGAAATAGGACAGTATTTCTTAATTGTTTAGCCCAGTAAGCTCCGGAAACTGCCTCTTCGTCGGTAATAAATTTACCTGTTAAACAAGATATGAATGGTAATTCAGGAGTCTTTAAAGTGAATTGATTAACATACACACTAAACTCAGATATAATGGGATCAAACGCTTCGGAATGAAAAGCATGAGATGTATTCAGACCAATATATGTAATTCCGTTACTGGCTAAAAAGTGCTCAACCTGTCTTTTATTCTCCGTTTTGAAAGAAATTGAACAGGAAGCTGGAGAATTATCTCCGGCAATTTCAAAATATGTGCTATTCAGGCTCCTGAGTTTTTCAGAACTTGTCCGTACGGCCAGCATTTTACCGGAAGGCATTCTTTGCATTAATTGCCCTTTTTTAATTACAATTCTTAAGGCTGTATGCAAATCAAAAACTCCGGCAACACAGGCTGCTGTATATTCACCAATACTATGACCAATCAGATAATCCGGTTTAATATTAATTTGCTCCAATACTTTAGCTAATGCATATTCGATAATAAAAAGTGCTGGTTGGGTCATTTCAGTGCTGGCTAGTTTTCGATCAGCATCCTCACTGTTATTGATTTCAAATAATATCTTTTTAAGATCTTGCCCGGTTTCAGATTTGACAATTTCAATACACTCATCCAGAATTTGCCTGAAGAGTCTGTTTGTATTGTACAGATCTCTTCCCATCCCAACATACTGTGCCCCTTGCCCTGGAAACATAAATGCAATTCCTGAAACCAGATTATTCTGTATACCATCTGTAAAATTGCTCTTTCCTGATAATATTTCCTCCAAACCGGAGGTTACAAGAAAACTTCTATGCAACATATGGTTTCTGCCTGTTCCCAGTGTATAGACAACATCATGTAAATTTAAATTCGGATTGGTTTTCATAAATTCGATCAAGTCCTGTATTCTCTTGTTCAGAGAATATTCTGTTTTCGCCGATAGAAGAAGCAGTTCCGGCCATTCTGATGGCAAAGCAGGTGTTTTTTCAATTCTGGGTGGTTCTTTTACTATAACATGAGCATTAGTTCCTCCAATGCCAAAAGAACTAACCCCCATAATTAATGGTTTCTCGTCATTCCATTCTTTAAGTTCACTCTGGATAAAAAATGGTGTATCTTCAAATTTTATAAGCTTATTTGGATTTGAAAAATGTATTGAAGGAGGGATTACCCGGTGGTATGCAGCCAGAGATGTTTTTATAAAAGATGCTACTCCAGCAGCTGCATCAGTACGCCCAATATTACTTTTAACTGATCCGATTCCACAGAACTGCTTTTTATCTGTTCCTTTTGAGAAAGTCTTATTCAATGCAGCGATTTTAATAGGATCACCCAACTGTGTGGCGGTTCCATGAGCTTCTATGTAACTTATTTGTTCCGGAGATATTTCAGCAGATGACTGAGCCATCATAATTACCTCTGCCTGTCCGTCAATACTTGGAGCTAAATAACTGATTTTATTTTTACCATCATTATTAATAGCCCAGCCTTTAACAATTGCATATATATTATCCCTGTCACGAATAGCATCATCCAGTCTCTTTAGAATAACAGCTCCAACACCATTGCTGAAGACAGTACCTTTCCCTTTAGCATCAAATGGGCGACAAGAACCGTCAGGAGAAGTTATTGCACCTTCCTGATAAATATAACCCATTTCCTGTGGAACCATAATAAAAACTCCTCCTGCCAGGCAGATATCTGATTCGTAACTGAATAAGCTCTTGCATGCTTGTGATATAGCAACCAGTGAAGTAGAACAAGCCGTCTGGACATTTATTGCAGGCCCCCTCAGGTTGAACTTATATGCTGTTTTAGTAGGAATATGGGCAATATCGTTTCCTGTCAGTATCTCTAATGATTCTGTGGTACGCATCCGGATGTAATTTCCCAGTTTAACCGGATCTCGTAGTATGTTATTAAAAAGATATGTATTAATAAAACCTCCAGCAAATACACCAACAGCTCCCGGAAAATTTATAGGATTACAGCCTGCATTTTCAAAGGCATCCCAAGCATTTTCAAGCCATACTCTGTGTTGTGGATCCGTTAAAGTGGCTTCCTTAGGGGTCATTTCGAAAAATCCGGCATCAAATTTATCAATATCCTCTAAGACACCTCTGGCTTTGACATAGTCGGGATTGTTCTTCAGATCATTATAATTAATCTCAAATTTAGAAAGTTCATCATCAGTGAAATGCTTTATAGTTTCTTTGCCTTCAATGAGATTATTCCAATATTCATTCAGGTTCTTTGCTCCCGGAAACCTACAGGCCATGCCAATAACTGCAATATCACTTTTTGTTGTTGCCCGGGAGACCATGCTCTCTTCCGGAGTCATCTTGTGAACCTCTTCAATGTTACTACCGTCGATAAATGCCGACAGTTTCCTTACTGTTGGATATTGGAAAATATCAACAATATTAATTTTTATATTGAATTGTTTATAGAGTTTGATGACAATCTGGGGTATCAATACTGAATGGCCTCCAATATTGAAAAAATTATCGGTGTTGTTAAAATCATCCCTTTTTAAAAGCTGCTGCCATACAGACATAACGTTAATTTCAGTCTGTCTATGGCCTACTGATCTTCCTGTGCTCTCTGCAAGACTGACGAAAGTACTTTTATTCAGCTCTGCGACGATGCCTTCAAAGGAAATAAATTTGTCAAGAATCTGAAAATAAAAGTCATTCCTGTCCCGGTATGTTATATTTTCCGTAATAGCTTTTGCTTTCTCCTCTTCAGGAATTTCCTGATTTGAAAGATTACTTTCAGGATCAAATGCAAATCCGGCTGCTCTTTCATACGGAATATTAAAAGTCATATTGTCAAGATTACCAGAATCAAGATCGCCAAAATTTGATATCAGAAAATCTCCGGTAGGTATATTCTTTGTGGTTTTACTGAAGTTTATAGTTAAGTAATCTGAATTATTAAGCTTAGCTCTTTCACCTAAATATGATATTAAGAAATGTTCCACACCTTTTCCAAGCACCCGGCAACTTAACAAAAATGTTTCCACAGAATACCCTTTGAATTTATTCACAATTATAACACCAATAAGACCATAATCACCAAACCGGTCTGAGAGGGTAACCTGAAAACTTTCATAATTTTTGTCATTGGAAATATTGAAAATTTCTCCTTCGCTCTTTCTTAGTGTTGTGAAATTGAATTGGTTTGTTCTGTATGTCAGCTGTGATATTCGGGGAATATTTTCCTCCCGAAATGGTTTTATATCTATTTTAAGATTTAATCCCTTAATGAATTCATGGTATGATTTGGCTGAGGCTTTGAAATTGCTGCGTACAGCTTCCTCTTTGTATTTTTCAGATCTTTTACGATCTTCCTCAGTTATACTTAACCTATCGAAAATCCATGAGTTTCTTAATTGCTTCTTACTAAATCCATCTCCCGGCAATTGAATTGTAAGAACATCCTGAGCATTATTCCTCACTTCTGCACACTCCATAGGGCTGTCATCAAGGAAGACAAAACTATCGAGCCCGATATTAATATCTTTAGCAAGCTGTATCAGGTTTTCTGATTTAGGGTTCCAGTTAATCTTGTGAAAAGCAACATGTGTTTTCTTCAGGATCATCTGATTGTTCTTCTCAAATACTTCGAATACATCCTCTTCCCTGTTCTTACTGCATAAACATATCAGGATACCGGATTCAGATTGTTCAATCAGAAACTCCTGTAATTCTTTCTCTTCTGGCCCGATCTTAACACCCATTGGTCCATCTTCTGCAACAACACCTTTCCATATGGTATTGTCACAATCGACTGCAATAGCCTTAAAAGGGGAACTCAAAAATACATGTATCTTTCTTGCAATAATAGTTGATAAAGAGATGAAAAACTCATCTGAAAATGGTATATGACCTGCCTCTTCTCCCATCTCATCATAATAATCATAAACATCATACGTATCAAGGAGTTCTCCTGATTTTAATAACAACACATTTGATTTTGTCTTCAGGAAAGAAGAGATCCTTTTCTCAGTTTCATCTATAATTTCAGAAAGGATCGTATTATTTAAAATCAAAGGTGATGGAGGACAAAGTGCCAGAATATACTTTCCACCTGAATTTATCTGTAAAGCAAATGATAACGCATTCTCAAATTCATCAATTTTAGTAATAAAGTCCGGATCTGATTTCTGAGATCTTTTGTCCATTATCCAATCTTCAAATCTAACCAGAAGAATATTATAGCCATCCCGGTTTAAATTAAAGTCACTTCCGGGATTTAATAATTGAGAAAAAACCTGGTTGTATCCAGGAAATTTTATAGAATATGTAACATTGAATTTCTCAAGCCAGTATTCCAGATAGGGTTTGACAGGTTCAACAGTAAATGTTCCTGTTATATTAACATTAAGAACAGGTTTTTCTGATTTTTCAATGGATTCATCTGATAGCCATAGCGGTTTAAGATCAGAATCATTAATAAGCAGATCAATAATCTTTATAAACTCTTCGCTAAAATGGATTATAGTATCATTATCAAAAAGATCTGTGTTATATTTTAGAGCGCACAAAAGTTCGTTATCGTCATCAATTATCTCCATTGTCAGATCTACCTGTCCTTCCTGGTCAAAAATCTCATAAGGCTTAACTGATAATGATCCCCATGATGAATATTCCTGGGTTTCAGAATCACCAAGGAAATGCAACAGAGGATCAAGAGATTTTTTATTTAGGTAGTTGAAGATCACCTGAAAAATCGGAGTCCATGACAAATCTCGTTTAGGAGCAAGTCTTTCAACTATAATAGGGAATGGTACTCCTTGATTTTCAAGACTCTCGTAAAAATTGATCTTGTTTTTATCTAAGAAATCTATGAAAGATTTCTGACTGTTAAGGGAGCACCCCAAAGGAAGAAGGTTGATGAAATATCCAAATATATCTTCATAATCTTTGTTTATGCGAGCTGCAGCAGGTAATCCCACACAAAACTCTTTCTGCCCCGATATCTTAGATATAAAAAACTCAAATACTGATAATAACAGTACGTTAAAGGTTGTGTTGTTATTCTTTGCCATCAACCTCAGATCATGGAACCTGGTCCCTTCAATCTTAAAGAGAAAAGTACTTCCATTGAATTGATGAAGAGGGGGGCGCTCAAACTTTGTAGGCAGGTTGAGGATAAACTGTTTGCCTGTAAGGTGTTTCTCCCAATAATTAATCTGACTTTCACCCGTTTCGCTATTTAAGAACTCCATTTGATCAAAAATAAAATTGCTATAGTCAGAGGAAGAATTAGCCAGACTTAAATTTCTATTTTGAATTAACGAATCATAAATATCTATGAACTCTTTTAAAAGATTCCTTAGTGAAATTGCATCACAGATAATATGGTGAAAATTAAAGCTCAGGATTGTAGAGTTCGTTGTATTAACAATGGTTATCCTGAAAAGAGGACCAGTCTCAAGATTGAACGGTACCCTGTATTTTTCATTTAAAAGATTTTTTATCTGCTCATTAGAAAGATTTATGCCATCTATCTGCTCAACTCCCACACTAATTTCGTCTAAAACTATCTGAAATGGGATGCTGTCACTTCCGGGAAGATTGGCAAATATTGTCCGTAACAATGGATGTCTTGATGTCAGGTATGAAAAAGCACGTTTGAAGGCCTCAATATTAATTGGATTAAGCAATTCAGCTGCCAGTGATATATTATAAGAAACTGCACCAGGATTTACAGAATGTAAAAAACAGAGGGCTTTTTGGTTTTGGGCCAGCGGTAATACTTTAATATTTTTGGATTTAGTATCCTTTAATATCCCTTTAAAAAATTCTTTATTTGATTTTAATAAATCAATTTTTGATGGATGAAGTTCCTTCTCCTTAACTTTATATTTTAGAATATCTCCTTCCATCCAAAGCTGCAACTGCTTTGGAAAAAAGTTATCAAGATCCTTTCTCATAATTGGCCCTCTAGCCACCTGTTTTCTGCATCAGGCTCAAAATCTTCTGTATTATTCAGAGGAGCAGAGTTAAGATTATTTAATATCTGATCTGTTATTTCTCTGATTGAATACCTCTGAAGAATATCTGAAATACCGATGTTGGTATTAAAATCTGACTTCACAATACTGCTTAATTCTGCAGCGGCAATAGAATCAATGTCAATATCATTTAGTTTTGTATCAGTATTGATATCCATTTGCGGCTGTTCCATTATTTTTTTCACTCTGTCTATAATATAGGAGCCTATTCTATTCCCCTGGTCTGCAGATGTCAAACCTGTTAAATCATCAATGTTCAAAGACTGATTTTCTGGCCGGCATAAATCAATTTCATTAATACTATCATTATTATTCTCCATGTTGGCATCCTTTACTCCGCTTACGGCAAAAAGTTGCCTGAAAATAACATGATCGGGCTGTTGCAACATTTTATACCAATTCTCAATTAAAGATTCCAGTGTCTCTTTTTTCAGGAAGCCACCTTTAACCAGACTTTTTGAAATATTAACATTTTCTGCTTTTAAGAATGATTTATCTCCTTCAAGTTCATTATGCACACAAATAACATCCATGCTAATATCATCAAATTTCTCTTTTCGCATTAAGACAGGTAATTGTCTGGCTACTAAAGGATTTCCGCCTTCACTGAATCTTGATTTTATATAAGCATTATACATCTCATCCAGTTCCGGGATGGGCGGATCAGTTAACAGATGATATGCAAAATCGTTACTTATAATAACCAACTTGCCTTCAGGTTTCAGTATCCTCCTGACTTCAGAAATTGCTCTTGCAGGATCATTCAAATGTTCAATTACCAAACGGGCTAAAGCAAAATCAAAATAGTTTTCCGGTAATTCTGTATCATAAATTGATGCTTGCTTTACTTCAAATAACTTCTTACCATTAGTATTAGAATTCTTCTTTAATTGCTCAACCAGAAAGGTATCTATTTCAAGAGCTGTGGCATTACATTGGGGCAGGTCTTTAGCAATATTACCAATCAGGAAACCAGGGCCGCTCCCACACTCGATTATCTTCATTCCATCTTTTAATCCAATCTTTTTATATAAAGCAAATTCTCTCTGGTAAAAAAGGTCAACCTGATACTTTAGCCTGTTTACTTCAGAATCCTTATTTTCAGAGAAACTATCTATTAAGTAAGATCCATCTTTATTGCTATTCTTTATCATTTTTAGAATTTATGATTATAGTTATTTAAAAAGTGCTGGGTGCAAGGTTCCAGGTTCCATGTTCCGGGTTCAAGGTTCATGTGCAGGGTTCCGAGTTCCGTGTTGCGCAAAATAGATCGAGTGCTAAGTTCCGGGTTGTCTTTTGCCAACTGCCTATTGCCAATTGCATTTTACTAATTTCCATTTGCTAACTGCCCTTTGCCAATCCCGAAAAACAGCAAATTTTCAATTTGCAAAGTTTTTCGAGGATCCTCGAATTTCTAAAGAGGCATAGCCTCTAAGAAATTCGGGACTGCCAACTTTGGTTCACTTTAGTCACTTTTCTATATCTTTGCAGGCAAAACCTTTTTTTATGTTAAAACATTTGAGAAAAAAAACAATAATAATTCTTCTTACGGTTTTCATAGTAGTATCAGGCATATTCGGTCTTCCAATTATCTATTCCCTGTCAGATCATCTCTCTGCAACAACCAGAGTAGATGCAAATATCCTCATAGTTGAAGGCTGGCTCCCACCATATGCTATTGAAATGGCTTATCATGAATTTATGAATAAGGGATATAATCAAATTATTACCACTGGTATTGGTCTCATTTCACATGAATATTATATGGTTGCCATGAACGGATATCTGATCTTTTATCCTCAAAGAGAAAATTTATCGGATAATAATATATCTGTTCATAAAATTGAAGTTGATGCATTTAGTGAGTTAGGTGGAGAGAATGCTTCCCGGTTTAATATATTTATTGATGACTCACTTGTTGGCAATTTCCAGGCTGAAAAAAAGAAAAGAAAATACTCGGTTAGCTGGAAAGGTAATCTGACAACTATTGATTCTATAATGGTTCAGTTCATCAATGACGGAATCGGTGAATATGGAGACAGAAATTTGTATATCAAAGGGATAACTATTGATCAAAAGATTAAAATACCGTATCAAAAAAACTCCGAATATGATATTGGAACCCTGGATGGTACGAGAAGGATTACCAACAACTTTGCTTCGTATGCAGAATTGGCCAGAAACAGACTCATATCACTTGGTATCGACTCTTCAATAATTAAGGCCATTGAAAGTAAGAGGGTTAAGATTAACAAAACTCTTACAAGCGCTTTAGCATTCCGTGACTGGCTCAAAACGACAGATTTGAAGGTAAAAGGAATAAATATTGTAAGTATGGGAACTCATGCCAGACGGACATGGATGACTTATAATAAAATCCTGGATAAAAAATATGACATCGGGGTAATTTCACTTCCGGATTACAATGCCCACACTCCAAGGAGCTATAAAGTTCTGAAAACAATTCGTGAGACTATTAGGATTGTCTATTATTGGTTTATTTTGATTCCCTATTGAAAAGATTTTGGAGTGCCGGGGACTTTGTACCGAGTTCCAGATTCCAAGTTCAAAGTTTCACGTTCCGGGTTCAAGGTTCATGTGCAGGGTTCCGAGTTCCGTGTTGCGCAAAATAGATCGAGTGCTAAGTTCCGGGTTGTCTTTTGCCAACTGCCTATTGCCAATTGCATTTTACTAATTTCCATTTGCTAACTGCCCTTTGCCAATCCCGAAAAACAGCAAATTTTCAATTTGCAAAGTTTTTCGAGGATCCTCGAATTTCTAAAGAGGCATAGCCTCTAAGAAATTCGGGACTGCTAACTTTTTATGCTATATCAAAATTGAGTTACACGACGATAGTTAACTCAAAACTCCAGCTCACTCCCTGGTAATAGTGAAATCTACACGCCGGTTTAATTTTCTGTAATTTTCATGAAAATTGGGAGCGATAGGCCTGGATCCGCCAAAACTCTTTGCAATTAGTCTTTTACTATCTATACCCCTAATTGTCAAATAGTCAACAATGGTTCGGACATATCTTTGAGATATTTTGAGCTTATTTTGAGTTGAACCGTTATTGTCTGTATGTACACCAATTTCAAGCCTGCTATCGGGATATTTGTTCATTATTCTGACAAGATTATCTAGGAAAAGATAGGCAGTGGAAGTAAGCAGGTTATTAGCATCAAAATAAGAATCAGTTGAGACACCAAATATCTTTTTAAGGCTATTCAGTTCCTTGGCTGCCGGATCTCTTAATACCTTAATTTTTGTTCGTGTTTCTTTAAAACCAGAACCAATTAGCTCCCTGTATGCAGTGTATGTTGCCATCAGGCTTATTTGCTGATCAATAATATAACTATAGGTTTTTGAATCCGGATTATAGACTTCCTTAACTAAATACTTCTTTGGAACATTTTTGAATATATTGCTATTTAAATCCAACTTATTATCTGATGATAAAATCTCTACATGGAAAACAGCTTCCTTCCGGAGTTCTTCCGCAGCAGAATAGGTCGTCTTAACAACTGCATGGTCGTAGCTGCTTACTTCAACTAATTCTGCGTTTGTTCCGTTCATTGAAGTTTTAAAGAAAAGCATTTCCAGGGAATCTTTGCATATAGTTATTCTTCTCGAGATTCCGTCTTTCTGAATTATGCGGGTGCTTTCAAGCTTTACAGTTAACCCAAGTTTTACTATAAATTCTCCCTGCCCTTTATAAGAATGTGATACAGCACCACCATTTGCCTTTTCTCCATCGCCAAAATCCCATGAATAAGTCAGTATTTCATATCCGGGAAGATTTGATTTTAGTCCGTCAAAATTTATTGAGTCTCCTGTAACTGCCAGGTCAGGACAAGTAATATAAGGCTGTTCAACATCTCTTAATTCCAGATCATTTGATAATTTTGTAAAGAAAGTTCTTCCTGTTCTCTTTTCAATAATATTCTGTTTTACTGAATAATTGCCCGGTCTCGGAAAACAGTGTTCTACTTCCGGTCCTGTTGCTTTGCTCCCATCTCCAAAGTCCCACTCATACTGAAGTTTTATAGTATCTATATCAATAGATCCATCATCGCTAAACTTGAAACAATATTGGTTAGTTCTTTGATTTTCGCAATAGAATATCTGGGGAAAAATCGTCTTAAAGTGATATATATCAATTGATTTACCCCTGTTTGAGGAGAAAAAGCCCTCACTCATTGTTGAATCAGTAATAATCCCAAAATCATCATCCTTTGAGTTTATTGGAGAATCGAGCCGGACGGGAACAAGCCATGCTGTATCAGCATATTTTGAAAAGAAAATATCCTTTCCACCAATACCGGGATGTCCGTCGGAAGAGAAGTATAGTTCTCCTGCGGGATTAATAAAAGGATAGGCTTCATTCCCCTTGGTATTAATAACATGACCAAGATTTACCGGATTATCCCAGTAATCGTTTTTCCATTGGCAGTAGTAAAGGTCAGAACCACCAAAACCACCCGGTTTATCTGAGGCAAAAAAAAGTTTAGTTCCATCCGGAGCAAGAAAAGGAGTAGTAATATTATACCATTCATTATTGAATCTGAACTCCCTGATTTTGATCCATCTTTTACCATCAAATACTGCATTAAAAACTCCCAGTTTATTCCTCAAACCCGAAAGAACTCTTAATTTACCATCAGTTTTCAGATTCCTGGAATAATAAATCGTATCACCGGTGCTGTTGAAGGTTACTGGTCCGTCATTAAACTTTGTCTTCAAATTTCTTGATAATAACCTCGATTTTCTCCATTTAACATTGCCTATTGTGTCGATATAGTTGATCTTAAATTGTCCCTTATTTTCAGAATTAGAATAATTAAAAAACAGAATTTTGTTTCTGTTGGTACAGAAAACTATACCGTTCTTATAATAAACCGGTGAGAATTCATCATATTTATCCGAGCTGAGCGAAGCCTTATTAACGGTATAGGTTTGTGGCTGTCCACTAATATATGAATGGATCAGAAAAATAAAAGAAACCAGAATTGTCAGTTTTATTCTCATTTTCGATTCTTTAAAAAATCAGAGGACTCAAAGCATCTACTTTATAACGGAACTCATACCTGAGCATTATTTCATGTGAGCCATTACTGTACCTTCCCAGTTTGCTGATACCAAAATCATATGTGTAGGCGATTCTTAATTGATTGTTTGGTTGAAATTGAAACAATCCTGCAAAAGAACGATTATTCCGATAAGAAGCTCCCAGCCAGAACCTATCAAAAAAACAGAAATGGGTATTAATATCGTACTGAAATTTCTCCACCGTAGAAACCGCAGAATATCTGAAAAGAGTAGAGGGAAAGAACTTAAATCTTGGACCTATTTCAAAAATATAACCAGAATTTAATATATAACTGTGATTGCTTTGATCATTATTTAAGAAATATTTGTTCCTGTCAAAATCAAATCTGTAACTTAAAAATCTTGGTATTGAAACCCCGGCAAAATAATTATGAAAGGAATAATGAATTCCAAAACTAAAATTCGGAACAACGAAAATGCGTGAATCAGTAAAATAGATTTCATCACCCGGATCAATAACAATCAAATCTGAAAAAGCAGTATTGGTAACAATCACTCCGGCTCCAAGGCCAAATGAAAGAATACTTTCTCCCATATTTATCTTATATGCATAGTTGATATTGAACTGGTTCTCTTTGGTAACTCCGATCTTGTCGCTCACAATAATAAGTCCTAAACCGATTTTCTGGTCACTAAATAGGGCATCAATACTAAATGTCAGGGTTTCAGGAGTCCCCTTTACTCCTACCCATTGTTTCCTGTAGAAAGTAGCAATATTAAGAGCTCCTCTGCCACCGGCAAATGCAGGATTTATAGTTAGCGGATTCAGCACATATTGACCAGTAACGGGTGTAATTTGCCCGAAAACGCTCAAAGGAATCAGCAGAAAAAAAAGTGTTTCAATAATCCTTTTCATTTTATCGCCGTATTACAATGTATCCACCAATAGATTTCCCATTTCCTGTTTTCATAATAAAGAAATATGTATCATCCGGGAGAGGATTCCCATTATAGTCAACTCCATCCCATCCATTATCATAGTTACTATTTTTATAAACCTGAGCTCCTCTTCTGTCAAAAATAATAAGTTCCGTTTTTCCAAGAGTTTCAATTCCTCTTAACACAAAATAATCATTCCTGCCATCCATATTCGGGGTGATCAGTGTAGGTATAACCAGGTTATTGACAGTAATAAAAACAGTGTCGGATGATACCGGGCACACTTCATTGGTAACTGTCCATATTAAACCATTTTCGTTTAGAGACAGGTTACTTACTGTCGTTGCCGGGTAGGTACTGTCAAAGAATTCACCTGTCCCGCTAAAGACAGACCAGGTACCTGTTTCGTTAATGCCTAGTTCGGCTTCCATGGTTGTTCCAAACAGATTCTCCAGAACCTGATCCGGACCAGCATTGGCTACAGGCTGCTCCCAAACCGCTACTTCAACCTCATCTGAATTAATACATCCATACTGATCGGTCAGAGTAACCTTAAATATGGTAGTAGAGTCGAGAGTAGCATCCGGGTCAGATATATTGGGATCATTTACCATTGCAGCAGGTTCCCAAAGGAAGATTCCTTCTCCATTTGCCTGGAGCTGAACAGATTCGTCTTTACAGATAATAGTATCCCTCCCGGCTGAAACTGGTGGTAAAGCATGAAATACTACTCTCACCATATCTATAGACTGGCAGGTAACATTAACCTCAGTCCAGACAAAATCATAAGTACCATACTGGTCAACAGTAACTGTGGCATCGGGTTGATTTTGATCAGGAGTGAAAGTTGCATTTCCAGGGCCGGATGTCAGAGTCCATGTGCCTGTTCCGTTGCCCGGGATGGCATTAAGGGCAAAATCCATATCACATTCTTCTCCTCCGGTTCCTGCATTGGCAACAGGTATCTCAAAAAATGTAATAACGATGGAGTCGTGGTCAGAGCAGGTTCCGTCAACCTCAGTCCAGGTAAGCTCATAAGTGCCAAAAGCATCAATCACTACACTCGCGTTTGGTGTATTCTGGTCGGGGCTAAAGGTTGCATTGCCCGGTCCGCTGGTAATGGTCCATGTGCCAACTCCATAACTTGGAGTGGCCAGCAGGTTAAATCTCAGGCCGCAGTTATTACCACCTGTTCCTGCATTGGCAACAGGTTGCTGGTAGAAGTTTACTGCGATAGTCGAACTATTGGAACAAATACCACTTACTTCAGTCCATGTGAAGGTATAAGTGCCATATTCTGATACTGTAACTGTGGCGGTGGCGGTATTTGCATCCGGAGCAAATGTTGCTGTTCCAGTACCTGAGGTTAAAGTCCAGGTACCCGTACCAATACTTGCTAATGCGTTAAATTTGAAGTTCAGATCACACTCACTGCCACCTGTTCCGGCATTCGCTGCTGGTAATGCATTGACAGTATTTGTTATGCCTGTTGAAGTGGCTGTACATCCATTGGCGTTGGTGACTATTACATCTACTACCTGACCATTGGTCAATGAACTGGTAGTGTAAGTAACCGATGCACCGCTCTGGACACTTACACCTCCTACCCTGAAGTTATAACTCGTTCCGCCTCCGGCAGTAAATGTTACACTGGTACCTGAACAGAAAATGTTGTCTGCATCTGAACTGGTGAGTATCGGGTTTGGTAAAGCATTCATCGTTACTGTAACCGGTGTCCGTGTACTGCTTACACAACCTGTTGTTATATTTCTTGCCATGGCATAGTAGGTGCCCGCAGTTGAGGGCGTGTAACTTAGACTACCACTTTTCAAAAGTGTTCCACCTGATGGAGAATTATACCAATCTACGGTCTCTCCAGTTGAAACAGTCGCAGTTATAGTTGGAATTATTCCTAATTCACAATAGGATTTGTCTCCTCCACTAATCGGGGCTGTTACTGGCGGGCAAGAGCAATTCGGAGCCGTCACAACCAAGGTATTTTCACAACTATTCCCATCGGTTACCGTTATAGTAATATTTATCCCAGATAAAACACCGGCTATAGTCCAAACATTGCCCCCTGTGTTGGTTACTGTACCAGAGGTGCTGGTTACTGTCCCTGAACTTACTGTTACTTCAAGTGAATATGTAGCCAAATCAGTTGCACACGTAGGCGGAGAGGTTACAATAATAAATGGTAATGGGTTTACAAAATTTGTTATACCTGTTGAAGTGGCTGTACATCCATTGGCGTTGGTGACTATTACATCTACTACCTGACCATTGGTCAATGAACTGGTAGTGTAAGTAACCGATGCACCGCTCTGGACACTTACACCTCCTACCCTGAAGTTATAACTCGTTCCGCCTCCGGCAGTAAATGTTACACTGGTACCTGAACAGAAAATGTTGTCTGCATCTGAACTGGTGAGTATCGGGTTTGGTAAAGCATTCATCGTTACTGTAACCGGTGTCCGTGTACTGCTTACACAACCTGTTGTTATATTTCTTGCCATGGCATAGTAGGTGCCCGCAGTTGAGGGCGTGTAACTTAGACTACCACTTTTCAAAAGTGTTCCACCTGATGGAGAATTATACCAATCTACGGTCTCTCCAGTTGAAACAGTCGCAGTTATAGTTGGAATTATTCCTAATTCACAATAGGATTTGTCTCCTCCACTAATCGGGGCTGTTACTGGCGGGCAAGAGCAATTCGGAGCCGTCACAACCAAGGTATTTTCACAACTATTCCCATCGGTTACCGTTATAGTAATATTTGTCCCAGATAAAACACCGGCTATAACCCATACATTGCCCCCTGTGTTGGTTACTGTACCAAAGGTGCTTGTTACTGTCCCTGAACTTACTGTTACTTCAAGTGAATATGTAGCTAAATCAGCTGCACACGTAGGCGGAGAGGTTACAATAATAAATGGTAATGGATTTATAAAATTTGTTATACCTGGTGAAGTAGCTGTACATCCATTGGCATTGGTGACTATTACATCTACTACCTGACCATTGGTTAATGAACTGGTAGTGTAGGTATCCGATGCTCCGCTCTGGACACTTACACCTTCTACCCTGAAGTTATAACTCGTTCCGCCTCCTGCAGTAAATGTTACACTGGTACCTGCACAGAAAATGTTGTCTGCATCTGAACTGGTGAGTGTCGGGTTTGGTAATGGGTTTACAAAATTTGTTATACCTGTTGAAGTAGCAGTACATCCATTGGTATTGGTAACTATTACATCCACAACCTGACCATTGGTTAATAAGCTGGTAGTGTAGGTAGCCGATGCTCCGCTCTGGACACTTACACCTCCTACCCTGAAGTTATAACTCGTTCCGCCTCCGGCAGTAAATGTTACACTGGTACCTGCACAGAAAATGTTGTCTGCATCTGAACTGGTGAGTGTCGGGTTTGGTAAGTCATTGACCGTAATAGTAGTCGTGGCACTGTTGACACAGCCACTACCAACATCTGTATAGGTATAGGTGAGTGTATGGGTGCCTACACCGGCTGTACTGGCATTAAAGTTTCCGGCGGATACTCCTGGTCCACTATAAGTGCCTCCTGAGGGACTTCCTTCACTTAATAAATAAGTCGTTTCACTAACACACTGGTCAGCCAAAGGACCGGTGAACGTAACTGTCGGTAACGGGTTAACAGTGACGGTTGTAGTTGCTGTATTTTGACATCCATAACTATTCGTAACAGTCAGGGTATATAATCCCGCCATTGCTGCTGTTGCTCCAGCCGATACAGTCGGACTCTGAAGTGCAGAACTGAATCCGTTGGGACCAGTCCATGCATAAGTAGTCATACCACCAGGACCGCCAGTCAGACTAAGTGGACTGCCTGCACAAACAGGTCCGTTATCTGAAGCCGTAGTCGCCGGTAAAGCAATAACCGTTATGGTACCTGGTGCTGTCGTCTGCGTACAGGTACCTGTTGTGGTTACCGTGTAATTAAATGTACCTGATTCTGTTGGCGTCCCACTGATAGTAAAAACTCCTGCATCATATACTCCAATGACTCCGGCAGGTAACCCTGTCACTCCTGCTCCTGTCCCACCGCCTGCTACTGAATAGGTGATATCGGTGATCGCTGTATTTATACATAATGCCTGTGCATTGGTGCCTGCTCCCGAGGTTAACGTAATAACAGCATTCGGGTTTACAACTTGCGTCTTGGTATCAGAAGCTGTCCCGCATGGCCCGCCGCTGCTTGTTAAAGTCAATGTCGCTGTCCCGCTATAACTCCCTGGTGGTGTCCATGTCGCATTCAGGGTGGTCGCATTAGGGGTGAATGTCCCTCCTATTCCTCCATCACTCCAGGTACCTCCTGTAGCTGAACCTCCTACCGTCCCGCCCAGGGCTGCTGAGGTAACACCCTGACATATTGCACTAAGGGCTGTACCTGCATTCGCGGTTGGTAATGGATTGATCGTAACTACTACTGACTCAATATCATAACATCCTTCTGCAGTGGTTCCCTTGATATAATAGGTTCCTGCCGTTGC